>JAMCQY010000104.1 GCA_023381945.1 Deltaproteobacteria bacterium
TGCCGAAATATTTCCCGTTTCTTCTTACCAGTTTATGGGCTACTGCCTCCTTCCTGATTCTGCCACATTATCCAGAATTCCGGGTCCTGTTCCGGGTTGCCGCCTGGACCATAATAATAATAAGGAGAGCCATAACCGGGTGTTGGCCCCGGCCGGGATTCCCCGCCGTTGGTGCAGCCCGCCGCCAGTAACAGGCTGCCCGCGATAAGCCACCGCATCGCTTTATTGAAATCCGCCATCTCATCTCCTCGGCCACCAAAAAGACGGATGTCGAGCCATCCTAGCACAACTTCGCCATTTTACAGGAATTATTAGATATGAAGGTAAGTTCTGGCCCACAGGGTGTCAAGCGCAAGGCTTTTCAAATTTTCCAGTCCGGCGGGCAGGCTGTAGCCGGCGTGGCGAAATTCGGGATTTAACCAAGGAGCCGGATGCTCTGCGCCCCCCGTAAACTCTTGTCCTCTACCCGGTTCTGTCCTATAATCGGGGCAATTTCAGGAGGGTTCCGGCATGAACCGGGAAGGCAGTCTGGAGATAGTGCGAGCCCTGACCGAGCAGGTGATCAGCTCGTTGGCCCCCGAGAAGCTGGCCGACTTCGCCGATGATTTTGCTGACTTCAGCCTTGGGGCAGGAATGTTTAAGGTTGCGGAGAGGCCCGCCATGCCCCGGCCTCCCGCTTCGAGTCTGGACACCACCCTGGTTGCCGGCATGTTCTTCGAAGTCCTGACCGATGCCTCGCATTTGCCCGCCGGCCCCCGGGAGCGGGTCTCTTTTGTCCGGAAAAAGGCCAAGGATTACCTGGTCACCCGTCTGGCCGGCCAGATCACCTTGTCCCAGTTCTATCGCCTCTTGATCCTGATCGAAGAAAAAGTGGAGCATTATTTCGAACACCAGACGTCTAACTGGTTAGGCGCCCCGCGGCGGCAGGAAGCTGACAGCCTGGCGGCGCCTGGGACTATCGACGGCGAAGCCCTGCGCCAGGCCCTGGCTCGTCTCTCCCTGGACCCGAAAGGTAAGCGCAAGATCACCCCCGAAACTTTATACGACTTTCTCGGCCAGCGCGGCGCCGGCTGGTTCCGGCTGCTGGACTTCGAGGCGCACTTCCGGGTCAATAAAAAGACCGCCTGGACTTATCTGAATCTGTTGCTCACCGAGGGCCTGGTGGAGCACAACGGCGAGAAAGCCAATAAAGTGCGCTACATCCTGGCTCCGCCTTTCCGGGCTGAACCTGAGAAGATTAACCCCCTCTAAGCGGCTGGGCCCTGGAACTGTCCAGCAGGTAATAGGCTGGCTTGGTTACCGCTTTTCGCCTGAATCCGATTAATCCTGCCTGGCTAAGTTACCCGCGATGGTCGTTCCTTTTGAAGGAAAATTCTACCGCGGCCTTTACAGGCTTACCGCCTATTTCCAGAACCGGATAGGCCAGGAAATTTATCGGCCCGGAAGCGGGCCCCGGTTCGACTACCAGGTCGCGGCCGCGGCTCAGTTCAAAGCGGTTGGCCGGGTTGTGGCCGAAGCAGTAGGTGGCCAGATTCGCATACTTGTCGGCTTCGCTGATATCAACGGGCCACCACTTGCCCTCGGCATAGAACTCCGCCCAGCAGTGATAACCGTCTATCCCGCCCTCGTTCCGTTCCGCAGGGATTGCCGCGCCGATGGCGAAGCGCGCCGGAATGCCCTCTGACCTGGCCAGGGCAATGAAGTACGAATGGAAATCCGTGCAGTTGCCGGTGCGGGCGTTGCAGGCATAGACCGCGTCGCCCTGACCCCAGCCCTCGCCGTACTTCATGTAGCGCATGCGCTCGATGACGTGGTCGTATAGCGCCCGGGCGCGCCTTAGGTCCCCCTTCTTGCCCTTGATGATCTGCTCGGCGATCTGGCGGAATTCCTCATTATTCGGCACCAGACGCTCGGGGTTAAGGTATTTTCCCTGATCAGGGGCCGGCGCCGCATAGGCCGCCTTCTCCAGCCGCTTGACCTGATAGCGGATTTCGATTTTTTTGCCGCGGTCCTCCGGACCAAGTTCGAGGAAAAGGACTTTGTTGCCGTATTCACGCTCCCGCAATATCTTTTGCTTCCCCGGAGCGTGGATGGATTTTACCTCTACTGTCTGGAATTGGTTTGCGGCCGCCAGAGGCAGCCACATGCGGGCGCTATCGCTTATCTCCGGTAAGATGGCCTGGTAGAGAAACTCGAATTCGTCGCGATCCCTGATGACACCAAGGAGGCTTTCTGAAGCTTCTTTCAGAGGGACGCGCTGCCAGGTGCCATCGGTTTTTTGCTCCCAGGCGTAGAAGGGCTGCCCGTTTAGCTTGTGGACGGTTGTTTCGGTGACCTTCATCGCCCCCGGCTCACCAGCCATGAAAAAATCGACGTCATACACGTCGCCGCTGGTGTCAGCCAGGTCCACGCAGGCGAAATAGCGGCCAGGACCCAGTTTCGACAGGTATTCGGTGTGGACCCGGACCAGCTTGAGATGGAGTTCCTGATTGCGGTAGGGAAGTTTAAAATACCCTTCACCCAGGCGGACCTGTTCCTCGATATGCCTCTCGATGCCTGCCTGAATCTCGGCGGTTGGCGCCGAATTGCGTACGGCCGGGGCAGACGCGCCTGGAGCGTCTTGCCCCTCTTTCTGCCCGCATCCCGTCAAGATAAGACAAACTACCGCCATCGCTGACATTAGCATTCGCCAGCTCATATAAATTCCTTACTTGGTTCACTTCGCCGGAGAAGCAGGGATATTACTTCGTTTGCTCCGGCTTCGGGTGCTCCGGCTTCGGTTGCTCTGGGGCAGAGGGCGCAGGCGTCGCCGGCGGGGCCTGGGGCGCTACTTTCTCGCCCTGTGCCGGTGGGGCCGCTGGCTTGGCCGGCTCCTTCTCTTCCTGCTTACCGCAAGCAAGCACTAACCCCAATATAGCCGCGAGAAATAAAATGCCCAATCTTTTCATCTGTACACCTCCTGGTGAGATGGATTGTTGCCTTTTACTTCTTGATGATCTGAAGATATTTTATTGCCTCCCTTTGAGGCAAAGACTGATTCAGCCATAGATAATAAAACCATAATGCCTTATTCTGCCCTGTCAACGACAGACTGTCCCTACTCCAAGGATTTTAATTCGGGCCGGGCTTCATGCCGATAGATAGAATAGGCTCGCAGAAACTCAGCTTCTGCCGGGCAGCAAAGTTACAAAAATTGTGGCAAAATACCCCGCCGCGAGTTACAGTTAAACATTGGGGAGACTTATTTAGGAAACGCTGCCAGTCATCTGCTGACCTCATGCTTGTGAGCCCCTTCTTGTGTCTATTAGAAACCCAAGGAACGTTTTCATGCCCAAAGGAAAAGAACGCCCTAAAAATGGGCTTAAATTGGAAGTCACGGTAATTCCAGCCAAATACTTAGATTGCACCCTGGCCGAAATCATCCGGCAGCTGGGCAAGGGCCCCTTGCTGTGGGCCGGCGGGGCCGGCCGGGCTCAAGGGATCAAATTTGTGCCCTGCGAGATTAAGAAGAAACGGGGCCGCAAGCCCAAACCCAAAGAACAGCCGGCAGCGGCGCCCAAGCCGGCTGTAGCTGCCGTGCTCTCCGCGTGATCTCCCTTCTTCGGCCTTAAGCGACTATATGTCCACCAGCAAGATCGTTATCCGGGGAGCCCG
>JAMCQY010000383.1 GCA_023381945.1 Deltaproteobacteria bacterium
ATTCCGCCCAAGGCCCACGAGCGGGTCTGGCAGGAGGGCCTCAGGCCCCCGGGCGGCGGCGAACTGATGCTGGCGCGCAGTAAAGATATCGCCCTGAAGTTGGGTAAGCGCCGGGCCCAGGACCCCATTATGGTCACCATCCAGGCCCAGGCGGCCGCCCGGCAGGGTAGCGAATTTACCGGTTACGGCGAGGACTTTTTTCTGACTCAGAGCATTCCCCGCGACTTTCTGCAACTGCCCGCGCCCCTGATTCAGGAGGAAAAACCGAAAATTCCCAAGGCGCCTGCGGCTCCGCCCACTCCCGGAACTTTCCTGGTGGATCTGGCCAAAGCGGGTGAGAAGCCGCCGCGGCGCCGCGGCAAGCATGAGGAACCGGCCTGGAAGGCCGGGGCCCGGGCCCTGCGGAAACAAAGAAATAGAGGGAAAAAGGGGAAAGGGCAAAATGGTTAAGGATTGCTGCGGGTATGTACGTGTGCGCCTAAAATTGGGCCGACACATGGGTCCGCCCCTACAAAAGAAAATTGAATTCTGCTTTATTGAAACCAGGTTGTCTTGTAGCTTTATGGTGCCTAGTATATTTTGTGGACTTTTTAAGGGCTGAATTAATCAAAAGGCGGTTCGGGCTGGCCCGGGCCGGGGTGATGGATTCAGGATATGTCAATTTTTCAAATTCTATTATTGGCATTGGTACAAGGCGCGGCAGAACTGCTGCCGGTCTCCAGTTCGGCGCACGTCATCGTGGCGGAGAAATTGCTGGGTCTCGACCCTACCCGGCCGGAAATGACCATGCTGCTGGTGATGCTGCACACCGGCACGATGGTGGCGGTGATTCTCTATTTCTGGCGTTCCTGGCGGGAAAACTATTTCTCGTCCCGCCGGGAATCGTGGAATTTCGCCCAGCGGGTGGCCGTGGCTACGGTGATCACCGGTATTATCGGCCTGGCTCTGAAATTCGTGATCGAGAAAGTCGCGCTCAGGAATGTGCCGCATGCCGAAATTGAACTGATCTTCGGCAACCTGGCCCTGATTGGCGTCTCCCTGGGGGTGGTGGGCCTGTTGATCATTTATGCCGGCATGCGGGCCGAGCGCCCGGAGCACCCTGGCCGCCAGGCCTTGCAAGGCTCTGCCCTGATCGGCGCGGTGCAGGGCCTTTGTCTGCCCTTTCGGGGATTTTCCCGGTCCGGCGCCACCATTTCCGCCGGGTTGATCCTGGGAATCAATAAGGAGCGGGTGGAGGAATTCAGCTTCGCTCTGGCCGTGGTGCTGACGCCACCGGTTATATTGCGGGAAGTCATGCGATTATGGAA
Organism: Deltaproteobacteria bacterium; assembly: GCA_023381945.1. The sequence continues at coordinate 1,308 of JAMCQY010000383.1, forward strand.
GGCCCAGGCAGTGTCTGCCGCCCAGGGGGCTGGCATTTTCAGCCTCTTTTTGCCCAGCCTCCTGGGCATGGTGTTCAGTTGCCTGGCCGGCCTGCTGGCCCTGCGCTGGCTCTCCCGCTGGCTAGAGCAAGGCCGCTGGCAGTTTTTCGGCATCTATTGTCTGGTGGCTTCGGCCACTGTCTTGTGGCTGCATAAACTAGGGTTTTAATCACTCCCGCCATGAACGGCTCCGGCACCCGCCCGCCCCTGGCCGCCCTGATCGTCTTGGGGGCCCGCCTCAATCCCCGGGGAGAGCCCGGACGGGTGGCGCAGCTCCGCCTGCGCCACGCCTTGCAGCTCTGGCGGGAGCACCATCCCGGCTGCCGCATCCTGCTCACTGGCGCCAGACGGCCGGGCACCGCCACTTCGGAGGCCCAAGCCATGGCCGCCTGGTCTCTCGACTGGACCCAGAAAAATTGGGGCATAGACGCCCGACACCGGTTGGCGGACTGCCTGGTCCTGGAGGAAGCCAGCCACAACACCGCGGCCTCGGCTGCCAACACCCTGCCTCTGGTGCAAGGCCCGGAAGTCAAAGCGGTGGGGCTGGTGAGCGACAGCCTGCATATCCGCCGGGCCCATTACCTCTTCCGGCGACGCTTCGCCCGGCACGGCATCACGGTCCACCCTCTGGCCGCCCGGGGCCTGCTCCGCCATTACTGGCGGCAGCGCCGCTATCTTTGGCTTGCCCAGATGGCCCTGCGGGAAGGCGGCGCCTGGCTGAAGGTTTTGGGGAGCCTGGCTTTCGGCCGGGGACGCCGGAACAAGCAATGAATCCGGCTACTTTCATCTTTTTATTAACCTATGTCCTGGTCTCCCTGGGAGAAAACAGCCCGCGCAAGCTGGACCGCCCCACCGCCACCCTGCTTGGCGCGGTCTTGATGGTGGTCAGCGGCTCGCTCAGCCGGGGCGAAGCCTATAGAGCCATTGATTTTGGCACCCTGGCCATCCTTTTCGGCTTGATGATTTTGCTCACGGTGTTGATGCAAAGCGGCCTGCCCACCTGGCTGGCCTTCAGGGTTCTGAATCGCTGCAGCAGCCCCCGAGAATTGCTGGCCGTGGTAGTCTTTACCTCGGGCCTCGGCTCGGCGCTGATGCTAAACGATACCGTCTGTCTGTTGGGGACGCCGCTGTTGCTGCAGATGACTACCCAGGCCGGACTCCGGCCCGCCCCGTTTCTGCTGGCCCTGGCCACCAGCGCCAATATCGGCAGCGTCATGACCCTCACCGGCAATCCCCAAAATATTATCATCGGCGAGGCCTCCGGTTGGACCTGGGCCGGTTTCGCCCTGCATATGGTACCCATCGGCCTGGTGGCCCTGGCGGCCGATTGGCTGTTATTATCCCTGATTTACCGGCGCTCTCTGCAGCCGGCCATGATGCAATGTCAGCTAACCGATCTGAAGAATTCGGTCCAATATCCCCTGGCAGCCAAATCGGTATTCATCTTCGGCGGCCTGATTAGCGCCTTTTTGCTGGGCGCGCCTCTGGACGTCTCTTCCGTCAGTGCCGCGGCTTTGCTGCTGGTCTGGGCCAACCGTCCACCGCGTGAGGCCCTGGAAAAGGTGGATTGGTCCCTGTTGCTGTTCTTTGCCGGCCTGTTCGTGGTAGTAGCGGGCTTTGTCAAAGCGGAAGGCTATCTTTTGGGAAGATGGATAGATTATCTGGGAACTCAGGTTGGCTTGAAAACTATCGCACTGTTCAGTACCGCCACGGTACTGGGGAGCAACCTGGTTTCCAATGTGCCGCTGGTGATCATCGTCAGCCATTGGGTCAGGCAGATGAGCGACCCCATGTTTGTCTGGCTCCTTTTGGCCCTGACCAGCACCTTTGCTGGCAACCTTACCCTCTTCGGCAGCGTCGCCAATGTCATTGTGGCCCAGGGCGCTCAGCACCATGCCCCGCTGAGATTCCGTGATTTTCTGCTGGCCGGAATCCCGGTAACCCTGGTAACCACAATATTGGGTGTCTCACTATTGTGGGTTTTTCGGCGACTGGGATTCTAAAATAATCAGTGGTAAGTTGCCAGTAGTCAGTAGCCAGTGATATAGCCAACTGACAGCCATTGAGAGCCATTGAGAGCTGCCCCACCAAACTCTTTCCTTGGTCTGCATTGACCACAACTTTGCGCTATATTTCACCAGGTTAATCCAAAAACTCCAAACTCAAAACTCCAAACTCAAAAAATGCTTGACACTGATGCTGAATGGGATTAAAAAAGTCGGGAGTTAAAGAAATTCTTCACAAGAAACCTAACGGGATCAATCATGCTGGAGATCAAACGCCCCGTCAGCGCCCCTTTAAGC
>JAMCQY010000140.1 GCA_023381945.1 Deltaproteobacteria bacterium
CGGAGAAAGTGGCTTCGTCCACTTCCACCTGGACTTCCAGGGTGTCGAGCTGCCCCTCCCGGTCGACAATGAGCTGGTAATGCGGCGCCACCCCCGGAGTCTCCATGAGCACCGACTCGATCTGGGACGGGAAGACGTTGACCCCCCGGATGATCAGCATATCATCGCTGCGGCCTTGGAAGCGGCTGATGCGGGCAATGGTGCGGCCGCACTGGCAGGGTGCGTAGTTTAGCGAAGTGATGTCCCGAGTGCGGTAGCGCAGCAGCGGGAAGGCCTCTTTGGTGAGGGTGGTGATGACCAGTTCCCCTGTCGCTCCTGCGGGTTCGGCTTCCAAGGTGGTTGGGTTAATGATTTCCGGCAGGAAGTGGTCCTCGAAAATGTGCAGGCCGCTCTTGGCCTCGAGGCATTCGATGGCCACCCCGGGCCCCAGGATTTCGGACAGGCCGTAGATATCCAGGGCGTCCAGGTGGAGGCGCTTTTCGATCTCGACACGCATGCCTTCGGTCCAGGGTTCGGCGCCGAAGATGCCCACCCGGAGCTTGGTTTGGGCAAAATCCACTCCCATTTCCTGGCCCACCTCCGCCAGGTAGAGGGCGAAGGAGGGGGTGCAGCAGAGCACCGTGGGACCGAAGTCCTGGATGAGCATGATCTGGCGGCGGGTCTGGCCGCCGGAGACCGGAATCACTGCGGCTCCCAGGCGCTCGGCGCCATAATGAGCCCCCAGGCCGCCGGTGAACAGGCCGTAGCCGTAAGCCACATGGACAATATCGCCCCGGTGGGCCCCGCCGGCGGTTAAGGTCCGGGCCATGAGCTCGGCCCAGGTCTCCAGGTCCCGCTGGGTGTAAGCCACTGGCGTGGGTTTGCCGGTGGTGCCGGAACTGGCGTGAATCCGCACGATCTGGTCCATGGGGGCGGCGAACATGCCGAAGGGGTAGTTGTCCCGCAAGTCCTGCTTGGTGGTGAAAGGCAGCAGCTTAAGGTCGCTCAGGCTGCGGATATCTCCCGGCTTGACTCCTATTTCATCCATGCGGCGGTGATAGAAGGGCACCAGGTGGTAGACGCGTTCCACCACCGCCTGCAAGCGTCTAAGTTGTATGGCCTCCAGGCCTTCCCGGGGCAAGGTTTCGTGTTCGATGTCGCGAATCATGGGGTCGTTGTATACCTCCTGATGAACATTCAAAAAAAGTATCACAAACATACATCAGGGGTCAATGGGAATATAGCGGCAGAGTGGCCTCGCGGCAGGATCAATCAACGGCACGTCTTCTTTAGAAGCCAGACCGACCGTCACCAGGCCGGCTGACGATTTTCCAGGGGAAGAGAACTTGGAGCGTAATTTTATATTACTCGGCTTTTAGCTCTGAAGTACAGTGAGCGCAACGAATGGCCTTAATAGGGATCGTGGAGAGGCAGTAGGGGCACTCTTTGGTGACCGCTCCGGCCGGCGCTTCCGGCTGCTTCATCCGGTTGAGGCCGCGGATCAGGAGAAAGACTGCAAAGGCGACGGTGACGAAACTGATAATGTTGTTGATGAACGCTCCATAATTGATCGTGACGGCGCCGGCTTTTTGTGCTTCGGCCACCGCCAGATAGGGGCCTGGCGGGTTGCCGGGTTTCAGCAAAATAAAGAGGTTGGCAAAATCGACATTACCCAAAAGCAGCCCGATGGGCGGCATAATAATATCCGATACCAGGGATTTGACGACGGTGCCGAAGGCTGCCCCAATTATGATGCCCACGGCCATATCCACGACATTGCCCCGCATGGCGAATTCCTTAAATGCTTTAAACATATTAGATCTCCTCGCAGAAAAGTTAGGTATGATTTGTTACTTTGTCAAAGCTAGCCAGCGCCGGGGCAAACGCAGCATTCGTCTCTCTCCCGACTGACAGACCACCTCCAGGAGGCCGGCCCGGTTTAGGGAGGCGATGATCTCCTGCCGCTGTTGTCCGGCCGGGGAGATTGGCCAATGCTCCTCCCAAAAGGGCTCGCCGGCGGTGGAAGCCAAGCCTTGGGTCACCTGCGCCGCCGCTGGCGCGGGCCAACCCGTTAGCGCCAGGGCCACTTCCTGCTCCAGGCTGGTCAGCTTAACCTTGAGGAAATGATCCGCCAGGCGGTAACGCACCGCGGCGGAACGCCCATGGTTGTGAATAAGTAGTCCGGCTTCCTGGAGCTTTTGCACATATTCCCAGGCCGTCTTACGGTCGATGCCGAAGTGCCGGGCCAGATCCTTCAGCCGGAACCAACTGCCCTGAGCCAGCTGCAAAAAATCTTCCAATCCCTTTGCCTGGAGTTTGCCTTGGGGCCGCCGGGGCAGGATCTCGGGCGCGGCCTTTTCCAGCCATTCTTTAAAGTGATCTTGGCGCACCAGGGAGGGAGGGATGGGGCCGACGTTCGCCGCGGTCTTACTGGCAGGGCGCTCCTTCTCAGGCTCTGACTTCGGCAAAGGCGGCATCAGGGGATAATAGTAGGGAAACCAATCGTCCAGCCGCTGCATCAGAGTGCGGAAACGGTCCAGGGTGACGCGGCCGGCCAGGTGCTTCACCATGGCATAAGTCAATCTGGATTTAATGTCTCGACTGCGGATCTGGGGGTCGACCGGCACGGCCGGGGCCTCCAGAAATACCTCGAGCAAGAGGCCGGCCACTAAGGCTCGATCCAGCCTCTCTTCCACCATGGGGGTCAGCCATCCTTGGCAACCGGCGCGGTACCTGGTCCGGCTGCTAACCAACATCTCCTGGCTCCTAGTTGCAGCAGAGCTGCCACCAATTTTAAAAGCCCATGGAGGCAATGACTGTGCCTCTTCGCAGGGCTACGAAGAGCAAAATCAAGGCCAGCCGAGACGATTGGATATCATATTGGAAAAATTAGAAAAGACAGGCAAGCAGCCCAAGGCGGACGACAGGCTGTCCCATAGCCTGTCCCGGTATGGGCGGATTTGGGAGCGCTATTCGGCAGGTGAGGCCAGGTAATCAGCCGGCCAAGGCGGCAATGATGGCGCGGCAAAAGGCCGGCAGATCGGCGGGCTGCCGGGAAGTGATGAGGTTGCCGTCCACCACCACTTCGGCATCCTTATAGTTGGCCCCGGCATGGACCAGATCGTCTTTGATGGAAAAAAAGCCGGTGACGGTCCGGCCCTGGAGCACTTCGGCGGAGGCCAGCATCCAGGGGGCGTGGCAGATGGCGGCCACCACCTTCTTGCTTTGGACAGCCTGCCGGACCAGGGCCACCATGGCGGGATGGCGGCGCATGCGGTCCGGGGCATAACCCCCGGGGATAACGATGGCATCGAAGTCGGCGGCGGTGACATCTTTCACGACCTTATCCACCGCCACCTCATAGCCGTGCTTGCTGGCGTGGGTTTTTGCAGGCCCGGGACCCACCACCACGGTCTTAGCTCCGGCCTCCCGCAGCCGCAGCAGGGGATACCACAACTCCAGGTCTTCATAGAGATCTTCCGCCAGAATAGCGATTTGTTTGCCTTCCAATGGCTTGTTGGTTGGCATAGGCCGGTCCTCCTTATACCATTTTCGCTTTCTATTGCAACAAATAAGAGCACTGGCAAAGCTCCATGAACCGGCTTGGGGTCAGATTGATCAAAACCTCTGCCAGGGTATCCATCAGGTCATCCAAGTAGGCGAACAGACG
>JAMCQY010000352.1 GCA_023381945.1 Deltaproteobacteria bacterium
TGTTTCACTTCCTGCCAGGCACCCGCTCCTATTCCATTGCCACGGTGGGCTGCAATTTCATGTGCCTGCACTGCCAGAACTACGACATTTCCCAATATCCCCGGGTGCACGGCGGCCTGATCCGGGGGGATGAACGCGACCCGGAATCCATCGTGGCTTATGCCCTGGCCTCCCATTCGGCCAGCATTTCCTATACTTATACCGAACCCACCATCTTCATGGAGTACGCCCAGGACGTGGGCAAGCTGGCCCATGAGCAGGGGCTGAAAAACGTCTTCGTGTCCAACGGCTTCATGACCGAGGCCTCGGCCGCGGCCCTGGCGGAATTCTGCGACGGCGACAACGTCGATTTGAAAAGCATGCGGGACGATTTTTACCGCAAGGTCTGCAAGGCCCGGCTACAGCCGGTATTGGACACCATTATACGCCTCAAGAAGCTCGGTATTTGGCTCGAAGTCACCACCCTGGTCATCCCCGGCCATAATGATTCAACGGAGGAACTCACCGACATCGCCCAGTTCATCAAGGGCGTGGGAATAGACATTCCCTGGCACGTCACCGCCTTCCATCCCACCTTCAAGATGATGGACCGGCCCGCCACCCCGGTAGCCACCTTGCGCCGGGCCAGAGAGATCGGGCTGAAGGCCGGGCTGCGCTATGTCTACACCGGCAATATCCCCGGAGAAGGCGGTGAGAACACTTACTGCCATAGCTGCCAGGAACTGCTTATCGAACGGCTGGGCTATACTATTCGGCGCTATAATCTCCAGGACGGCAAGTGTCCCAAGTGTCAGACCGCGATTGATGGAGTGTGGAAATGATAAATTTTGCTGTAGGGCGGGAAAGCCAAGCGCATCCCGCCTTACAGGCTTGTTAATGAAAGTTGCCTAATTTATCCTTAAACTCCCCGAGTTTTTTATCCCGATCCGGCACCTGTAGTAGGTTATTTTCTAAAATATAGCGGGAAACCAGCAGGCTGGCCAGGCGCTCGCCTTTGAGGCTGAAATGAGAGTTGGCCCGCCAATAGAGGTCTTGGTTCGAGTCCAGATACCTTCGGGGCGTCTGGTCGGCATACTTTCGGAAGAACGGCAAAAGGTCGATAAACTGAATTCCTTCTTTTCGAAGGAAATCCCCCAAGATGCGGTTAGGCCGCTCCAGGTCGATTTTTCTGCCTTCAGTAAGAAAGGAATAGACCTGGGTGTTGGTGGGGATGATTACGATTAAAAGTTCTGCTCCCCGGGCCGCCGCCAGCTCCCGGAAAGCTTTCAGGTTGTCTTCATGAATGGCCCAGGCTTGAGTTATCCAGGATGGTTGGGAAAAAACCGGAAAATCAAGCGGGTTGGTATAAGAATTTTTGGGGGGAAATATTCCGGCTGCGGCAATGTTGGCCAAATTAGGGAGAATCAGGTGCTGATCGAGGTAATAATTGAGCATCTTTCTGAGGCCCAGGGGATGGCGCCCGGTAAGTAAATCCCAATAAGAATAAGGCCCTTCGAAGGATTCCAGACCGTGAAGCCGGCCGGTTTTTGGGTCCTTATACGGTGTGGATTGCACCAGGAATCCGTCTACTACAGTCAGGCTGGGAAAGGCGAAATCGTCAAGTAAATCGTTCCAGAAATAGCCCACAATAATCAGGCGCGGGTTTTGCTGAATCCTTGCGATGATATCCTGTGCCTTCAAAAGCTCCTGTTTGGTGCCGTATCCATTGACCCCACACTTTAGCACGCGATAGCTTAAGAGTTTCTCAATGCGAGTCCCCCACTTGTCCTCAAACGGGGCATAGCTGTGGGTAAAGCTGTCGCCCACCAGCAGAATAAAATTCTTTTCCCCCCGATACGGCTCATCGAAGCAGCCGAGTTCGTTGGACCAGATCTCATAATTTACTGAATTGCTGTCCACAGAGGTGCGGATTTTACCGGCATTGGGGCGGATATCATAGCCCCTGGCGGCGTCGGCCCGGTAATAATAACGAACCTGCTTGTCCCGAAGCAGCAGGTTGTGGTAAGAGGTAAAATGCAACGTTATTTCCAACAGGACCAGGACCGCCAGGAAGCTGGCAAGGATCAAACCAATATTGGCGAGGATTTTAGAGAGTTTTCTGTTCATTGCTCAGAAGAAGTTCTCCCAGTTCCTGGTTCCGTGATGAAGGCGCAAAAAACTGGGTGCCGGGAACTGGCAACTGGGAACCTGGCCTACCATTCAATGCCGCGGCGGGCGGGGACCCCGGCTTCGAAATAGTGCTTGATAGGGCGCATTTCCGTCACCAGGTCCGCCATTTCGATGAGATCCGGGGGGGCCTGGCGGCCGGTGAGAACCACTTCTATCCCGGCGGGTCGCTGACGAAGGGCTTCCAGCACTTCCTCCGGGGGGAGGAGGTTGAAGGCCAAGGCCACATTGATTTCATCCAGGATCACCAGATCGTGCTCGCCAGCAGAGAGCACCTGCCGGGCCAGGTCCCAGGCCTCGCGGATCAGGGCTAGATCTTCGGGATCGGGGTTCTTCAGATTGACCAGAACAGGACGCCCAAAATGGCGCAGGGTGAAGTCCGGGGCCAGGCGCTGGGCCGCGATCTGGGCCTCGCCAGTGCCCCAGCCCTTCATGAACTGCACCATGAATACCTGAAATCCCTGGCCGATGGCCCGCAAGGCCAAACCCAGGGCGCAGGTGGTCTTGCCTTTGCCGTCGCCGGTGTAAACCTGGATCAACCCCTGGGTCAGATGTTCTCGGGACATAAGTTTTCTCCCACAAAAAATGAGAATCGAACGCCAAAGCGTAAGATGCAAAGAATACGGGCACAGCAAGCTGCGCCCTTACTGCCAGTCGAGCCTTTTCCTGGACGCCGGGCGGTTATGGTGATAAGGTATCATTCGAGGTGTAAGCTTTTGTTCACCGGGGCGCTTCAGGTTATCATTTCAAATTTGCCGAACCGGGTCAATGGGAAAGCAAAAAACCGGTCCCGGCAGGCGCTGAGGCGCGCGCTTTGCCAGAAGCAACGCGGGCTGAAAAGCCTGGGCCCCGCTTTACCAGAATTTTTTCAAAGAATCCCGGCTGAAAAGTCTTGGGCATCGAACTAAAGGACGCCGTCCCTTGGCAGAAGGCGGCATTTAAGGTAACATTAATGGCTATATTTTTGGGAACATTCCTCTGATGATTTGTGAAATTTTTCATAATGTGTGCCCTCTTGAAGAGTGAAACTAGCGGAGTACCGCCTGAAAATTTCCGGGTAGCCCTTATCCTGGGGGGCGCCCGCAGCGGCAAGAGCCGCTATGGCCTCTCTCTGGCGGAGCGCTTTCCGGCCCCCCGCCTCTTTTTGGCCACCGGCGAAGCCCGGGATGAGGAGATGGCGGCTCGTATCAACGCCCATCAGGCCGAACGGGGGCCGGGCTGGGAAACCAGGGAGGAACCTCTGGACCTTTCTGCCGCGGTCAGCGAAGGACAGGGACGCTACAACACCATCCTGGTGGATTGCCTGACCATGTGGCTGGCCAATCTGATGCTCCGGCAGGACGTTTCGGAAGAGGGATTCAAAACGGCCGCGCTGCGGCTGCTGGCGGTTCTGGATCGAATCACGACCCCCACAATCTGCATCAGCAACGAAGTGGGCCTGGGGATCGTGCCGGAAAGCCCGCTGTCCCGCCAATACCGGGATTGGTTGGGTTGGCTGCACCAGCAGTTGGCAAAGGCCGCGGACCTGGTGGTCCTGGTGGTGGCTGGGCTGCCGCTGACCTTGAAGGGGAAATAACCCCCTGGCGCTTGTTAACAGAAAATATCTCACGCCAAGACGCGTTCAATAAAGCAAAAACCGCGGATTAAAAGGTATTTTAGCCATGATGAAAGAATTATCCCAGATAATCGCCCAGATTGAACCGATTGACCCCGTTTATTTGGCCCGGGCCCAGGAGCGCTTGGATTTCCTGACCAAGCCCCAGGGCAGCTTAGGGAGGCTGGAAGAGCTGGCGGCGCGCTACGTGGCCATTCGCCAGGACCTCATGCCGAATTTGCAGAGCAAGTGGGTGGTGGTGTTTGCCGCCGATCACGGGGTGGTGGCCGAAGGAGTGAGCGCCTTCCCGCAAGACGTCACCTTTCAGATGGTGCATAATTTTCTCCAGGGCGGCGCCGGCATCAACGTTCTGGCCCGGCAGGCGAAGGCCCGGGTGGAAGTGGTGGATATCGGCGTCAACCACGATTTTCCGGAAGTCCCGGAGCTTATTGCCCGCAAGATAGCCTATGGTTCCCGCAATATGGCCCAGGAGCCGGCCCTGACGCGGGAGGAAGCGCTCAAGGGCCTCCTGGTGGGAGTGGAGCGGGCTGAAGCCGCCACCGCCGCGGGGGTTGACGTGGTTGCCGCCGGAGACATGGGCATCGGCAACAGCACGCCGGCCGCGGCCTTATCGGCGGTATTCACCGGCCGGCCGGTGAGTGTGGTAACGGGCCGGGGCACCGGCATCGACGACAAGGTCTGGCAACATAAGATTGCCGTGATCAACCGGGCCATTTCTCTGCACCAGCCGGATGCCAAGGATCCTTTGGGCGCCCTGGCCGCAGTGGGCGGGTTGGAGATCGCCGGGATTGCCGGGCTCATCCTCGGCTGCGCCGCGGCCCGGAGACCCTTAATGCTGGATGGCTTCATCGCCACCGCGGGCGCACTGGTGGCCACGGCCCTGGCGCCGGCGGCGGGCGATTATCTCATCGCCGCCCACCGTTCGGTGGAGCCGGGACACCAGACGGTGCTGGATTTCCTGAAGCTCAAGCCTTTGCTGAACCTGAATATGCGCCTGGGGGAAGGGACCGGCGCCGCCCTGGGTATGATGCTGCTGGAGGCCGGAGTCCGGATTTATCGGGAAATGGCGACCTTCGCTGAAGCCGGGGTATCGGAAAAAGAAAGTGGCCAGTGATTAATGATCAGTAAAATCGGGACCCAACTTGCCGTCGATGACTGATGACTGATTACTGACTTAAAAGCTTATAATGCGCGTAACTTTCCCCTTAGCTCTCACCTTCTTAACCAAGATCCCCTGGCCCCGGCCGGTGGTAGCCGGGCCGGAGGACCTGGCTCGCTCCTTGTTCTGGTTTCCCTGGGTGGGGGGAATCCTGGGCTTGATTTTCCTGGGGAGTTGGTCCCTCTTGCTGAAGGTGCTGCCGATTCCAGCGGCCGCGGCCTTACTGGTTTCCCTCAATGTCTGGATTACCGGCGGTCTCCACCTGGACGGACTGGCCGACACCATGGACGGCCTGGGCGGCGGCCACGACCCCGAGACGAGGCGGCGCATCATGAAAGACTCCCGGGTGGGGACCTTCGGGGTCTTGGCCTTAATCCTGGTGCTGCTACTGAAATTCGTTTTTTTTCTGGCCGCGGCGGATCGAGGCTGGCGGTATGAATTTATTCTGTTTCCGGTTTTGAGCCGCTGGGGCATGGTCTATCTGGCCTATCTCTCCGACTACGCCCGCCCCGAAGGCGGCCTGGGGCAGGCCATGACCACCGGGGTGAGTCCGCGAGTGGCGGCCGGGGCGAGTATCAGTGCCGCCATCCTGGCCGTGCTGTTGCTGGGCTTCAAAGGTTTGGGGCTCTGGGCCATTGCCGGGGCCCTGGTCTGGCTGGGAAGCCGCTACTTTCGCAAAAGTCTGGGCGGAGTCACCGGGGATGTCCTGGGCGCGGCCAATGAGATCCTCGAGGCCGCGGTGTTGGGAGGGGCTTTAATCTGGAGTTGAGCATTCACACGGCGCTGGTTTCCAGTTGCGCAATTTTCTGATAAAATCAATAGAGATTATTGGGGGAAACGCCGGCTGCTGCCGGCGGCCACTTTTCATGCTGATCTATCCTCAGTTTTTCATTATCCCCTGACATTGTAAAGTCATACTATTGGAGGCGGCCATGTTACCCGACGTCTTGGAAATCCGGGCGAAAATAAAAGAATTTAATGACAGGTTGGAAGTCCTTCGAGGTCATCTTTGATCTGGAGGGCAAACAGGTAAGACTGCGGCATCTGGAAGAGTTGATGGCGGCCACGGAGTTCTGGGACGACCAGGCCCGGGCCGCCGAGATCCTCAAGGAACGGGGGGCTCTGCTCCAGGCCCTGGCGGATTGGACCCAGAAAGAAGGCCAGGTGGAGGACCTCGAGGTGCTCCTGGACCTGGCGATGGAAGAGGAAGACCATAAGGCCCTCAAGGAAGTGGCGGGGGAGCTGGCCAAACTGGAAGAAACCTTCCGGGATTGGGAGCTCAAGCTGCTGCTGGGGGCAGAGGAAGACCAGCTCAACGCCATCGTCACCATCCACGCCGGCGCCGGCGGCACCGAGGCCCAGGATTGGACCGAGATTCTGCTGCGCATGTATCTGCGCTACGCCGAACGCCACGGCTTCAAGTCTGAAACCATTGACCTCCTGCCCGGGGATGAAGCCGGGGTCAAAAGCGTCACCTTCACCGTTTCCGGACCCTATGCCTTCGGCTATCTAAAGGCAGAGACGGGGATTCACCGTCTGGTGCGCATATCGCCCTTCGATGCCAGCGGCCGCCGCCACACCTCTTTTGCCGCGGTGCAGGTGCTGCCTGAAATCGACGACCGCATCCAGATCGATATCCAGGAAAAGGACCTGCGCATCGACACCTTCCGGGCCAGCGGCCCCGGCGGCCAGCACGTCAACAAGACCTCGTCGGCGGTGCGCCTTACCCACCTGCCCACGGGCATCGTGGTCTCATCCCAGACGGAGCGCTCCCAGCACCGCAACCGGGAGTTGGCCATGAAGGTGCTGCGGGCGCGCCTCTATGACCTGGAGCGGCGCAAGCGGGAAGAGAAGAAACAGGAGATGCAGGAATCCCAAAAGGAGATCGCCTGGGGCAGCCAGATCCGCTCCTACATCATGCAGCCTTATCAACTGATCAAAGATCACCGCACCAAGTACGAGGCCGGCAATGTCAACGCGGTGTTGGACGGCGATTTGGACGGTTTTATCGAGGCCTTTATCCTGAGAGCCGGGGAAGATAGACCGGAGCCGGTGGCCGCGGCGAAACAGGCCAACGGCAGATAAGTTTGGCAGGGCGGGCCGTGTAGGGTGCGCACTGCGCACCGAAAGGCACAGGCTGGAAGCCTGCGCTACCAACTAAAAATTTCCAGCCAAAGGATTGAATCAATGGAAGCAGGCTTGTTTATCGCAATGATCATTTTCGTGATCGTACTCTTCGGCCGCGGCGGTTGCTGAGGCCAATGAGGCCCGCGGCTTAGGTTAAGCCGCAAAAGTGGTGCGTAGGATGCACAAATGCTTGGAAAATATTTTGGGCGTGATGCGGTCACGCCCTTTTTTGCGGCTGGCACTGGGCGGGGAAGGGCGGACACTTGGGTCCGCCCCTACAAAACGCCGTCGCAGGCTGAAGCCTGGGGCTACATTTTTTTCTCTTGGAATAAATCCTTTTCATCAGCACAGGCTGGAAAGCCTATGCCAGCTCTGGGCAATAAAAAATGGGGAACCCAGCCTTTGCCCGGTTCCCCATTTAATTTGGAGAAAGATTTTACTGACTACTGGCCACTGACTACTGCTTCACCTGGGCCTCGGCCGCGACGGAGGCCGGCACCACCAGGACCGGTACCGGCAGGCCGCGGTGGGCCACCTCCCGGATCACCCGTTCGGTGACCGAGCCGATGATGTGCCGGCTGACAAAGCTGTGGCCGTGGCTGCCCAGGACCAGGAACTTCACCGGGCCCGCGCCTTCCAAGAAAGACAGGATGATTTCCGAGACATCCTGTTCACCCTCCAGCAAGTGGGGGCGCACCTCCACTCCGGCCGTCGCCCCCTTTTGAACCGCTTCATCCAAAATTTTCCGAGCGTACGCCTGCTGTTCTTCTTCCAGATGCCGGTCAATAAAGGCGAAATAGCCTGACTTGCGGTGTTGCAGCACGGTCATGACATCCACCGGCCGGTTCAAAAGGGACGCCAGAGAGAGGGCGGTTTCCATGGCCTCCCAGCCCGGGGCGGAGCCGTCCACCGCCACTACGATCGGTTTGCCGTTTGCTTCGGCCATTAATGGTGCCCTCCTTTCTTGAAGATCATCCCCACCAATAAGCCGACGCCCAGGGCGATGATCACCGCCATGATGCCGAATAGTAGAGGGTAGTTCTGGGATATATCGGTCAGCCAGTGTTCCAGGCCCACCTTCTTGATCAGAATGACGTCCTTGCCGTAACCCACCAGTTGCTTATCCTTGAAGGCGAAGGACTCTACTATATAACTGCCTTCGGTGGCCGCGGGGGGAAAACGGAAATAATGTTTGTAGAGCCGGCCTTCGGCGATCTCCAGGCGAGCGGGGTCGGAGACGATGTTATAGAGATTGGCTTCTTCCTTGATTTTTACCAGCCCCTTGAAGACCAGGTCGGCATCTTCGGGAGCGGCGTCACCGCGGACCAGGTGCAGTTTCATCTTTTTCTGCACTGCCGCGTAGCCCAGTTCCAGTTCTTGGGCAGTCTCCGGAGAGACTATCTGCTCGATGGGTTTGGTGCTGTGGATCTTGTACATAAAGGGCGCGTCGGTGACTTCGTATTGCTTCACCGCCATCCAGAAAGGCCCCACCCTGCCCTTCATGGAAAGCTTCACTTCTTCGCTCTTTTCCGCGGTGAGCCGGACGATCAGGTCACAGTCGCGGACCGGACTAACCCCGAAAAAGTGGATCTGTTCACCATGGTATGACAGGCCGATCTCAATGAGGTGCTTGGAGGCCGAGGTCACTACCTTTTGCTGGTCCGCCGCGGCCGCGGTCTGGGCCAGACCCAGGCCTGAGCTGGCCAGAAAGAACGCCACCAGGAACGTCAATATCCGCTTCATCTTAGTGTCCCCCTCCCTTGGCCGGGGCCAGACTCACCAGATCGCTGGGAGTGAGGACCAGGTCTAAGAAGATCTTCACGGCCAGGATCAAGACGATGCCGGCCAAGAGGATGCGGATTTGCTCGCCCTTGAGCTTACGCCCGGCGATGGCCCCGAACTGAGCCCCGATGGTGGAGCCGAAAAGCAGAGTTAAGGCCAGCAGCAGGTCCACAGTCTTGTTCACCCAGGCTTGCTGCAAGGTAACATTGGCGGAGGTGAGAACGATTTGAAAGAGATCCGTGCCGATGGCGGCGATGGTAGGCATGCCGATGATATAAATCATGGCCGGCACCATGATGAAGCCGCCGCCCACGCCCAGCAGGGCCGCCATAAACCCTACAATGGCCCCGATGCCGAAGGGGAAGAGGGCGGAAGTATGGATGCCGGAGCGATGGAAGTGCGTCTTCATCGGCAACTTCTGGAAGATCGCTCCCAGCTTGGCGCCGCCAATCTCCTCGCTCACCGCAGCCTCCCCGCTCCTGCTGCGCCGGATGGTGCGCCAGGACTCGATGAACATGGCCCCGCCCACCAACCCTAACATGAGCACATAGACGACCTTCATAACAAATTCAAAATTGCCCATGGCCCGGAGGTATTTGACAACCTGGACACCGATGGTGCCGCCGGCGATACCCCCAAAGAGAATGATCAGACCCATTTTGAAGTCGACGTTTCCCAGACGCCAATGGGCAAAGGCGCCAGACGAGGCCCCGGCGACGATCTGATTAGAATCCGAGGCCGCCGCCACCGCCGGCGGGATGCCGACCATCATTAATAAGGGGGTTAGCAGAAAGCCGCCCCCCACCCCGAAAAGACCGGAAAGGAAGCCCACCAGGCCGCCGGCCCCCAGGATGATGAAAAAATTAATACTCATACCTGCAATGGGAAGATAAATCTCCATTCTGCCTACTCCCTCCCGGTAAATTATTGGGAGATAGTATGTTAAAATTCTCACAAGGTGTCAAGGCATTTTCTGGATAAAGTTAACGTGTTGCAAATTGCAGCGTAATCCGATAAAGTGATGGAAATACCTTTGGTTGAGTATGAGGGTCAGCGGACTATGGCAAAAATTCCTTCTAGCTCCTCAGCTGTGCAAAAGTCCATAATTTCATCCAAAGGCAAGTGTTGCACATTTAAAACACTGGTGTCTGATTACCACAATATACGCGGCTTTCAGCGGATGGGGCATATTTACCCGGGCGTGAGCAGCGCACCGGGTATGTCCTACGGAGTGGGATATATCTCACCGGTCCTTGCTGAATTTTTTTTGGGTGCTTGATAACAAGAGACTGGCTCGGCGGCCATAGGCCGCCCAATATCCGGTTGGAGGCGACCGTGCATCTGAACATTCGCCAAAAAGTGATCATCGGCCTGGTCACCTGCGTCCTGGCCGTTGGTTTTATCGGCGGCTTTTCCTACCACTATCTTCGGGCCATCGAAGTAAAACAGCATATCGTGCAAATCGCTGATGACCTGCGGGAGATCATTCTGGAAATCCGGCGGTATGAGAAAAATTACCTCTTATACGGCGAGCAGGAGGATTTTCGTCAAAATCAGCAATACACCCAGAAGGCTCTCGAAGTGTTGTCTCAGATAGCTCCGGATGTGCAGAACCTGCGGGTCGCCAGCCAATTGGGCAGCTTTCGTCAGGAACTCCTGGCCTACCAGGAGTTGATGCAGCAATTGGCGGCTCAATTGAAGGAACGTGGCCAGCCTGACAGCCGCGGTCTGGAGGAGCAATTACGGAGCCGGGGCAAGGCCCTGGTGGACCTGTCAGTGGAGTTGGTGGCCTTCGAGCGCCGCCGCATCCTGGAGATCATCAACACCCTGAAGGGCCAGCTGTTAATCTCCATGGCGGTTTTTCTCGGCTCCATGAGCTTTTTTACCCTGCTGGTCAGCCGCAAGATCCTGCGGCCGCTGCGGGTGATCGAGAGCACCACCCGCCGCATCGCTCAGGGAGATTTCAACCCCCTGCCGGTCCTGGATACCCGGGATGAGACCCAGCGGGTGGTGGAGGGCTTCAACCGCATGGTGCAGGAACTGGAGAAGCGCCAGGATCAACTGGTCCAGGGTAAGAAGATGTCCTCCCTCGGGGTGCTCACCGCCGGCATCGCCCACCAGCTTAACAACCCTCTGAATAACATCTCCACCTCCTGCCAGATCATCCTGGAGGAACTGGATGAGGGCGACAAGGAACTGCTGCGCAGGCTGCTGACCAACGTGGAGCAGGAGGTCTACCGGGCCCGGGACATCGTCAAGGGCTTGTTAGAGTTCTCCCGGGTGCGGGACTTCGCCTTAAAAACGGTGCCCCTGGAGGACGTAGTGAACCGCTCCACCCGGTTGATCTCCAGCCAGGTGCCGCCGGGGATCGACGTGGTCACCGAGATCCCCGATGACCTGATCCTGCAGTTGGACCCCCAGCGGATGCAGGAGGTCTTCCTGAACCTCTTGATGAACGCCACCCAGGCCGTCAAAGAACCTCCCGGAGAGATTAAGATTTCCGCCTGGACCGAGGGCCGGGAAGCCGTGATCACCGTGGCCGATACCGGCGTCGGCATTCCCAAGGAAGAGTTGGACCGCATCTTTGACCCCTTCTTCACCACCAAAGAGGTGGGCGCGGGCACCGGTTTAGGCCTCTCCATCGCCTACGGCATCATCGAAAAACATCATGGGACGATCTCGGTGGAGAGCAAGGAGGGCGAAGGCACCAGATTCACCATCCGGATGCCCTATAACCCGGAAGCCACGGTGGAAGAGAGGGCCGCCTTATGAGACGCGGCAAGATCCTCATCGTCGAAGACGAGACCATAGCCCGGGAAAACATAGACCACGTCCTCAAGAAAGAGGGCTATGACACCGTAGCGGTGGACAGCGGCGTCCGGGCCTTCAAAGAACTGGAGAAAGAGGAATTCGACCTGGTAATGACCGACCTGAGGATGCAGCAGGTGGACGGCATGCAGGTCCTGGAGCGCACCAAGGAGCTTTACCCTGACACCGAGGTAGTGGTGATCACCGGCTTTGCCACCGTTTCCACCGCGGTGGAGGCCATGCAGAAGGGGGCTTACCACTACCTGCCGAAGCCTTACAAAATCGATGAAGTGCGCATCCTGGTGCGCAAAGCCCTGGAGAAACGCTGGCTGCGCCAGGAGGTCACCGACCTGAAGCGCCAGGTGCAGAGCCAGCGGGCCGTGCCTTTCCTGGTGGGCAAGAGCCCCAAGATCGAGGTGCTGAAGCAGACCATCGAACAGATTGCCCCCAGCGACGCCACTGTGCTCATTCTGGGCGAGACCGGCACCGGCAAGGAACTGGTGGCCAAGGCTATCCATCACCTGAGCCTCAGGGCCGAAAAACGTTTCCTGGCCATCAACTGCGGCGCCTTCAGCGAAGAATTGCTGGCCAATGAACTGTTCGGGCACGAACGGGAAGCCTTCACCGGGGCCCGGGGGGTGAAGAAAGGGCTGCTGGAAGCGGCCACCGGCGGCACCGTCTTTCTTGACGAAATCGGCGAGATGCCCGCCAGCATGCAGGTTAAGCTGCTGCGGGTGCTCCAGGAGAAGACCCTGATGCGGGTGGGCGCCACTTCGGAGATTCCCGTGGATATCCGCGTCCTGGCCGCCACCAACAAGGATTTAAAGGGGGAGGTGGAGCGGGGCGCTTTCCGGCAAGACCTATATTACCGGATTAATGTGGTGACCCTGCAAGTGCCTCCTCTGGTGGAGCGCCAGGATGATATCCCGCTGCTCAGCCAGCACTTTCTGCGCAAATACGCCGAGGCCCAGGACAAGACGGTGGACAAGATCGCTCCGGAGGTCATGGCCGCCCTGCAAAGTTATGAATTCCCCGGCAATATCCGCGAGCTGGAAAATATTATGGAGCGGGCCGTGACCCTGTGCGCCGGGGGGGTCATCGAGATGCAGCACCTGCCGCTGGATTTCCAGCAGCCGCATATGTTCCAGGTCCAGCGCCACCAGAAACGGGAATTCCACACCCTGGAGGAGAACGAAAAGGAATATATCTCCTGGGTGGTCAAACAGGTGAACGGCAACAAGACCAGGGCCGCAGAAATCCTGGGCATCGACCGGGTCTCCCTCTGGCGCAAAATGAAACGCTATGATCTGAACGGCGGAAGTTGATATTCAAAGTTAAAAGTAAAAAGTCAAAAGTCAAAAGTTAGACCTCACGCCAAGACGCCAAGGCGCAAAGAAAGGCGCAAAATGTAGGGTGCGCATTGCGCCAAAATGGCGGGCGGGACGCCCGCCCCGCCAAAGCTTTTTCCTTGGTAGCGCAGGCTTCCAGCCTGTAGCGCGTAGGGCGGGAAAGCGCCAGCGCATCCCGCCATTGGCCGGCGGCGGCTCAAGATGTCTGCGATGCCGGCCCTACCCGCTCCCCCCTCACTCCACACCCAATCCCATATATTGTTAAAAACCTCCCCTTTCTGCAAAAAATCGAGGCTTTTTGATATCTTTTTTGGCGAGCCTGGGACCTGACCTTTGACCATTTACCCGTGCCGGTTCACCAAGAATTTTCCGCATTTTGAGCCGCATTCTTGCCGCATAGAATCGGAGGCGTTCTGGTGGTAAGCCGCTTGATTTTCAGCAGATTCCGGAGCAGGGCCGCCACCGTTGCGGAAAGGTATAGTAAGGCACGGAAGGGAGAACGTTGACGGAACATCGGGTCATGATAAATTGCTCCATTAGCAAAATTTCGCAGATATCGGGGCTTTGGAAAAAGATATCAAGGTCGGCGGCTTGAGGGCCAGCAAAGATGAGGAAATTGGCAATCTAAAAGTGGCAGGATGCGCTGCGCTTTCCCGCCCTACAGCTCTGTTCCTGGGTGACCGGGGTTATGCCCGCCGGGAGGCGATCTTCCACGTGCTCCAAGGGGGCGGCCAAGTGCTGGTACGCACCAATCTTACTAATCTGCCGTTGGTGAAGGAATCGGGCGTTCCCTTTCCGTTGTTGGAGCATCTGCGCACCCTAACCGGGACCGAACTGGGCGACTGGGATGTTTACGTGCCCCATGCCAACCAGCTGATTCCGGGTCGAATCTGCGCCTTGAAAAAGAATAAACTCGCCACCGAGAAAGCCATACGCAAAGCCATGGAGGGCAGCCGCAAACAAGGCTACCGCCCTCGCCCTGAGACCCTGGAAGCCGCAGCATATACCATGGTCTTTACCACCTTGAAGAGAGATGAATTTAAGCCTGCCAAAATCCTGGAAATGTATCGGGGACGCTGGCAAGTGGAGTTGGTCTTCAAACGCTTAAAATCCCTTTTGGGTCTTGGTCATCTAAAGAAGACCGATGGGACGTGGCTGCAAGGCAAGTTGCTGGTAGCCTTCCTCATTGAGGCCCTCATTGCCTCAGCAGAAAGATTTTTTCCCTGGGGCTACCCTTTATCGCCCGAAACGCAACCGATGTCTTTGGAGAGAAACCTCGCTTATGGCTCATCTGGTTAGCCTTGCAGTAAACCCTAATTTGAGCTTACGACGATGTTGGAAAAATTGGCAGCAAATTTCCTTGGATTTACGTGAGCCACCGCGTAAGCGGTTGTTACAATTGGATAAATTAAAAACCCTCTAAAAGTGATAACCGCTCTTAAGTTAGCGCTTATGGGCGAGACGCCTGTGCCACCAGCTAATGGCGGGATGCGCTGCGCTTTCCCGCCCTACGGTTTTTTCCCTTTCCCCTTATAAACCTTTTCCCCATTTCCCCAGCACTTATTTCGGCAGGAGGACCAAGTCCACCAGCGGTTCCAGGTCGTCGGCCAGGACGATTTCGAGGCCTTCTTTGACTTCGGGTTCAAGGTCGTTGATATCCACTTCGTTCTTTTTGGGGAAGACCACGACTTTGACGCCGGCGCGTTGGGCGGCGAGGATCTTTTCCCGGATGCCGCTGACCGGGAGGAGCCGGCCGGACAGGGTGAGTTCGCCGCTTAAGGCAACGTCCCGGCGGGCCGGGCGGCCCGTTAAGAGCGAGAGCAACGCCAGGGCAATGGTGACCCCGGCGGAGGGGCCTTCCTTGGGGATGGCGCCGGAGGGCAGGTGGATATGGAGGTCGCTGTCGCTGAAGAAGCCGGGGTCGAGGCCGAAGTGCTCGGCCCGGCTGCGGATGTAGCTTAAAGCGGTTTGGGCCGACTCCTGCATGACGCTGCCCAAAGAGCCGGTGAGGATCAGTTGTTTGTGGCCCTTCATGCGGGAGGCTTCCACAAAAATGATCTCGCCGCCGAACTCGGTCCAGACGAGCCCGGTGGTCACGCCCACCTGGTTGCCGGCTTCGGCCACTTCGTGGGCGAACTTGCGGGGACCGAGGAATTTTTCCACCAGGACCTCGTCCACGGTGAGGGCGCAGGATTTACCCTTGTCCTGGAGGCAGATGCGGGCCAACTTGCGGCAGACATTGGCGATTTCCCGCTCCAGGTTCCTAAGCCCCGCCTCCCGGGTGTAATCACCGATGATCTTGGCAACCGCGGCGTCGGTGAAATCGAGGCCCAGGTGTTGCAGACCGTGTTCCCGCAGTTGCCGGGGGATGAGGTAATTTTTGGCGATCTTGACCTTTTCGGCCTCGGTGTAGCCGGGGAAGTAAATGACTTCCAGCCGGTCCAGCAAAGGAGCGGGGAGCTTTTCCACCACATTGGCGGTGGTGATGAACATGGCGCCGGAGAGGTCGAAGGGCACGTCCAGATAGTGGTCCACAAAGTGGCTGTTCTGCTCAGGGTCGAGGATTTCCAGGAGCACGGACGCCGGGTCGCCGCGGAAGTCCTGGCCGATCTTGTCGATTTCGTCCAGCATGAAGACGGGGTTTTTGACTTCCAGGCGCTTCAGTTCATTGATGATGCGGCCGGGCATGGCGCCCACATAAGTGCGCCGGTGGCCGCGCAGCTCCGCTTCGTCCCGGAGGCCCGCCAGGGAGAGGCGCACGAATTTGCGCTCCAGGGCCTCGGCGATGGCCCGGCCGATGGAGGTCTTGCCGACGCCGGGAGGGCCGGCGAAACAGAGGATGGGCCCGCGATTCATCTGTAAATGCCTTTTTCTCTCGACGATCTCCCGCACCGTGTCCCGCAGTTCGTCCAGCTTAATGGGCTTGGAGAGGTAGTGGGCCGCCCCCTTCTTCAGGGCGTCCACCGCGGTGCTCACCGTGGCGTAGCCGGTGACCATGATGATCTCGGTGTGGGGGGCGATTTGCTTGACGGACTCCAGGAGTTGCAGGCCGTCCATCTTCTCCATCTTCAGGTCGGTGAGAACGACGTCGAACTCCTGGTTTTTAACTTTTTCCAGGGCCTCCATGCCGTTGGCCGCGGTGGCGACCTGATGGCCTTCCTTGCGGAGGATGTATTCCAGGTTGGTGCGGGCGATTTCCTCGTCGTCCACCACCAGGACCTGGGAGGTCTGAAGGCTGCAGAGGGTGCGGACCGCCAGATACTCCAGGATGCGTTCCTTGACGTGTTTCAGGCCGTAATGCTGGGCCTCGAGGAGGCGTTCGGCCCGTTTCAGGTCCAGATTGTCTTCGGTAACTTTATTCCAGGGCAGCGAGATCAGGAAATCGAGATAATTGAGGCCGATGGTGTATTCCGCCACCGAAGGGTCGGTCTTGTCCAGCCGCTCCAATTCCTTCCGGGCCACCTGCGCCACCGGTTCAGGCAAGTTGGCCCTTTGCACCGCGGCCTTAAGATCCGCCAGTTCGTGGTCCGGCTTGGGGGGGCGCTCCTCTTCAGTTTTGCGGAAAAAAACCATGTTAGACCTCGTTGATCAGTGGTCAGCAGCCAGTAAAAAACTAATAAAAACCCTGTCGTTCTTTCGGGCCTGCCGCGTCGCGTTTATACAGCGGGGGCAGAGGCCCGCCCTCCTAGGCTGTGCAGCAATTTTGGCAGGCTGGAAAGCGATGTGCTACTAAAAACGGTCCTACCAATTTTTCTCAAAAATTTAATGAATTCTAATTTTCAGTATAGAGGAAAAGTCGATGCTAATCAACTTAACGGTGATCGGCTGAAAATTTTAATTCAATGATTTTCTTAGATAATTTTTTGTAACCACATACTGTGAAGTCCAGGTGTTGCGATTTGCAATCTCCAGGCGGTGATTGTTACACTTTGCACGTTCATGAATAACTATTTGATTTAATTAATAAATAAAATTGATGAAATTTTGCCGTTGCAATGTGCAATGGCTAAACAAAAAGCCGATTCAGATTATTATCATAATTTACTCGTCTTTTCAGCTACTTATCCATATCAGCCATTTTGGCAAGGTTTTTGTATCTTAAATGTTCGAGAGCAAATCAGGCCAGGATGGAAATTATGAAGGACCAAGAGAACAACAACAAAAAGGCGGACAAGGCAGGGGCGGCGATGCCGGCCTTTTCCATGAGCCAGGCCGCCGCGGATGGCCGGTCCTCCCAGGTAAAGCGCAAAATCCTGGTGGTGGGCAAAGGCTCCAGTTTTACACCTGCGGTGCTGGATTATGCCACGAATCTGGCCCAGCGGTTGGGCTACGACCTCATTGGCATGAACCTCAACCCCGGCCTGGAGCAGATGGGCAAATTCTTTTCGCCTTACAACCTGCGCCTGCGTAGCAAGTTCACCCAACAGGCCAAGGCGGCCTGGGAGATGGTGCGGCCCGGCTTGCGGGAGCAGGGGATCAGGGGCGAGCACGTGGTGAAATTCACCGAAGTGGCCGAGGCCGTCAAGGACCTGAATCACGAGGTCAAGCGGATCGATTTCGTGATCACCGACGTGGGTATTAAAAGCGAGGAGATCACCGGAGAGATTCCTCTCCCGGTCTTCAGCATTTCCGGATACGAAGGAGAAGACATCATGGCAAAGGAACAGGAAGCGAACAGGCGGAAGTTGATAG
>JAMCQY010000108.1 GCA_023381945.1 Deltaproteobacteria bacterium
GTATGGCCTCCAGGGCGGCTTCAGCGAAGAGTTCCTGCAAGCTTAAGCTGGACGGCCCAAACTTGGTCATGCCCACACCCAACACCGCTACTTCTCTCATAATATTTCCTCTCGCATCTGCCTAAGCAATTTGCCTCAGCCGCCTGGGCAATCAGGTTGTTCCCTCCGCCCGCTTCGGCTAGACCGCAACTATCATTGCAAAGGCTGTACCACTAGTCTGGTTGGGTTAACCGGTGGAAATGCGGCATAAAATCTGCTTGAGGGAAGTTCGGACTCAAAGCCACGTCTAGCAAATGCTGCATTTTTTTTTCAGGTATTGAGCCGAGCCTTTGTTAAGATTAAAAAGGCTGAAATTTTGGTAAGTTAGGCGAGACAGAGGATTAGCTTCACTTTTGTAGCATATGAGATAGTAGGGGCGGGTTTAAAACCCGCCCCTACCCATGGTAGATAGTTTTTGTAGGGAGCGGCTCTCTATCCGGCGTAGAGGCTTCGAAAGCCAGACATGCAGTTGAGGTCGGCTGGAATTTATTTTATAATAATTTCATTAGGTTTTTCTCCGGTTCCCGCATCCCGCGGCAGACCTGCAAGGTTACGCCATGGCCAAAAAACTTACCGCCACTCATTGTCTGAGTGAATTAAAGACCAAAGAAAGAATTCTGTCGTCGATTCATAAGATCAGCAGCCTGCTGACCCGGCCCATTTCCGTCGATAAGATCCTGACCTGCATTGTCGAAGAAACCGCCAAGGTATTCGGCTTCCTCCGGGTCGGCATCTTTCTCACCAACAAGGAAAAAGGCTTGCTGGAATGCAAGTATCTGATCGGCTTCAACCGTGAGGAAACCGAGCGGGCCCTGACCAAACCTTACCGCCTGGCGGACCACGATTGTCTGGACACCAAGGTGGCCCGCCTGGGTAAAACCATTTATTCTCCGGACATGGTGAATGATCCCCGGGCCACCTCTTTGGACCTGAAGGTCAGCCAGAACATGAAACGGCTGGCCACCATCATCGCCCCCCTGAAGATCAAAAGGGACACCATCGGGCTGATCGTGGCGGATCGCCGCGACCAGGAATTGCACCTGACCAAGAAGGATATCGATTCCTTTTCCACCTTCGCCAACCAGGCCAGCATCATCATTGAAAATGCCCGTCTGCAGGAACAGAATCAGCGAAAAATCCGGCAACTGCTGGCCCTTCAGGAGATCAGCCGGAAAACCAGTTCCACCATTAATCTTAATAAGCTGCTCAACGTGATCAGCGCCAGCGCCCTGAAAATCACCAAGGCCTCGAGCTGTGCTTTGCTGCTGGTGGACGACGACGGTAAGCACCTGAGGATCGCCTCCCAGATCGGTTATGAAGAGTTAGACGACCTGGAAAATTTCCGCCTGCAAATGGGGGAAGGCGTGGCCGGCTGGGTGGCGCAACACGGCGTGCCTCTGCTGGTCCGCTACGTGAGCCAGGAACTGCGCTACGTGGAAGTGATGAAAGAAGTGGAATCGGAACTGGCGGTGCCGCTGATCAGCGAAAACAAGGTCCTGGGGGTCCTGAACGTTGACAGCCGCAACCGGGCGGCCTTTTCTGAGGACGACCTGAAATTACTGATGATCTATGCCGGGCATACCGCCAGCCTGATCAAAAACGCCCGGCTCTATGGCCAGGTCATGACTGAACGGAACTTCCGGGAGAACATCCTGGAGAGTTCCCCCAACAGCGTCATTGCCGTTAACATGAAAAAGGAGATCACCTCCATCAATCGCCGGACGGAGGAGTTGTTCAACCTGAAAAGAAAAAATGCCCTCGGCCAAAAGGCGGCAGACGTTTTCGGCCCTGAAATAATTCAATTAATTGACCTGGCCATCGATGAGGGCGAGCTGATCGACTATAAAGAGATTCGCAAAAACCGTAAAGACGGCAGCCAATTGACCCTGGGTATCATCTCTTCCTGGCTGCGGGACCATCAGGGCAACCTGATTGGCATGGTGTTCATTGTCCGGGACCTGACCGAGGGCAAGAGAACCGAGGAGTTGATCCGGCGGATGGACCGGCTGACTTCCATCGGCCGGCTCTCCGCGGGCATCGCCCACGAAATCAGGAACCCGCTGGCCAGCATCAGCTTAAACGTTCAGATTCTCTCGAAAAAACTGGCTCTGGATGATGCCTCAAAAAGCATTGTCTCCGACACCCTGGAAGGCATCGACCGCATCAAAAGCCTGGTCAAGGGCATGCTCGATTTTGCCAAGCCTTCCACTCCGGCGCTGAAGCGCGACTCCATCGCCCGGGTCTTGCGGAATTCCATCTCGCTGCTGGATTCACAACTCAGGAAGAAGAGAATCGAAGTGAAGCTGGACCTGGCGGAGGACCTCCCCGAAGTGGTGCTTGACGAGCATCAGATCCAGCAGGTTTTTGTCAATCTGTTGCTCAACGGGCTGGAGGCCATGTCCGACGGGGGCAGCATCAGGATCAGAAGCACCATCGGCAAAGATCACAAAAAACGCCGTCAGCTGGCCTTGCATATCATGGACACCGGATGCGGCATTCCGCCGTACAACCTTTCCAAGATCTTTGACCCCTTTTTTACTACCAAGCCGGAGGGCACCGGGCTCGGCCTGCCCATTGTTCATAAGATCCTGGAGTCGCACCATGCCTCCATTCATGTGGTCAGCGAGGAGAACCGGGGGACCACCTTTATTCTGAGCTTTCCTATTCATCTGGCCGGGGGATTAGATGTATCGTTATAAGATTCTGATTGTCGATGACGACAAGCTGCTCCAAAATTCTCTCAAGAATGTCCTGTCCGAAAAATACGACACCCGCGTGGTGGGCAGCGGCGAGGCGGCCCTTGATCTGCTCCGGAAGACTTCGGTGGATCTGGTGCTCCTGGATGTCCGGCTTCCGGGGTTGGATGGCATCGAAACGTTGCAGCAGATCAAAAAACTTTCGCAGGACCTGTTGGTAATCATGATGACGGCTTATGAAGACGTCAAAACAGTGATCACCTCCATGAAGATGGGGGCGCATGATTATCTGGTGAAACCGCTGGAAATTGAGGAACTGGAGATCATCGTCGAAAAGGCCCTGGAGACCCTGAAGCTTAAAAAAGAAGTGGAGGAACTGCGCAGAAATTACCTTAAGGAATTCAACGTCGGCAATATTATCGGCGAAAGCCCGGCCATCAAGCGCGCCATCGAGTTTGCCAACAAGGTGGCCAAAGGCTACGACACCACGGTGCTCATCGAAGGGGAGACCGGGGTCGGCAAAGAAGTGATCGCCAGGACCATCCAGAGTCGCAGCGACCGGTTCAATAAGCCGTTTGTGGTGATCAACTGCGGGGCCATCAGCAAGGACCTGGTGGAGTCCGAGATGTTCGGCTACGAGAAGGGGACCTTCACCGGCGGCCTCCAGGAAGGCAAGAAAGGCAAGCTGGAAATGGCTGACGGCGGGACCCTGCTGCTGGACGAAATCAGCGAACTCCTGCCGGATTCCCAGGTGAAACTGTTGCGCTTCCTCGAAGAAAAGGAATTCTTTCCGGTGGGCGGCACCCAAAAACGCAAGGTGGACATCCGCATCATCGCCGCCACCAACAAGAGCCTGGAGTTGGAG
>JAMCQY010000102.1 GCA_023381945.1 Deltaproteobacteria bacterium
GGCTACTTTATTCCTTGCCATAAGATGCAAAAGGTTCCGTTGCGGATCACGTTTTTGGCGCATACACCAACCTCGGAAAGGTATCTTTATAAATCAAATCAACCTGTTACTTCAATTAAGATAACACCTTCCGAGTTAAATCGCGATGGATAAATTACCCTTTATTAAATTATTTCAGCCAGATATCCTTTCTGGATGAGAACTAGCTAAAATTGATCGACTCCGGGTTTCCGAGATTTTGTTTTGGGGGACCTCTGAAAGTTCGCGGGTAAGCTCCTGTCTCGCGCCTTGCGTCAAGTTCTTGGACCAGCGGCTGGCCATTTTCTGCAAGATTTTCCGATAAGCTATTTTCCAAAGAATCTAACTTGCAAGTTCCTGCTGGATAAAATCAGCAAATTGAGGGGGTTTTATTGTTATAGTTGACTTTCAGATCAAATCATTTATTATCGGGGCATTTGATAGTGGTTTTTCCTCTAAGTGTCTATGATGTTTAACTTCTGCCGTCCTTTCATCCCTGTTGGGGGAGAGCAGGTGCATGTTGGAAGAGCGGGTTAGATTTCTCCGGGGAGAAAGACTTGCCGAAGACGAACCGGCAACGGACCCGGACGGCCAGGAAAGTCAGGGAAGCTGGCCGCTGAGGGTCCACCCGCACGAGACGCTGGCCGAAGGGGGGTCCCGGCGCGGCCGCCGGCCCCTGATGGAAAAGCATCATAGCTGCCTTAATACCCGGGCCATCATCGAATATTTTCAGGAGAATCTGCCGGAGGAGATGTCCGGGCTCCTGGACGGCCTGGGTTCAGAAGTCGAAGGCCTGGCCAATCCCCAAGAATTCTTGATGGAAGTGAACAACTGGGTGTCCAGCGACGTGGTCACCAAGATGTTCGAAAATGCCAAGCGGTTAACCAAAAACAACCAGATCGCCTTTAAGATCGGCTTCGAATCCGCGGCCCGGAAAAAGCTGGGCTACGTGCAGAGAATCATCCTCTTTTCCTACAAAAATCCCCGCCAGACCCTGAAAAGGGTGCAGGCCATCAATGATAAGTTCAACCGCAATAAAACCATTGAGCTGGTAGAGATCAAGCGTGACAGCGCCGTCGTGCGGCTTCACTGGTTCAAGGAGATTCCGGCCAACATCGATTTCTGCCTGTTTAATCAGGGAATCTATTCCGGCATTCCCACCATCTGGAAAATGCCGCCCGCAACCCTGGAAGAAACCAAATGTTTCTTCAAAGGTGACGATTACTGCGAATACCATCTGAAATGGCAAAAGCGCTCCTTCCTCAAAGAGAGCTTTTTGAAGTTCGTGGTCCCCTGGCGAGCCCTGACCTATACCATCGAGGAGCTGGAGCGGGACAAGGAACTGCTGCGCAAGAAGTTCGATGAAATCCATCGGCTCAACATCCAGCTTAAAGAGAAGATCGACCAGCTTATCTGCCTCCAGGAGACCAGCACCGCCACTCTGTCGGTCCTAAATCTGGAAAAACTGTTGCAGGTAACCCTGCGGTTATTGATCAATTCCGCCCGGCTGGACCGGGCCGGCATCCTGCTGCTGGACGAGCAGGGTGAGGTTCTGGAACTCACCTACGCCGCGGGCATCGATCCCATGTTGTTTGAACGGGTAAAAGGTTATCAGATCCCCATCTCCAAGGTGGACAACGTTATCGCCCGGGTGGCCATGACCGGCATTCCGGTGGTGATCCAGGATGTGGCGCGCAGCAAACTCAACGTCAAGAACCCCCTGATCAAGCAATTCAAGCCCAAGGCCATTATTCTGGCCCCCCTCACCGTCCGGGGCAAAGTCATCGGGGTCCTGTTGGCAGATCGCGTGCACTGGGACGCCACCATTACCGAAGGGGACCGGGAGTTTATCGTCAGTTTCGCCAACCAGATCGCCATTGCCCTGGAGAACGCCATCCTCTATCGCAAGTTGGAGATCTCGGAACGCAAGTACCGGGGCCTCATCGAAAATGCCCATGAAGGCATCTGGATCATTGACGAGCGGGGCATGGTGAAGTTCGTCAACCGCCGCATGCGGGAAATCACCGGCCATGAAAGGCTGGAAAATAAGAATATCCAGGAATTGTTCGACCAGGCCAACTGGAAGCTCATGAAGAAGGCCCTGGATGAAAACCGGAAAAACAGCGTGGCCCAGCAGGAACTGGAGATTTTTTGCAAAAACCGGGGCGTTGCCGCGGTGCTCATGAGTTCGGTGCCGCTATTTGAAAATGCCCAATTCAGCGGCGTTTTTGCCATGTTCAGCGACATCACCGCTCTTCGGGAAACCGAAAAGCGTTTTCGCAAGATCTTTGAGGAAGCCGCTATTGGCATGTGTCTGGTGGACATGGAAGGCTTTGTCCTGGATAGCAATCCTGCCCTCCTGGAGCTGCTGGGGTTTGGCAAAGAGGAAATGCTTAAGAAGTCTTTTAAGGAGTTAATTCATCCGGATGACATCCCGGAAAGTATTAATCTGTTTAAGGAATTAGCCAGAGGCAACCGGGAATCCTACACCAAGGAGAAGCGTTATGTCTGCAAAGATGGCCAGATCGTCTGGGGTCAAGTGACGGTCTCCATTCTCCGTGGACCCAGACGTGAGCCCCAGTTTGCCATCATAATGACCCAAGACATCACCATGCGTAAAAAGGCTGAGGCTGAGATCAGGATCAATCAGGAACAGCTGCAATCCCTGGCTTCGGAGCTCTCTTTGACCGAGGAGCGTGAGAGACGCCGCCTGGCCACCGACCTCCACGAC
Organism: Deltaproteobacteria bacterium; assembly: GCA_023381945.1. The sequence goes on from JAMCQY010000102.1 coordinate 2,750, forward strand.
CATATCGGCCAGGCTCTGGCCGTCTCCAAGATTAAACTGGGGGTATTGCAAAAAACTGTGGAGGTCCCGGAACTGGCCACCCCCTTGGGGGAGGTGCGGGAACTCATCGAGAAGATGATCCAGGACACACGGTCGCTGACTTTCGAACTGAGCCTGCCGGTACTTTATGAACTGGGATTCGAGGCGGCGGTGGAATGGTTCGCCAAGCATGTCAGGGCCCAACATGGCGTGCAGGTCGAAGTGCAACGGGAGATGAAACCCATCCCCATGACCGATGAAATCAAGGTGCTCCTCTTCCGTTCGGTGCGGGAGTTGATGATGAACATCGTCAAACATGCCCAGGCCCAGCACGCCCGGGTGACCATCGCACGAGTTGGTGACCGGGTGGACGTTGAAGTGGTGGACGACGGCGTCGGGATCGTTGACCTTAAAGTTTTTGTCAAGTCGGGCAGCAGTGCCGGCTTTGGACTCTTCAGTATCCGTGAGCGTCTGCATTACTTGGGGGGGCGGGTGGATATGGCTTCCAAGGAAGGCGAGGGGACCCGGGTCACCCTAACAGTGCCACTGAAATACGCCAAAAAAATTCACATAGGAAAGGCAAGATGACCATCAAGATCATTCTGGCTGATGACCATCAGATAGTGCGCCATGGACTGCGCAGCCTCCTGGCCCTGGAATCGGACATGCAGGTGGTGGCCGAGGCGGATAACGGTCGTTCAGTGTTGCGTCTGGTCAGAGAAACTTCACCCAACGTCATCATCATGGACATCTCCATGCCCGGTTTAAACGGCATCGAGGCCACCCGGCAAATACTCACCGAGTGCCCCGGGGTCAAGGTTATCGCCCTGTCCATGCACTCCGACAGCCTCTTTGTGCTCAACATGCTGAAGGCCGGCGCTTCCGGGTATCTCCTGAAAGACTGTGCCCTGGAGGAACTGGTTAAAGCCATCCGCTCCGTGGTGGACCAGAAGACTTATCTGAGCCCCGGCATCTCGGACGTAGTCATCAAAGATTTTGTCAGCGGCTGGAGCAGCGCCGGCGCCTCGGCCTTCTCGGTGCTGACGGCCAGGGAACGGGAAGTTTTGCAGCTTATGGCTGAGGGCAAGACCACCAATCAGATTGCCGACTGCCTCTGCGTCAGCATCAAAACAGTGGAATCGCACCGCAAGCAGATTATGAATAAATCCGGCATCCACAGCGTCGCCGAACTGACCAAATATGCCATCCGGCAGGGTTTGACCTCTTTGGACGACTAGGCCGGTTTAACTAGCTAGTTCTTATCCGAAAAGAGTCATTTCTTGTTGGTGGCCGGTGTTATGTTAACCGCGCTTTGCTCCCAAAGGACTTGGCGTCTTTCTCAGGAGCCGGGGCAGAGTCCACAGACCGGTGGGGGCAATCCTGGCACAGGCCTCACACTTACAAGAAGTCTGCGGGGTGGACGGCGGGTGCACTTTCCAGCACAATTGCGTCTTCTCAGAAGTCAAGGCCAATTTTTTCTCGGAGATCAGTTGCTGCAAGCCCTCTTCTAAATTAGCCAGATAGGCGTCTTTCACCTCCCAGGTCCCTCTCAGGTCCACGGTCAACACGGAGAAAAAAGTCAGCGCGGACCGGGCCACCCCCAGGAGTTGTTCCACTGCCGCTTGGGTCAAGGGGCCTTCGGGAATCAACCGCAGATGTCCATTTGTCACCTGTATGTGAATCTCATATTCTTTGGTCATGGTCTTGTCTCCCAGGCTTGATTTTGGGCTGCCCCACCAAGAGACAATCACTCTTGGGCTATGCCGGCCGGATCTCGGGAACCTGCCAATTCCATCAGGGCTCTGCGGAGTGAGCCCAGGCCGGAATTGCGCAGTAAAACACAGGGCTTGTTTAAATCCTTGCAAAGCTTCTTGACGCAAAGATAAGCCTGATGACTGATGCAGTTCAGCGGGCAGATAACCGCCTCGGCCCGGTTCACCATGTGGATGAGCCGCCCCCGCCCATTGTGGCAATCCCCATCGTGCCGCATGAACCTGCCGGCAAAATCCCCTTCCACCAGGCTGCGATAATGGGGTTCCAGGCGGTCCAGGCCACCCACAAAGAGAATGCATTTATCGCAAAATCGGGAGCAGTCTCCCCCTTCGGCTAGAGGGCAAATTTCTGCAGGCGGCTCCAATTCGTCGGTATTGGCAATCTTTATTTCCGGGTCCAGCGATGCTCTGGGTAACTGCCTGACTGTCCCTTGGAACAGGCGCATTTCCAGTTTCTCCCGGGCCTTTTGTTCGCGGGCCAGCCGGGTGGAAAGCTCCTGGTTTTCCCTCTTTAGCCTTTCCAGGTCCTGGCCCACGGCAAGGGAGGCCAGGCGCTGTTCCAGGATCATCAGTTTCCGCCCCAGGTCCAGGGTTTCGTTCTCTTTCACAACCAGGCGGCGCTTTAACTCTTCGCGCTCCCTTCTCACCGTCTCCAACCGGCTCAACCACCCGGTGGCCCGCTCTTTAAGGTCGTCGTAATCCTGTCTCAATTGCCCCAATTCTTTGATTTCGTCCCGGGTTTCCGATCCCTGCAAGTGCGACATCATGTGCACTTCTCCGAATATCCGGGAGATAATCTCTTCCGGGGCGTCCATGCGAGTAAGGATAGCCCAGTAGGCTCCGGCTATCCGGCCTTCTCTCACTGCCTCGCTCCAGGCCCGGCCCAAATCCTCACCCTCGAATTCATCAATGTGATTCATGATGAGGCGATATTTGCCGGTCAAGTATTTCTGGAAGAATTTGGCCACCTCGGGCACCTTCTGGCAGGCCTCCACTGCCCAGGAATGAAGCTGGTAAGGAGACCGGTCCCCGGCATATCCGAATCGCCGGACCATTTTTTCCGTCTCTTTGAGAGTCAGGCAAGTCCCGATAATGGAGCAGACAAACTGGCCCATGCCGGAGAGTGGTTGCCGAATTCTTTTGGAGTGCGCCATATTCTGTCATTTTCCGAGCCGAATCTGGCTTTCGTATTATAGATGATAATGAATCTGCGACTCTATCTCATATTTATTTAAAAAAATCTTCTCCGAATTGAAGAAAAAACCAAAATCCTCCCTAGCCCTGCCGATTCGTTCTTCATTCCCTTTCACTCGAATTCGACAATTACGGCAGTCCATCTCAGTTGATAGGGGCGCTCACAGGTCTTCTTGATATGCCAGAGCTTAAAAAATTCGTTGCGTCAAAGCGCAAAGGCTGTAAGGCCAGCAAGGACACGCCGATGGTAGCCAGGTTGTGCATTGCGGCTGAAAAGACCGGCGGTATGATGCCGGTCATGCCCAGGAACATGGCCAGCGAGTTCACGGCAATGATGGCGCCGTAATTCCAGCTGATGGAGTCCAGAGTTTCCCTGGCAATCCTCCGGGCCTTGAGAATGTCGCCCAGGGCGCCCTCCATGAGCAGCACGTCACAGGCTTCCCGGGCGATATCGGCCCCGTGCTTCAAGGAGATCCCCACGTCCGCGTACGACAGGGCCGGGGAGTCATTTATCCCGTCTCCCACCATGGCGATCACATGGCCCTGCTGCTGGAGCCCTTGCACTATGCGCACCTTCATATCCGGGAAGGCCTGGGCATAGAACTGGTCGACATCGAGCTGTCTGGCCACGGTCCTGGCAGTGGGCTCGTTGTCGCCGGTCAGCATCACCACCTTCTCAATCCCTTCCGCTCTCAACCGGTCGATGAAGCTTCGTGCTTCCGTCTTCAAGGGATCATGGATGGCTATGAGACCGGCCAGCTTCCCCCCGATGGCAACATACAGGACGGAGCATCCCCTCTCAGCAAAGGATTCGACGAAAGGCTCGGCGGTGGAGATATCCACCCGCTCATCTTCATGGATGAAATGTCGGCTGCCCACCATAATCCGATGGCCGTGCACCCGGGAGACGATGCCGTGAGCGACGACGTACTCCACCTCTTCATGCTCTTCCCCGTGGTGGGTCAGCCCCCTTTTCGCGGCAGACTTGACGATCGCGGTGGCCACGGGATGAGGGAAGTGTTCCTCCACGCATGCCGCCTGCTCTAGGACATACTCTCCGTTATAGTCCTCGAAAGGAAGAACCTCGACTACCTTCGGCGCGGCTTCCGTGAGGGTGCCGGTCTTGTCAAAGATGAAAAAGTCGGCCTGGGAGAGCTTCTCCAGGTATCTGCCGCCTTTTATGAGGACGTTCTCTCTGGCTGCCCTGGCCAAGCCGACCAGTATGGCCAGGGGAGTAGAGAGCTTGATGGCGCAGGAATAGTCAACCATGAGCACCGCCGCGGCCCGCCTGGAATTGCCGGTCAATGCGTAAGTAAAGCCGCTTAGAAGAAACGAGTAGGGGACGAGGCGATCCGCCAGTCTCTCACCGTAGCTTTGCGCCTCCGCTTTGAGCCCCTCCGCCTCCTCGATCACCTTTACCACCCGGGCGGCCCGGGTCTCGCTTCCCACCTTGAGCGCCCGGACTTCCAGCGACCCTTCTTCCACCGCAGTCCCGGCATAGACCAGCTTGCCCTTTCTCTTCATGACCGGCAGGCTCTCTCCGGTGAGACTGGCCTGATTGACCAGGGCCTCGCCTTCAAGAATGACGCCGTCCACCGGAATATGGCTCCCCAGGCGCACTATGACGGCATCGCCTTCCCGAATTTCTTTTGAATTTACCCGGACTTCCCTGCCGTCTCTTCTTACCCAGGCCCACTCGTCGCCCGTTCGGAACATGGCCGCCAGATGCTTCCTGAAGCGGCGCCTGGTCCACTCTTCCAGATACTCCCCGAGCTTGAGCAAAAACGTGATAATTGATGCCGCGAGGAATTCGCCCGAGGCCACGGAGACCAAGATTGCCGTGGTGTCCAGAACATCTGCATTGACGCGCTTCTGGCCGAGGGAAATGGCGCCTTTCTTAAAAATGGGGAAGGCCCCGAAAAGGGTGACAACGGGCCTAACCGCGGGCGGGAGCAGCGGCCCGGCAAGCAGCAAAGCTCCGGAGTTCATTAAGGCTTTCTGTTTGCGTTCAAGCTCAGCCGCCGGCTTGACTTGAATCCCCCCTTGAAAGGAGAAGGATTCCGCCCTCTTCAATAAAGCCTTCCTGGATGCAAAACCGCCCTCGTAGTGGATCAGGAGGTTCCTCGTTCTCGGACCAAACGCCGCTTTCTTTACTCCGGCAAGACCCTCAAACCAATCCTCCACCTGCTGCCGGTCGATATTCTGCCGGGAGGGAATTGAAAGATGAATCCGTAACCGGCCGGGGAGCTCATGGACTATCTGGCAGGGCATTGGTGTTCCTAAGCTTCGGTCCCCGTTGCTTCCTTTGGCTCGGCCGCAGCCAGTTTTTCGATCATCTCCTGCAACCGGTCGAGGCGTGCCTCCAGGTCTTGCCGTTCCTTGACCCGGGAGAAGAGGTAAGCCCCAATGAGGATGATGCCTGCCCCCAGGGCGATCTTGGGAATAGAACGCAAATAATACATGCCTTCTTCTGCCAGGCTCATGATCCCTTCTCCTTCTTTTCGGCCTGAATTTTTGCCAGCCGTTCTTCGACGATCTTTTCGACCCGTTCCAGGATTTCTTCCTGCCGCGTCGAGGCCTCCGCCGAGGCGGCCTGTTCTTGGTGGTAACCGTGCGCACCTTCGGCCATCACATCCTGGAGGTCCTCTTTGGCTTTGTCAATCTTAGTCCCCAGCCATTCTTTGAAGCCATAGCCCTCTTTCGCCGCAGAAACTAAAGCTGGCCGAACTCCGTTAAAGGCTTTTCCGAACCCCAGCGCCGCCACCGCGCCGATAGCGCCTCCTGCCAACATCCAGAGCGTCCTTTTACTGATGTGGAGGCCATCTTTTGGTTGCGTCCCCTTTTCATTTTCATTTTTTACTTCCATAATTTTTTCCGCCTCCTCAGGCATGAATTTGGGGTAGGGCCATTTTGGTGGTTAAAGTCTACTGTATCCACCAGGAAGAAATGGACCGGTATCCTCCGAGAACGAGGAATTCCTTCCGTTTAAATTAACTATCCTCTAGGAAATTTCAACTAATCCCTCTACTTAACACGTGACCGCAGGATTTATCGTCTCAATAATGCCAGTGCGGCCGGTAGGATCAGATCAAGAGGCCTGGGCATGAGTGCGTTCACCGCCAGGTCAACCAGCAATTGACAGGGAAGGCTTGAAGTAATGCCCTCGCTTTTTTCACCCGATTCACCGCACCGTCCTGGCGGTTCGGCCTGCAAATTCGGGCACTCTTTACAGGTGGCCAGCATCTTTTCAAGGCGGTTTATAAGAATATCCTGGTTAAGAACCTCTTCGTCGAATTTGACCAGGATCCTGCCTGTTCTTCGATTTGCCTCAACCTCGAATACTCCCTCAATAGCTGCAACTTCCTGCTCCAGAAACCGACAAAGCGCTCTCTGTCCTTTTAGCAAATAGGATTCAAACCTGATCCTGCCGGGAAGAATACTCAACGGGGCCATATCTCGTTTTACTCCTCAGGAGAATAATAATCGTCTTTTACTGGAAAGATGAGCCGCCAGGAAGCCGAGGAAGAGCAGCCCGGAGATCACGTGGAGTTTCTCTTTGCCCAGAACCGCGCCAACTAGGCTCGATATGAGCGAGGCCAGCATTCCCCTTTTGATCAATTTTTTTTGGTCCAGGGCTAATGATGGGAAAGAAAACCACTCGGGCAAGGCTACAGAGCATCCTGGAGCGCCCTCGACGCCTTCAGAGGGCAGCAAGCGCTCCAGGGCGGCCGTAATCTCATCACCCACACCGGGTGAGGGGTTATACAGAACAAGCAGGCTTCCCACTTCGGTACTAAATTTCATCTCGCATATTTCACCGAATGGGGCCAAGGAACCGCGAATCTCTTCGATTTTCTGCGGGATTTTTAACCTCTTGTCTCTTACTCTCAGACGTCCCGCGAAACTGCATGAAACTATCATGTCTGTGCTCCTATTTCCTGAATGCCCTTAGCCAGAGCCGCTCATCTGGCGCGCTGCCTCCCAATGGCATCAGTGTTTGCTCTCCTTGGTGGAGCAGGTCTTGGAATCGCATCCGGGACAATATCCCCGTTTTTTCCAGATGGAGCGGTAAAGCACATATCCTGCCCCGGCAATGATTAACGCCATCCATATAACGTCTGAAAACCCCATATCATCCTCCGATTCCAAGAAGTTTTCCGCCTTGATAAACAAGGAGGGACATGCCCCACGCCAGGGACATCTGGTAGATGAAGGTGACTCCGAACCATTTCAATGCTCCCAACTCCTGCACCATCGCCACCAGAGCTACTATGCAGGGCAGGTAAAGGAGCACAAAGGTGAGAAAGGCATAAGCGGCAAGCGGGGTAAACTGGCTCTTCAGTACTTCCCGGAGCGGATTCCGCTCTGCCGCCTTGTCCGCAGATTCTTCAGTGGAGAGACTCGAAACCCCGAAGGAGGAGAAGATATTAGCAACCGATTGCTTTGCCGCGTCCGCAAAGGACACGGCCACTTCTTTCAGATCGTCGGTGAACGACGGCGTTTCTTTTTCTTTCTCATCCTTCTTCGGGATATATATTTCGGCCATGGTCCCCACCACGATTTCCTTGGCGACAATCCCGGCCATCAGTGATGAAGCCGCTTCCCATTTGCCGAAGCCCAGCGGCGCCAGGGCCGGAGCTGCGATCTGTCCAATCCGGCCAAGATAGGAATCCTTCTTATCCTGCACCCCCCAGGGGAGATTGAGGAGAAACCAGACGATTATCGAGAAGGCGAGAATATAGGTGCCGGCCTTGATCAGAAAATGTTTTCCTTTCTCCCACGTATGGATCATGAGGTTCCTGAAGGACGGCATTCTGTAGGGAGGGAGCTCCATGATGAACATCGGGGCTGCTCCCCTGAAAAGGGTCTTTTTAAAAATGAACCCCATGACGATTGCCAGCATGATGCCCATCACGTACAGAGACCAGATTACCAAGGCCGCGTGGGCGGTAAAGAAGGCTCCGACAAAAACCACGTACACCGGCAGCCGGGCGCCGCAGGACATCAAGGGGATGAGCAAGGCTGTCAGTATTTGATCTCTCTTGCTTTCCAGGGTCCGGGTCGCATAAATAGCCGGCACGCCGCACCCGAATCCCAGGATCATCGGAATGAATGATTTGCCGTGCAGACCGATGGCGTGCATCGCCCGGTCCATCACAAACGCGGCCCTGGCCATATAACCGCTTCCTTCCAGGAAGGTGATGAAGAACATCATCGCAAAAATTATGGGGACAAAGACCAGGACGTTGCCCACTCCGGCGATGATCCCGTCGGTGGCCAGGGCAGCCACCCAATCCGGCGCCTGGATAAATCCGGTCAGGGCCAGCGCCAATCTTTTGAACGGACCTGAGAGCATCGCGGCAATCCAGTCGGCAAAGGGTTTCGAGAGGTCGAACATCAGCTTGAACACCACCCACATGGTCGCCAGGAAGATGGGAATGCCCAGAAAGCGGTTCAGGACAACACGGTCAATCTTTTCGGTCAGCTCCGTCTTTCGGGTATCCGCTTTTTTCAATACTTCCCGGGTGAGTCCGGCCGCCTGCCCATAGCGGGCATCGGCCATGAGCGCTTCGATGTCTTCCCCGTGGGCTTGCTCAAGATGTTGGACGGATTCACCGACAAAGGCCCGGTTACTCCCCGCGTTGATTTCCTGCAAAACATGCCGGTCGCCTTCCATGAGTTTGAAGGCCAGCCATCTCGAAGGATAACGGTCCGTCAGGTGAGGGACGGTTTTGTTAATTGCCTTTTCCACCTCTTGCGCCGCAGCTTCGATATCCCGTCCGTAGTTTAACGGCCGGGGCCGATTGGCGTCGGGATCGTCCCCTGCCTCCAGGACAGCCGCCAGCAGGTCTTTCAACCCTTGCTTTTTGGTGGCTACCGTCGGGATTGCCTTTATCCCCAGGGCTTCCTCAATAACTTTGGTTTTGATCTTGTAGCCTTTTTGTTCCGCTTCGTCATAGATGTTCAGCGCGGCGATTACCGGGATGCCCAACTCCAGCAGTTGCACGGTAAGATATAAGTTGCGTTCCAGGTTGGTGGAATCGATCACGTCCACCACCACGTCCGGCTTCTCGTGCACCAGGTAATCCCGGGCGATCCGCTCTTCCTGGCTATAAGGGCTCAAGCTGTAAGTCCCCGGCAGATCCACCAGCCTGATCCTGCGCCCCTGAAACTCGAAGATGGCTTCTCTCTTTTCCACCGTCACCCCGGGCCAGTTGCCCACGTGCAGCCTGGTCCCGGCAATGGCGTTGATCAGGGTGGATTTGCCTGAATTGGGATTGCCCGCCACCGCCACGGTGAGCAGCTTTTCCGGGTAGGAAAGCGGGATGTTTTCAGATGCCGACTGCTTCATGCCAAAACCTCCACGGCGATCCCTGCCGCTTCGGCCTTGCGAAGGGAGAGTTTATAGTTTTTCACTGTGATCTCGATGGGATCTCCCAGTGGAGCGATTTTTTCCACCTTTACCGCTTCCCCTACCAGCACCCCCATATCCATGAGCCGCCTTTTCATCGGCCCGATGGCGCCGATTTTGGTAATCTTGCCCCTTTGCCCCGGTTGGAGCATTGCCAGATTCATTTCTCTATCCTCCGCACCATGATCTTCATTGCCAGACCCCAGTTCATGGCGATCCTGGAGTTATCCACCTTTATCAGGAGCGCTCCATGTCCGCGGGAGTTATTCAAAATTTCCACGGTCTTTCCGGCCCGCAGCCCCATGTCTTCGATCCTGGAGCCACACCCCGGCCGGTTTTTCCGGCAGGCCGAGCAGGGAGAATGAAGCTCTTCCATCTTCGTTTCCATTACTTCCGCCTGTTCGCCTTCCGCCAGGAGTCCCAAGGGGATCATTGAACCCTCCAAGTTTTTTAATCCTTTCCGACCTGCTCAATTCGGTAAATTCTTGAGCCTAAGGGATTCATCAGAATGTTTTTGTCTGCCATATAGGCCCGCGGCGAAAAGTATTTTAACAGCCGGGCCCTCTCCGGCCCGGCTTCCCAAAACTTCTCCCAATCCTCAAAAGGCGCCTGAAGGAATAGAAATCAAGACTCCGACTCCTCCGTTTTGGTGGTGAAGGAGGGCGCGTTCTCCATGGCTTTTTTGCCATAAAGAGCCGGCAAAGGATGTTCAAAAGAGAGGTAGAAAAGAACCCCGTAGTCTCCCCGGGAAGGGCCGACGCCGATGGGGAAGCTTAGTCCGTAGACGACCTGCAATCCGTTTTCGAAGTTGAGGGCGGAACGAAAGCCTGGGTTGAGAAAGAGAGAATGCTCGCGGAACGCCGCGCCGTCCGGCGTGACTGGGGTATTGGTATTCCAGGCCGTCTCAAACATGAGATTGAAACTCTCCTGGAGCAGCCAGATGATACTGGCCCCGGCATTGAAATCAACGGTGTGAGCCGTCCCGCCGTTCGCTCCCCTGGCCCAAGGGACGGCCGTCAGCCCGGCGTTCCAGTGGGTCACAAATTTTTCGGAAAGAGTCAGGCTCATGGGAATATTGGTCTGGAATCCGGGGTTCCCCCTGCCGAAGTCCTTGCGGTAATTGCCGGTAGGGAGCAGCAGGGAGAGACGGGGGGCCACCGCCACCAGGTCTTCTTTCATGACCAACTGGTAGCGGTAGTTTAGCTGCACGTCGCCGAGGCCCGTTCTGTCTCCATCCTCGGTCAAGCGAAAGACCGGGATGTTGTAGGAAAACTGGTGGGTCTGCCCGGGTACCGGCCATTCCTGGACAAAGGTGTAAGCCCATGACTTATTTCTTGCATTATACTGGAATGATTGGATATGCTGGATAACCCCGGCTTCCTGGTTGTAGGCCTCCTCGAGCAGGAAGGAGTTGTCCTCGATTTTATTCACCTTTTTTTCTTCGGCAAAGCCGGTGGCTGCGGTCAGGCACAGCATGGCCAACATCATAAAAACTCGAAAAATCACTGTCAGCTTTCCTCCTTAAAATTATATAGAGAATGAGTCTTACTCGCAATAATATTCCAAAAAAAATTTATCCCCCCCTTTCCAGAGCATATGGGCTGCAATCTTGGCGTTTTTTCCTTCTCCTCCGGTCTTGAGTCCGCCAGGGCATCCTAATTAGGCCTTTCCTTCTGCTGCGGCCAGCAAAAAAGTTGACCCTGAGCCTAATTCGCGGGCCTGGCCCTCTTCGAAGTAAGGCCCGAAGAGGTCCTCATCCTGCCGGAGCATCAAGCCCCCGCACCGGATGCAGAGGGCTACCTGATCGTCCAATCCGGCGATACGGGTGTCCTGAACCTTACAATCCACACATTGATAATCGTATAAAGGCATAGAACCGTTTCTCCGTTATTGAGTCTGAGACTTAGTCTCAATCTTTTATCAAAAAAAATTAAAATTATTTCTTAGCTTTTCCTCTGACATTCAGAACAATAGCCGTAGATCTCCAATCTGTGTCCCGTAGCCACAAAACCTTTCGCTTCAGCGATTCGTTTTTCCGCTTCCTCCACTCCCTCGTCCCGAAACTCCACAATCTTGCGGCAGCTCAGGCAACGTAAGTGGCAGTGGTGCTCATGTCCGTATATGTGTTCATAATGCAGGTGGCCGTCTTCAAAGTAGACTTCCATGACCAGGCCGCTTTCCACCAGCATCGGCAGAGTCCGGTAAATGGAAGCCCGGGAGATGCGCTGGCCCTTTTGGCGGAGGCGCATGAAAAGTTCATCGATATCAAAGTGGTCGTGCTCCGCGAAGATCTCCCCCAGGATGGCCTCCCGCTCCGGGGTCAGGCGCATCCCCTTTCGCGTCAGAAATTCCTGGAAGACCTCCCTCTCAGATCTATCCATCTGCAACAGAGTCTCCGTTACAAATATTATAGAATATGGTAAGCACCTGTCAACGATTTTTTGGGGCCTTATGCCTTCCAGTTTCCCTCGAAATGGTGGAGGTACTGGCTTCGCCCTTATATCAAAAGCATACCAAATGTAGAGTTGCCGATTTCCCATCCCCCTATATGATGTGAGCCAGTCTCACAATCATGCAGGGGGAAAGGTAGTGAAAACGAATCAGCTTAAATTTTACTCTGAAGGTCAACATATGGATAATATGGTATAATCATGTAAGATAGTTAAAAGAAGGGGGATTTTCTTGAGCAGCGGCAGGTTTGGAATTCTTCGATGCAGAGTTGTGGTATTAGTTCGGAAGCAGTATTTTTGCTGCTATCCTGGAGTTCATGATGGCGCCTAATAAACCGTCTTATAATATCGCAATTGTCGGAGCAGGCCGGCAAGGCATGGCTATTTTGGAGGCCCTGGTGCCGCTTCGAAAAAAATCACAAACCTTGCGGGTGGTGGGCGTTGCCGACCGAAACCCGGAAGCTCCCGGCATCCTCTATGCCTACCGCTTCAATCTTTTTGTAACTCTCGATTTTGCTGATTTTTACCAGCTTCCTGAAATAGACATCATCGTCGACGCCACCGGCGACCCCCTGGTTTCTCAACAATTGCAAGAGCAGGCTCCGGAAAATCTTACCATCCTTAGTGTGGATCAACCGCATTTTTCCTGGGAGAACTTCTGGGACCTTATTCCATTGGGGCTGAGGACTTCCCAGGAAAGAGGCCCCCTGAAGATAGGCATCGTTGGCGGCGGCAAAGGAGGGCATGAAGTCCTTCGGCTGATCAGCGGCAGTCCGGGTTACGGGCGGCAAGTGGAAATAATCGGGGTAGCTGACCCAAATCCCGAGGCGGTGGGCATGGTCCAGGCCAAGGCCATGGGGATCCCGACTTTTAGCGACTACTCTGTTCTCCTGCAGGAGCCCGCGGATTTGATCTTGGAACTCACCGGAGATCCGCAGGTTCGGGAGGGCATTAACCGGCAAAGGCATCCCCATACCCAGATTATCGACCATATCAGGGCCCGGCTTTTCTGGGAACTGCTGCAAAGAAATGCCGACCCGCTGCGGTGCAAGGTGGAAAGCGAAATCAGGCTGGCCGGACAGCGCAGCCGCTTTCAGAAAATTTTTGATCATCTCCCCGACCCGGTGCTGGTGCTGCTGCCCAATTATGCGGTGGATGAAGCCAACCTCCCATTTTTAAAGCGTTTTCACAAAACTTCGGAGGAAATCATCGGGAAGCCGTGTTTCGAGGTGGTTCATCAATTGGATGAGCCTTGCGACCGCAAAGGCATGCCCTGTCCGTTACCACGCGTCCTGGAGAGCTGCCAAACCGTCCAGGCTACCCAGTGCCACCCGGGCCCCGATGGCACAATGCAGTGCGATGAGATCACCATGTCGCCTCTGTTCCCGCCGGAAGGGACCCAGAAACGGGTGGTGGAGGTCATCAAAGACATCACCAGCCGTCAACTCCTGGAAGAAGCCTTGCAGCAGTCGCAGGCCGAGACCCGCCAGTTGCTGAAGCAGGCCATGGAAGAGAAGGCCTTTCTGGAGACGCTGGTCAACGGGATCAAAGACCATATGATGGTCATAGATCTCGATTACCGGATCGTTGAAGTTAACCGGGCCTTATTGGAAATGGTGGGTTCGAAACGCGACGAGGTGGTAGGCAAGCATTGTTACGAAGTCTCGCATCACTCGAAGGAACCCTGCGCCATCCCTGATCATCCCTGTCCGTTGAAGGATGTCGTGGCCACGGGCAAAACTGCTTCTGCCATCCACGTCCACTTCAACAAGGACGGCCGGGAAAGCTATTTTCACGTGGTTTGCCACCCGCTGTTTGATAAGGAAGGGCGGGTCCAGAAAGTAATCGACCTTTCCCGGGATATTACCCAAGATATCGCCCGCACGCGGATTATGCACGACGACAAGATGATCGCCTTGGGAAAGTTGTCCGCCAGCGTCGTGCACGAGATCAATAACCCCTTGACCGGGATCCTCAATTTCATCAAATTAATCCAACGCCTGCTGAAGAAGGGGCCTCCCGACGAGCAAGAGTCGGCCAAGATCCAGAAACATCTGGACACCATCTATAATGAAACCTCTCGGGTGAGCAGAACGGTTTCCAACCTGCTGCGCTTCTCCCGCAAGTCCAAGCCGGAATTCAAGCCGGTCAATCTCAAGACCCTGCTCGAAGAGACTCTCTCATTGGTTGAGTATCAGATGCGGCTGCAGGGAATCACGGTGGAAACCTACGGGTCCGTCGATCTACTGCCGGTAATGGCTGACCCGGGGCAGATGAAACAGGTTTTTTTAAACCTGCTTTTGAATGCTCAAGATGCCATGCCGAATGGGGGCACCTTGACCCTGGTGACCAGAAATTCCCGCCGCCATGAGGTCTCGGTGCAAATCACCGATACCGGGGTGGGCATCTCCAAGGAAAACCAGGCCAAGATCTTCGAACCATTTTATACCACCAAAAAAGGGAGTTCCGGGGTGGGGTTGGGGCTTTCCGTGGTTCACGGCGTCATTTCGGACCATCAAGGCTCCATTAAAGTGGACAGTGCGGTAGGCCGAGGGACCAGTTTTACTATCCATTTGCCTGCCTATAAACCGGGAGTAGAGCATGTTGCCTCATAAGAAGATCACCATCATGGTAGTGGATGATGAATCAAGCATCCGCGAATCTTTGAGCGGTTGGCTGGAGCAGGATGGCTACAAGGTGGAAACCGCGGCCGATGGACCGGCGGCTTTGGACCTGGTCCGGAAAAACCACTTCGATATCATGCTGCTGGACGTCAAAATGCCGAGGATGAACGGGATTACCGTGCTCAAGCAATTAAAGGAGCGCGATCCCGATACCGCGGTGGTCCTGATGACCGCACACGGGGCCATCCAGGACGCGGTGGAAGCCATGAAACTCGGGGCCTATGATTATCTGCTCAAGCCCTTTGAACTGGAGGAACTCAGTCTCACCATTGAAAAATTGGTCCAGATGCAGACCCTGGCCATGGAAAATTTGATTTTAAAAGACCGGGTAGCCACCATTACGCGGTTTGAAAACCTGGTGGGCCAGTCGCCACCGATGCTGCAGCTTTTCGAGACCATCGTCGATGTGGCGAAAAGCGACGCCACGGTTTTGATAACCGGGGAATCCGGCACCGGCAAAGAGTTGGTGGCCCGTTCCATTCACAGCCATAGCCCCCGCTGCTACAGTCCTTTTATTGCCATCAACTGCGGGGCTTTCACGGAACATCTGCTGGAAAGCGAACTCTTCGGTCACGAGAAGGGCGCCTTCACCGATGCCAAATACGCCAAGAAAGGCCGGCTGGAAATGGCCAACACCGGCACCCTCTTTCTCGATGAAGTGGGTGATATCTCCATGAAGATGCAGATTGATCTATTGAGAGCCCTGCAAACTCACGAATTCACCCGGGTGGGGGGGACGACCCCGTTGCACAGCGATTTTCGGGTCATCGCCGCCACCCACCAGGACCTCCAGAAAAGCCTCCAGGAAAAAACCTTCCGCCAGGATTTATTTTATCGCCTGAACGTCATTCATCTGCAGGTGCCGCCCCTGAGGGAGCGGCCGGAAGATATCCCGCTGCTGGCCGAGCATTTTCTGCGCCGTTATGCCACCGAAACCGGTAAAAAGATCGACTCCATCCATCCGGAGGCCTTGGCAGCTATGCAGCGGTATTCCTGGCCGGGGAATGTCCGGGAACTGGAAAATGCCATTGAGCGCGGAGTTGTGGTGGGGAAATCGCGCGAAATTAAACTCGGCGACCTCCCCCCGATCTCTGCGATGCCCGAAATGGAGGAAGATGGAAATCGATCTCTGGCCAAAATGGAGCGTCGCTACATCGCCCAGGTGCTGGCTGCCGAGAGCGGCAACATCTCCAATGCCGCCAAGGTGCTCCGGATTAACCGCACCACTCTCTACAACAAAATCAAGAAATACGGCCTGTTGTCTTGAGTTCGACGGCGTACATGACCTGTCCTTAGCAACGTAGCGGCCAGATGACGCACAGTCCGGTTTTAGGTTTGGTTCCCTTGGGCCCGGTGGATCCGGAGATTCTCCGTTATTTGGCCAAGGCCTTAGCCGAATTTCTTCCCCTGTCGGTACAGCTGCTGCCCCCCAAACATCTGCCCATGCAGACCTACCACGTGCAACGTGAGCAGAATCATTCCACCCGACTCCTGGAGTACCTGCTGGATGACGGCGATCTCGAGCCTTTTCAGATATTAGGGATCACAGCCGCGGACCTCTATATCCCGATTTTCACCTTCGTTTTTGGTGAAGCCCAACTGGATGGCAGGGCGGCGATCATTTCGATATTTCGTCCCTCAGGGGGCGCCGGCGGCTCCCTCCCGTCCAAAGCGGTCTTTTTAGGCCGCCTCCTGAAATTGAGCTTGCACGAGCTGGGCCATTCCTTCGGTGTGGGACATTGCCAGCAGCCAGGCTGCCTGATGGGTTTCTCCGCCAATCTGGAGAAATTAGACCTGAAACCCCTGGCGTTTTGTCAGTATTGCCAAATCCTCTTGAAGGATTATTTCGACAGATTCGATGGCAACAGACCCGAAGTTTAAATCCTTCCTGACCATGCCTTCCTTCCACCCTATCGTCCAAAAAAGTTCCTGTTTAAAATAACAACAGTTATTGTCTAATTATTAGACATTAATTAAATCAATAAAATCAATAACATTTAATTTATTCAGGGCGTTTTGTTTAAATATTAAACAAAAGCTCGCCGGGAAGTTTTGCCGGCCAATCTGGTTGAAGTTATTTTATCAATAATTTAGGTAGCTTATCTTAGTATTTCGACTTTGGCCCGGACTTTGCAATAACTTAAATCGACCGCAAACTCTTGGAAAATAATGGGCGGATAATCCGGCGTAATGTCCTACAAGGAGGGTCAGCTGTTATGCAACTCGATTGCAGGCGGTGCGGACATTGGCAAGTTGAAAGATTTTATCACGACCGGACCAAACCCGACTTTCAGTGCGTTTGCCGCCAATGCGGAGAGGTTTGGTATGAGCGGGAAAATCTGTTCGCCGCCTGGTATGGCGAAGAAAAAGAGGAGACATGGGCTATGGGCGACAACCAGGCTCGGATCGTAGACGTCTATGGTTTCCAGGTGCCCACCAATAATTATTATCTGCACCGGGGCCACGCCTGGGCGGTGCTCGAGGACTCGGGCAAGGTGCGGGTGGGCCTGGATGACTTTTCCCAGAAAGTTCTGGGTCAGGCTGACGAAGTTAAGTTGCCTGCCGTTGGCCAGGTTTTTTATCAGGATCACATCTGCCTGGCCCTGGTGAAAAAAGGGCAAAAGGCTTCTTTCCTGGCGCCGGTGGACGGCACTATCGCGGCGGTCAACCCGAAGGTTCAACAGAACCCCGGCCTGATCCATGACGATCCTTACGGGGAAGGCTGGCTGCTTCAGGTCGAACCGATTAATCTCCAAGGCAATTTGGACAAATTGGCTGCCGGCGAGGAAAATGCCGCCTGGATCGCCCAAGAGTCCCACCGTTTGATGCACCTCATGGAGTCCAAGGCCGGCGTCACCCTGCCAGATGGCGGCGCCGTCATCGACGACGTCTACGGGCAATACCCCAAGCTGGGTTGGCGGCCGCTGATCAGGGAATTTTTCTTAGGCAGCCTGACTAAAAATTGGCAAAAAAGGTCTTGAAAGGAACCGGTCAGCAGGACAGGGCCACCGGGGCTGGAAGCTTCCTCCTCGGGCTCCAGGTTGGGATCCAAGAGAATGAGTGAACAATTCACCGAAGGGAAGAAGCCCTGCATCTGGATGGAAGCGGGCGTCGTTGATTTCAAGATCTGCCATCAGTGCTTTGATTGTGGCAATTGCGAATTCGATCGCGCCATGACCGCGGTCGCTGCCCAGAACTTGAGCCTGCGGGAGGCGTGCGAACTGACCCTGGACCAGCCGGACCGCATCCTGCCCCTGAAGCAAAAGCTGCGGCAGCGCTCATTCGAGCAAATTTTGGAAGATCAGTCGTGCTGTTTTGTCAATCCTGACCGGCCTCAAGTCAAAGATGTCTTCGGTTTTGCGGTGCCCACTTCCGTCTATCTGCATCGGGGTCATACCTGGGCCGCCCTGGAGACCTGCGGCCGGGTGCGCATCGGCCTGGATGACTTTTCCCAGAAGGTTCTGGGGCCGGCCGACGATCTGGATCTGCCGCAGCCCGGGCAAGAACTGCGGCGCAACCAGGTGGCCTTCAACCTGACCCGCCAGGGGAACAAAGCAGCAGTCCTGGCCCCTATGGAGGGCACCGTCGATCTGGTGAATCCCAAAGTCCAGGAAAGACCCAGACTGGCCCATGACGACCCCTACGGCGAGGGCTGGCTGTTGATCCTCACCCCCGCCAATCTCAAACCGGACCTGGAAAACCTGCTCTTCGGCCGGCCCAACGTCGCCTGGATCGAAAGCGAGACTAATAAACTTTTAGCGATGCTGGAATCCTCGGCAGGCGTCACCCTGCCCACCGGAGGGGCGATCATCGACGATGTCTACGGTCGCTATCCTAAATTGGGATGGGAACGTCTGGTTAAGGAGTTCCTGTTGACCAACTTAACCCAAAAACGCAAGAAAGGGGCTTGAACGGAACCTGCCGGGAAAAGAACGGCGATGGTGGAGTAAGGAAGACTAGCCCTGGTGGAGGTCAAACCAAATGAAACTAGATTGTCAAAATTGTGGGGCCATGGCCGGGCATTGGCTGGTGGTGGAGGTCCCCGGCCCGGAAACGTCTTTTAAATGCGTTTGTCAAAAATGCGGGGCGGTTTGGCGGGTACACCATAATCCCCTGAAAGACGACCCCCAGGTCAAAAGCGCGCCTTCCCCTGAGGCGGAAACGCAGGAAACTTTCGGAGTGCAGCCTCCTCCCGAGGGCTATTACCTGCACCGCAGTCACGCCTGGGTAGCCCTTGAAGACAGCGGAGAAGTGCGGGTGGGATTGGATGCCTTTTCCCAAAAGATTCTGGGGCCGGCCGAGAAGCTGAAGTTGCCCGAAGTCGGCTCGGTCTTTTACCAGGATCACATCTTTATGACGGTGATTAAAAAGGATAACAAGGCCTCCTTCGAGGCCCCGGTGGACGGCATCATCACCGAGGTCAATCCCAAGGTGCAGGCCAATCCCCGCTTGCTGCACGACGACCCTTACGGCGAAGGCTGGCTGTTTAAAATCAAGCCCACTAATCTTCAGCAGAATTTGGCCAACCTGTTCGCCGGCGAGGATAACACCGCCTGGATCTGGAAAGAGGCCCACCGGTTGGTGCACCTCATGGGAAGCGCGGCAGGAGCCACCCTGCCGAGCGGCGGAGCTCTGGCCGATGACATTTACAGCCACTACCCCCAGTTGGGCTGGCGGCGTCTGGTCAAAGAGTTCTTTTTAACCAGCGTCACTCGGAACTGGAAGAAAAGAGCTTTATAGGACCGCGCCCATGTGTGCGCCCTAAAGAAGAGCGGACGAGCGGGTCCGCCCTTACAATCGAATGCATTATCATGGGCGGTTCTCAAACCGCCCCCGACGCGTGAGCACTTCCAGAATCCCTATAGCGGGACTGGATTAAATTACAAGGAAGGCGAGGTCTATGAAGAATCTGGTTATTTTGGGCTACGGAGCCGGTGGCACCATGGTGGCCACCAAGATGCGAGAGAAGCTGAACGGCGACTGGAAGATCACCGTCATTGACCGCAATCGACAGCATCACTACCAGCCGGGCTGGCTCTTCATCCCCTTCGGCGTTTATAAGCCGGAGGAATGCGTTAAGCCCATGACGGATTTTGTCGCGCCTGGCATCGATTTCGTCCTGGACGAAGTGACCAACATCGACCCGGTGAAAAAAAGGATCAAGACCAAAAAAGGTTATGTCGACTATGATTGGCTGGTGGTGTCCACCGGCTGCCGCATCATGCCCGACGAGATCGACGGCATGAAGGATGACTGGCACGGCGACATCCACGACTTCTATACCCCCGAAGGCGCCATTGCTCTTTACAAGAGATGGAAATATTTCAAAAAAGGCAAAATCGTCCTGAACATCGCCGAGATGCCCATCAAGTGCCCCGTGGCGCCCCTTGAGTTTATTTTTATGGCCGATTGGTTCTTCACGATCAACGGGGTCAGGGACGATATAGAAATAGAACTGGTGACCCCGCTTTCGGGGGCCTTCACCAAGCCGGTGGCCACCGCCGCCTTGACCAAACTGTGCGAAGAGAAAAAGATCAAGATCACCCCGAATTTCGATCTCGCCGAAGTCGACGTGGCTAAAAAGGTGATCTCCTCCGCCAAAGGCAATGAGGTTAATTACGATCTGCTGGTAGCCATTCCGCCCAACTTCGGGGCCCAGGTCATCATCGATAGCGAGATAGGCGACCCGATGGGTTATCTCGATACGGACCACGGCACCTTGAAGTCGAAGAAGTATGACAATATGTACATCGTCGGCGATGCCACCAACGTCCCCACCTCCAAGGCCGGGGCCGTGGCTCACTATGAATCGGACATCATCGTGGAAAACCTGCTCCGGGAGATGGATGGCCAGGAGCCCCTGCCGGAATTTGACGGCCACTCCACCTGCTTCATTGTCACCGGCTACGAAAAGGCCAGCCTCATAGACTTCAACTATAAGGTCGAGCCCCTGCCGGGCAAATATCCCTTCCCGGGCCTGGGACCCTTCACCCTCCTGGGCGAAAGTCACTTCAACTACTGGGGCAAGATGATGTTCAAGTGGGTCTACTTCAACATGATGCTCAAAGGCAAAGAACTGCCCCTGGAACCCCAGATGTTCATGGCCGGAAAGATGCTCGGACATGTCTATCATGTCTATGGTTGATAAAGGAGACGGCCATGCCCGAAAAGACTGAAAAAAAACCCAGCAAAGAAGACCTGATCTTGGAAAGGCTCGACCGAATGGAGGGCCAGATGCAGACCCTGGTCAAGGCTCAGCAGGGCTTTACGGAGCTGAAGAATGACCTGGCGCCTCTGGCTAATTCGGCCTTTAAAATCGTCCTGGAAGAATTGGGGACCATGGAGGGCGGGTTTCAACTGGAAGATTTCTTCGCCCTGTTGAAACAGGGGTTGCGCAGCGTGCGCAATCTCACCCAGGCTTTAGAGACCATGGAAAACGTTTTTGAATTGTGGAATTGCATGGAGCCCTTATTGAAGAGCACCGTCCCCAATCTGATTAATTTTATGGATAACCTGGAGCGCAAAGGGGTCTTCCGCACCTATGCGGCCATGCTGGAAGTCCGCGCCAAGGTGGCGTCGCATTACGACCCCGAGGAAATCGCCTCCATGAGCGATGCCTTCGTGCTCCTGTTGAGTATGCTGAAAAAACTATCCGATCCGCAGATGATTGACTTTATGAACCGGCTCCTGGAACTTCCCACGTCCATTAAATTGGAAGAGGCCAGACCCTTGGGTCCCATTGGCATGTTGAGCGCCATGAGCAGCAAGGAAGCCAGGCAGGGACTGGGAGTGGCAATGGAACTGACCAAGGCTTTGGGTAAGCTCAAGGCCGACGGCTAGACCTCTGATGCAGGCGGGACCAGGACGGCCTAAGGTCTTAGGTTCCTGGTCTGGCAATTAGTGAAGTTATTTCCGGTTTGGGACCAAAGATCCCGACTTAGGTAAGGTCAACCGGGCAGTGATCAATTCACCGCCTTCGGGGCGCAGTTCTCTGCGCCCCGATTTTTTTTGTCGCTTCGGCGGGGATTGCTGAGGGAACCTGGCCGGTGGCGCCTGATTTATTGATCCCTGCCGTTTAGAATTTTAACTGTAAATTCGCTACCTTACCCCGGCCTTCGCCTTTCCTGCATAAATTTTAGAAGATTGAAAAAAATAGGTATTGCTAATGAAAATCAACTAAGATATTAATGCTAATAAATCGCAATAACAAAAAGCAGCCAGGGTGGCGGCACTTTTTCCGGAGGGTTCCATGGTACCACTAGGGCTTTTGGCAATAGGTGAAACTCTCTCCCTGCCGCGGCTCACCGGAGTGATCGCAACAGTCACCGGGCCTGCCTCTGTGTGAAGAAGATCTGCAAGGAGTTGAACAAACCATGTGTGCTGATGCGGAATTCGGGGACGGGGTCGCTCAAGAGAACCCTGTCCAGGCTGGCTGCAGCAGAATCTGCCAGGAATAAAGTGGAGGAGGTTGATAGCAAAGGATACGACCATAATTAATCGCAGATAAAATGGTCCTCTTTACTGAACCATAGGCAATCACCCCGAGGAGGGCGCGATGAAAGGAGAATCTTGCCGGCAGTGCTGATTTTTTCTTGACGGGTTGCACTCACCTCATATATGTTGTGTCCAAAGCTATTCGGGTGCCCGTATAGGGCATAATAGGGAAGCCGGTGCAAAACCGGCGCGGTCCCGCCGCTGTAACCGGGGACGAAACCTGCATATGGCCACTGTCTTGCATAAGCGAGATGGGAAGGCGCAGGGATTAGGTTGAACCGGAAGTCAGAAGACCTGCCCGGATGAAAGGCTTAAGCCCCTACGAGGCATAGTGGGCGGTAAGCTGCATTAAGGATAAAGAAGCTGGGTGCAATCCTTAAGTCTTGGTGACTTAAGGATTTTTTTTTGGAGAAAAATTCAGCTAAGGGAGGACACCATGGTAAAGCAGAAGAGGTTTGTATGGACATCTTTGGCGCTTGTTCTCGCAATGATAAGCGCCCCTTGGATCCTGAGCGCGGCTACAACGGACAAACCAGCCATCGTGCTGACGGCCTTCGGCACCACTACGGAGGCCTTCGAAACTTACAACCATTTCGAACAGAAAGTCAAGGAACGCTTTCCTGATTATGAAATCCGCTGGGCCTTCACTTCCCATAAAGTCCGGGGCAAGTTGGCCCAGGAAAAGGGGCAAAAGCTCAATGACCTGCCCGGGACCTTGCAGGAACTGAAGACAGCCGGATATACCCGGGTGGCCGTGCAGTCGCTCCATATAGTGCCGGGGGAGGAATGGGAAAAGAAGATCGTAAAGGAAAGCCGGGGAATTCCAGGTATGAAAATTGGTCTGGGAAAACCTCTGCTGAGCAGCCCCAAGGATCGTGAGCGGGTACTCCAGGCCGTGGCCCAGACATTTCCCAAGGATTTAAAGAATACTGCGGTGGTCCTGGTGGCCCATGGCACCCCCAGTCCGGAAGCAACCAAGGCCTATATAGCTTTTGACCGGCTGCTGCGTGCCCATTACCAGAACGTCTTTTTGGGCGCCGTAGAAGGCAAACCCACCAGGGAAGAGGCTATGGCGGATGTCAAGAAAACCGGGGCCGCCGCGGTGGTTTTGATGCCCTTCATGTTTGTGGCCGGCGAGCATGTGGCCAAGGACATGTTGGGTGACGGCCCGGAGAGCTGGAAATCCGAGCTTCTCAAGCAAAAAGCCTATCGCATCGAAGGGATCACTAAAGGGCTGGGGTATCAGGACGGGATCGTGAATATTTATCTAGACCACCTGGCGCAGGCGCTCAAAGGCTTATAGGAGGATATATGAAAAGCGGGCTGATCGTTTATCTGGTGGGGGGCGCAGAATTGCCGGAAGACTTTGATCTGGCAGGCTGCTGTAAGGAAATCGGCTTCCCAGCAGATCAGGTGGAGTTGGTGGGATCGGGGCAAGGATTCTTTGAGGTGAACGATGCCTGGCACTACCTGTTTACCAGGGGTTATGGGGACATCAAGCTCTTAGTAGCCCAAACAGACAAAAACTGTTTGCAGCCAGTACACCCTTTGGTTCGTCTTAGCGGATAGGACATGTGAAGGAAAAGGGAAAGCCCCGCGAACGCTCGTTTTCGGCCCTGATGGATAACAATGAAAACAGGGTTGATTGAAAAGGTTTGACAATGAAATCGATTAACTTTAAGATTCGTATATCGAAGGCGCTGGAAGCCCTTCCGCGTATTTTTAGACCATACCCTAGGATTTTTTAAGCCACGAAGGCCCGCAGCCCAGTAGGGCGGGGGATTCGCGGCTTTTTTTATGCCGCGAACTTGGAGACCGGTCACAAGACCAGGATTAGAAAATAGCGTTGAAAGGAGCATATTGATGTTGCGGAAACGAAGGAGAAGAAAATGATGAACCGTAAGACCGGTAGGGCAGTCTGGCTTATGGTTGCCCTGGTGCTGGGATTTCACTGGATATTGGCCTGGGCGCCAGCCGCGGCCCAGGGTCCCGTGGCGCCTTTGCTGGAGAAGCCGCAGCCAACCTCCGAACATCCGGGACCCGCGGAGCAGGGAGAAACGACCACTACCTGCGGCCCGCTGATCACCGACACTTGCTTGCCCATCGAGGAGCACCATGCCAGCTTGCAGGTACTTGGGTCCTTGTCTATGTATACGGCCAATTTCAGCCCCAACTGGCGGAGCGTGAGCGTCAAAGGGGACCAATACACCTTTAGCATGCCGGTAAAATTCACTTATGGCCCCGCCAAAAATCTGGAGACCTACATCGTTGTGCCCTTCATCTATAACTGGCTTAATAATGTGGATCGCGGCGCCGCCGGCCCCAATGGCGAACGTAATGCCGGTTACGCCGGCATTGGCGATATCACCACAGTGGCCAAATACAACCTGTTGCCGGAAGGCGAGATTCGCCCGGCGGTCACCGCAGTGGGCGGGGTAGGCTGGCCCACCGGCCACGCCTCGCGCCTCAACCCCAGGTTCCTGGGCCAGGATGCCGTCGGTACCGGCTCCTTCAACTTCATCACCGGCGTCAACCTGTACAAGTGGGTGAAACCCTTCCTGTTTTACAGCAATATCTGGTTGAACAGCCCGGTCAATCTTTACCGACTCAGAGGCAATAATTTTCCACAGAATGTCCGTAACCGTGAAAACGTGACCTTCAACCTGGCGGCAGAATATCCCCTCAATAAGCAATGGATTCTCTTGCTGGAGATGTACAGCAATTGGTCCTGGTCAAATAGCGCGCCGGAATCCCTGGGCTATCAGTCTCCCGCCCCCATTTTGGGCTTCCTGCCGGGGATCGAATACTTCGCCACGGAGAAATGGGCCTTTGCCGCCGGTGTCGCCTTTGACGCCCTGGGCAAATTTGCCAGTAGTAGAACCATCGTCCCCACATTCTCGGTGTACTACAACTTCTAATTGAGTCGGCGGAAAATTTCCTTGGGGCTGACTGCCTGGGACGTCAGCCCCGATTCTTTTCCCGGTACGGCTGCCTCTCCCGATTCTGCCTTACTCCCCTTTAAAACAAGACTGCTCCCGGAGCGATAAAAGGGTTCCTTCAGTAAGCCGGCTCTCGTCCCCTGGTTAACATCAGGGCGTCGCAGAGCCCAAAGGAGGTGCGGGGCAAAGGTTTAATGTCAGTGAAAAGATGTACTAAATTGTAATAAATTCCTGTCCTGGTTCTACAAAAATGCAGACACGATTGAGATAATATCCTGATTTTACCTGTAATTAATTTGGTACAAGACTTGCTTTAATTTTAACTTGATTTAATCCCAAAGAATCTTAAATTTACAAACAATGCTTCAAAAGGGGAATCATGATGCAACCGTCCCTCGGCAAGACAATCTGGCTCATCCTGGCCACGGTTTTGGTGTTTCAGTGGTCTCTCATCTCGTCACCGGCGGCGGCCCAAGGCCCGGCCGCCCTGATGGCGAAGCCGGCCCCCGCGGCGGAACAGAAAGAAGAAACTCCCTCCACCTGCGGTCCCTTGATCAGCGACACCTGCAATCCCATCGAGACCCACAAACTCAGCATGCAAGTCCTTTTCGGCTATGAATTTGATATCGGAAACGTCACCAATAATTGGCGCAAAGTGAGCGCCAAAGGAGATTTTCCCACCTTCTTCACCAACCTCAAAATTATTTATGGCCCAACTAAAAACCTGGAGACGTACGTCATCATTCCTTACATTCATAACTGGGCCAATAACTTAGACCGCAGTATTGCCGGCCCCAACGGCGAACGCAACGCCAATTACGGCGGCATCGGCGATATCACCATGGTGGGCAAATACCTGCTGCTGCCCGAAACCGACTACCGGCCCGCCGTGGCCGGGGTCGCGGGACTGACCGTTCCCACCGGCCACGCCTCGCGCCTCAACCCGAGATTCCTGATCGCCGACTCCGTCGGCACCGGGGCTTTCACTTTCATCACCGGCGTCAACCTGTTCAAATATCTGAAACCTTTCTTGGTGCACAGCCAAATCTGGATGAATACCCCGGTAAATGTCTACGAACAGACCCCGAGAAATGTTCGTTCCCGGGAATATGTGACCTTCAACGTGGCGGTAGAATACCCCATCACCAAGCGCTGGATCGCACTGTTTGAGTTTTTCAGCAACTGGACCTGGACGAACCTCGCGCCGCAAAACATCAGCTTCACCACGCCCCAAACCCTGATAGGGGTGCTTCCGGGAATTGAATTCGTGATCAACGATAAATGGGCCTGCGCTGCCGGTGCGAGCATTGAGCTTTTCGGGAAAAACGGCAATTATGAATACACCCCCATGCTTACGGTGTATCGCAATTTTTAACTGAGCCGGCCGGAAATTTCTTGGGGCTGCGGGCTTGTGCCTCCAGCCCCAAATTTTTTCGCGTTCGGGAGCGCATCGGTCTGCTATAATGCCAGCCAAAAAAAGGACTGGCCCCACCGTTGACCAAGAAAGTCCGGATTATAGTGGTGGTGCTGATCTTGGCGGCCCTGTTGGCCTCCGCCGGGGCCGAGGCGGCGGCGCCACTCCCTGACCCTCTCCCCACCACCGGCCCCATCATTACCGATACCGCCGTTCCCCAGGCTACCGGCGCCTTAACCCTGCAGCCCTACTGGAGCCTGGGATTGGTGGGGGGAAGATTTTCGGCCAACTGGCGCCGGGTGAGCGCCGGCGGCAATTTCGCCTCCCTGGAAATGCCGGTCAAGCTCACCTACGGACCGGCCCCCAAGACCGAGGTCTCTCTCCAGGCCGCCTTGCTCCAGAATTGGGCCGGCCAGGTGGAAGCAGCCGGGCCGGGGGGAAGCCGTGCCGCCGCTTTCACCGGCCTGGGAGATATTTACTTCGAGGCAAAATACCAGCTCCTGGAGGAGACCGCCCGGCGGCCCACGGTCAGCGCCATTTTGATCGTGAATTTTCCCAGCGGCCACCACTTCCGCCTCAATCCCGGGAGACTGGACACCGATGCCCTGGGAGGAGGCACCTGGGCCTTCACGCCCGGCGTCAATCTGGCTAAGCGGCTGGGGCCCGTCTATCTTTATGCCAACCTGTGGTACAGCTTCCCCACCCGGAACCCGGGCGTGCCGGTCAACCAGCAAGCAGGGCCGATCCTCTTTCCGGTCCACGGCCGGGACCTTATCACCGCGAATTTTGCCGCAGAATGGGCCTTAACCCCTCAGTGGGTCGCCCTGCTGGAATTCTATAATTCTTGGGACGCGGGGCCTCTATTCCGCCATTCCAGGGAGCCTCTCAGCAGCCTTACGGGGGTCTTGCCGGGGATCGAGTTTATCTTCAGTCCGAGATGGTCCGCCGCCCTGGGGGTGGCCGTAGACCTGGCCGGGAAAAACTCCTTTTACAGCTATACTCCCATTTTTACGGTGCTGTTAAATTATTAGGATGAAGTGGCTGGGGGACTAGGATTCGAACCTAGATCGGCGACTCCAAAGGCCGCTGTCCTGCCATTGGACGATCCCCCAGGATGGCCTTGAGGCCTTGGCGGGTGAGCCTGGAATAAGCTTTAGGGAAATTATAATTTTAATCTTTAAGGCCGCGCAAGTCTTTTGTCCAGATTTGTTTGAGAGTGCTTCTCAGACCCCGTCTTTCCATAGGGAAAAGCCATGCAATTTGGCGGGATTCGCCGCGCTTGCATGGAATTGCAAGTTTTATATAATTGTGAATAGTTTCACGCTGATTAAGGAGGCAACCTGTGAGTTTTTTGATCGCCATGGCGGGCAAGGGCGGCACCGGCAAAACCACCACCGCCGGCCTGTTTCTGCGTTATCTGGTGGAGCACGGCAAGACGCCGGTATTGGCAGTGGATGCCGATGCCAACAGCAATTTCAACGAAGTCCTGGGCCTCGAGGTCGAGATGACGGTGGGCCAGGCTCGTGAAGAAATGAAAAAGGGTGGCGGCCTGGTGGATATTACCAAGGACCAGCTCATCGAGATGCGCATCAATCAGTGCCTGGTGGAACACGAAGGCTTCGACCTCATCGCCATGGGCCAACCCGAAGGCCCCGGCTGTTATTGCGCCGCCAATAACCTGGTGGCCCACTTCATGGATGTCCTGGCGAAAAATTATCCTTACATCTTGATGGATAATGAAGCGGGCATGGAGCACATGAGCCGCCTCACTACCCATGCAGTGGACCTGCTGGTGCTGGTTTCGGACCCCTCGTGGCGAGGCATCCAGGCGGTCGGCCGTCTCAAGCAACTGGCCCAGGCCCTGAAGGTCGTAGTGGGACGGACGGCGCTCATCGTCAACCGGGTGACTAATGGCCTCAGCGACCAAGCCGCGGCCCAAATCGCGGCTCAGGGTTTGGAACTTGCCGGCCTGATTCCCGAGGATTCCCTCATCGCCGAGTTCGATAGCCAGGGCCGTCCCACCTACCAGCTGCCTGCCGATTCCCCAGCATTACAAGCAGCTTATGGAATCTTTGCTAAATTGCTCACATGAAAGCGCGTAAGCGCGGGCTGTAGCGTGATTTTTTACTTGACAGGTTGACCAATAAATTATTATTTTCACAATGTTTATACCTCCGCAGGTTTAAATCAAGTTAACATGCCGGCAATTCCGGAAAAAATTAAGGAGGGAACTACCTTGGCCTTCGAGATTCCCAAGCAGATTTACTCGGGTTCGATCAAAACCGTAACCATTGGCAAAGGCGATAAAGCCATCACGCTGGGAGGCGAAACCTCCTACCCCTTCTATGTTTTTGAAGGGGTCATGCCCAACAAACCCCGGATTGCCTTGGAAGTCTGGGACAAGGACCCGGGCGAAGAGTGGGCCGCTCCGGCCTACGCCGCCATCAAGGACGTGGCCAAAGATCCGGTGGCCTGGGCCCAAAAGTGCGTGAAGGATTTCGGGGCCGACGCGGTCGCCCTGATCCTGAACAGCACCGATCCCAACGGGGACAACGCTTCCCCTGAGGCCGCGGCGGCCACCGCCAAGAAGGTGGCTGCGGCTATTGACGTGCCCCTGATCGTTTTCGGCACCAGCAACGTCGAAAAGGACGCCGAAGTGCTGCCGGCGGTGGCGGAAGCCTGTTCTGATAAACCCATCGTCATCGGACCGGTGCAGGACAAGAATTATAAAAAAATCGGCGCTGCCGCCCTGGCTTACGGCCACACCGTGATCGCCAACTCCCCCATCGATGTTAACCTGGCCAAACAGTTGAATATCCTGCTGGGGCAGTTGGGGGTTCAGGACAGCAAAATCCTGGTGGATCCCACCACCGGCGGCTTGGGATATGGCATGGAATACACCTACTCCGTCATGGAGCGGGACCGCATGGCCGCTTTGACCCAGGAAGATGACAAGCTGCAGCTGCCTATCATTAACTATGTTGGTCAAGAAGTTTGGAAGGTAAAAGAGTGCAAACAGACGAATGAAGAAGCGCCGCAACTGGGCGACCAGACCAAGCGGGGCATTCTCATGGAAGCCATCACTGCCGTGGACCTGCTGCTGGCCGGAAGCGATTTGCTCATCATGCGCCATCCGGAAGCGGTGAAACTTGTCAAATCCATTATCCAGGAACTGGCTGGCTAAGGCCCGCGGCTTCCCTGGAATATTACCACATTGTCCTGGAGCCCGGCCCACTTCTCTTTCTGGAAATGGACGCAACCCCGAGGGTGCGGGCTCTCTTTGCCAAGAGGGGCCATGAAGGTCGCCTCTGATAGTAAGAAACTGGAGGATTATTTTAATGGCTGAGTTAGATTTGGAAAAACTATCCATGGACGTAGCGGCCCAGGAGATGTTGAAGAAGGCTGCGGCTGAGGGCGTGGAGACGATATTTGACCGCGCCAAAACCATGAAGCCCTGCCCCATCGGGGCGGAAGGGGCCTGCTGCCGGATTTGCGCCCAGGGTCCCTGCCGGGTGCCGCCGCCCAAGAAGAAGGAAGGCGAGACCCAGGCTGAGAAGAAGGCCCGCATGGGCCTGTGCGGCGCCACCGCCGAGACCATCGTGGCCCGGAATTTCGCCCGCATGGTGGCGGCCGGCACCGCGGCCCACAGCGACCACGCCCGGGGCGTGGCCAAGCTGTTCATCGAAGTGGCCAAAGGCGAGGCCCAGGGCTATCAGATCAAGGACGTGGCCAAGCTGCGCAAAGTGGCCAAGGACTGGGACGTGGCCATCACCGAGGGTGAAGGCGAGGAAGCCAAACCCCGCGATCCCCAAGCCATCGCCATGGAGCTAGGCCCCAAGGTCCTGGCCGAGTTCGGCCAGCAGGCCGGCGAGATCAACTACGTGCGCCGCGCCCCCAAGAAGCGCCAGGAGATCTGGCGGAAAAACAATGTGGTGCCCCGGGGCGTCGACATCGAGGTGGTGGAGTTGATGCACCGCACCCACATGGGCGTGGACCAGGACTACCACAACCTGATCAATCAGTCGACCCGCTGCGCCCTGGCGGACGGCTGGTCCGGTTCCATGATCTCCACCGACCTGCAGGACATCATGTTCGGCTGCCCGACCCCCATCGCCGGCGAGATCAACCTGGGCGTCTTGAAAGAAGACCACGTCAACGTGGTGATGCACGGCCATGAGCCGCTGCTGCCCGAGATGCTCTTCGTGGCCTCCCAGGACCCCGATATCATCAAGGCGGCCCAGTCTAAGGGCGCCAAGGGCATCCAGCTGGCCGGCATGTGCTGCTCGGCCAACGAAGTATTGATGCGCCACGGCGTGCCGGTGGCCGGCAACTACCTGCACCAGGAGCTGGCGGTGGTCACCGGCGCGGTGGACGCCCTGGTGGTCGACGTGCAGTGCGAGATGCAGGCCCTGGAAAACGTGGCCAAGTGCTACCACACCAAGATCGTCACCACGGACGACCGGGCCAGGATGCCGCTGGCGGAGCACGTCCCCTTCGACGAGCATCATGCCCTGGACGTGGCCAAGAAGATCCTGCTGATGGCCATCGACAACTATCCGAACCGCAAGGCCCCGGTGATGATCCCGTCGCAGAGCTCCCCCACCGTGGTGGGCTTCAGCTACGAGACCATCCAGTACCTGCTGGGCGGCTCCATCCGCGGCTCTTATTACACCCTGAACGACAACATCATCGGCGGCCGGGTGCGCGGCGTCGCCGGCGTGGTGGGCTGCAACAACTGCCGCACCGCCCAGGACACCTCGCACATGGTGTTGATCAAGGAGCTGTTGAAGAACGACGTCATCGTGCTGTCCACCGGCTGCGCCGCCATGGCGGCCGGCAAATACGGCCTGATGACCCCGGAAGCAGCCTCCAAGTACTGCGGTGAAGGCTTGGCCGAGGTCTGCGAGACCGTGGGCATCCCGCCGGTCCTGCACATGGGGGCCTGCGTGGACAACTCCCGCATCCTGATGGCGGCCACCGCCTGCGTCAAGGCCGGCGGCCTGGGCACGGATATCAGCGACCTGCCTGCCGCGGGCGCCGCGCCCGAGTGGATGAGTGAAAAGGCCATCGCCATCGGCCAGTACTTCGTGGCCTCCGGCGTCTACACCCTGTTCGGCGTCACCTTCCCGTCCACCGGAAGCGAGATCCTCACCGACTACCTGTTCAAGGGGATCGAGGAAGAGTACGGCGGCAAGTGGGACTTCGAGCAGGATCCGGAAATGATGGCCAAGAAGATGATCGCCCACATCGACCTGAAGCGCAAGGCCCTGGGCATCGACAAGGCCCGGGAACGCGTCCTCATGGATATGGAGATGCGCCGCACCATGGACGCCGCCGCGGCGAGCGAAGAGCATTAATCAAATCGGGACCGTTCCCGTGGGACGGTCCCGTGTAGATAATTTCCTTTACGAAAAAGGAAGGAGGAAGTCACTGTGTCAAAGATCATCATTTCCGCCGCCATTCGCGGGGCTCACAAGATCGTCGATAAATGTGCGGCCAAGTTGGATGAGGCCATCAAGAAATATGGAGAAAAGCAGGAGATCGGGTTCCCCGATACCGCTTATTACCTGCCCATCATTTACGCCCTGATGGGCGCCAAGGTCGAAAGCCTGAAGGATGCAGTGCCGATCATGCAGCGTTGCAAAGAGCTGCTGCCGCCGGTTCCGGCCGAGAAGCACCATCTGCCCTATTTGGGACCCGGCCTGGATGCCGGCCTCGCCACCCTGTTCGCCGAAGAAATCTTCGAGGCCATCCGCTACGTGGAAACCCCTGATTTCTATGAACGGGGTGAGGAAGTCTACAGCAAGGGCGCCGAGAAGTTCTGGGTAGGTGCAGCCAACGACATCATCCTGCGTAAACGCGGCGTTGAGTTTGTAGATGGTTCCGCCCCCGGATTCGCCGCCATCGTCGGCTCCGCTCCCTCGGTCCAGGAAGCCGTGGACCTGGTGACGGAATACCAGAAAAAGAACCTTTACATCTTCTGTGCAGCCCGGGACATCGAGGGCAAATCCTCGGTGATCGAGCAGCTTCTGGAAGGCGGCGTGCAGATCGGTTGGCCGACCCGTATCGTCCCCTTCAGCCCGGATATCTCCGGCGCCGTCTTCGCCCTGGGGTTCGCAGTGCGGGCTGCCATGGCCTTCGGCGGGGTCAAACCCGGCGCAGCCTTGAAGAACCTGATCTACAATAAGGACCGCATCTTCGCCTTCGTCAATGCCGTGTCCACCATCCCCGATGAGTGGTACGCCAATGCCGCCGGCGCCATCAACTGGGGCTTCCCCACCATCACCAACCAGGACATACCCCAGGTGCTGCCCACCGGTATCTGCACCTATGAGCACGTGGTCTCCAACGTGCCCATGGCAGAGTTGGGCCAGAAGTCCATTGAAGTCCGGGGCCTCAAGGTGGCGATCACCGAGATCGACATCCCGGTTAACTTCGGCGCTGCCTTCGAGGGTGAGCGGGTCCGCAAGGACGACCTCTACGCCGAATGCGGCGGCGGCAAGACCCAGGCCGTAGAGTTGGTCACCAGCAAGCGCATGGACGAAGTGGAAGACGGCAAGGTCGAGGTCATCGGTCTCGATCTTCCCGATCTGCCGCAGGACAAAATCCCCATGCGCCTGCCCATGGCAGTGGTCATCGAAGTGGCCGGCCGGAACTTCCAGCCCGACTTCGAGCCCATCCTGGAGCGGCAAATTCACCACCTGGTGAACTACGCCCAGGGCGTCATGCACATCGGGCAGCGGGACATCGCCTGGTACCGTATCGGCAAGTCTGCGGTGGAAAAGGGCTTCAGCCTGAAACACGTCGGTGTCATCCTGCACGCCAAATATCACCAGGACTTCGGCGCCATCTTCGACAAATGTCAGGTCAAGATCTACACCGATAAGGACAAAGTGGACGAAATCACCAAGCTGGCCCGGAAGATTTACCACGACCGTGACGCCCGGGTGGAAAACATGCGGGATGAAACCACCGAGACCTATTACTCCTGCACCCTGTGCCAGTCCTTCGCTCCCAACCACGTCTGCGTGGTCAGCCCGGAACGGACCGGCCTGTGCGGCGCTTACAACTGGATGGATTGCAAAGCATCCTTCGAGATCAATCCCACCGGCCCCAACCAGCCCATCCAAAAGGGTGAGACCCTGGATGCGCAATATGGCCAGTGGCAGGGAGTCAACGACTTCGTCTTCAAGGCTTCCCGCCAAAAGGTGGAGAAATATAACTTCTACAGCCTGGTTTACGATCCCATGACCACCTGCGGCTGCTGCGAGGCCATCTCTGCAGTGTTGCCGATGTGCAACGGCATCATGACCGTCAACCGGGATTATACCGGTGAAACCCCCTGCGGTATGAAGTTCACCACTTTGGCGGGCGTCATCGGCGGCGGCCAGGTCACTCCGGGTTTCGTGGGCCACAGCAAATACAATGTCACCCAGCGGAAGTTCATCGTGGGTGACGGCGGCCTGAAACGAGTGGTCTGGATGCCCAAGATCCTGAAAGAAGAACTCAGGGACCGGCTTCTGGCGCGGGGTGAAGAAGAGGGGATTCCCGATCTCATCGATCGTATTGCCGATGAGACTGTGGGTGTCACCGAAGACGAAATCCTGCCCTTCCTGACGGAGAAGAACCATCCGGCCTTGGGCATGGATCCCATTATCGGCTAACCCCGAAGGGGGCTTGGAGGTGCGCCCCTCCTGGCCCCCTTCTCACATGGAGACCCGGCGGGCGGGGGTAACCGTCCCGGCTAAATCCGCGCGGGCCGCCAGCCATGGATAAGGAGAGAGACGATGGCTTTAACGGGAATTGAAATCTTCAAACTTCTCGCCAAAACTAACTGCAAAGAATGTGGCTTCCCCACCTGTTTGGCCTTTGCCATGGCGCTGGCCAGCGGTAAGGCCGAGCTGGACAAATGCCCCTATGTATCGGAGGATGTACGGGAGAAGCTGGCCGCCGCCTCGGCGCCGCCTATCCGCCCGGTGAAGCTCCCCATGAAGGACGGGGTCAAGACCGTTGGCGGTGAAACCGTGATGTTCCGGCACGAAAAGACCTTTTTCAACCCCACCCTCATTGCCGGGGAAGTGAATACCGGTTTAAGCGATGGCGAAGTCGATAAGAAGCTTGACCAGTTCATGAAGCTGCAATACGAGCGGGTCGGCCTCATGCTGCGGCCGGAAATGATCGCGGTGCACGATAAAGGCGGCGATGCCGGCAAATTTGCGGCCCTGGTCAAAAAGGTGATGGAAAAGACTGATGCCGCCTTGATCCTGGGCAGCGATAAACCCGAGGTCGTCAAGGCCGGGGCTGAGGTCGCCAAGGAGCGCAAGCCTTTGATCGGCGTAGCCACTCCGGATAATGCCGACGCCATGGGCACCCTGGCCAAAGAGCTGGGCCTGCCCCTGATCGCCAGCGCCAAAGGCTACGACGAACTGGCCGCCCTGACCACCAAGCTTACCGGTATGGGCCTCAAGGACCTGGTCATCGACGCCGGCGCTCGTGATCTTAAACAAGCTCTGCAGGATCAGATCGTTATCCGCCGGGCCGCCCTGGTGCCGAAATTCCGGCCCTTCGGCTTCCCCACCATCACCATGCCGTACGCCATGACCGATGATCCGATGATGGAAAAGCTTTATGCCTCGGTCTTCATCGCCAAATACGGCGGCATTGTGGTTCTCAATGATTTGTCGGCCGACGGGGTCTTCCCGCTGCTCCTGGAGCGGCTGAATATCTACACCGACCCGCAGAAGCCCATGATCATCAGCCCGGGCATCTACGAGGTCGGCAAACCCGACGAAAATTCTCCGGTGGCCATTACCACCAACTTCGCCCTCACCTACTTCATCGTGTCCGGCGAAATCGAAGGCAGCAAGATCGACACCTGGCTACTGATTCAGGACACCGAAGGCCTCTCGGTCATGACCGCCTGGGCCGCCGGCAAGTTCTCCGGCGACACGGTGGCGCACTTCGTCAAGAAATGCGGCATTGCCGACAAGGTCAAGACTCGCACCATCATCATCCCGGGCTATGCTGCCGGTATCAGCGGCGACCTGGAAGAGGAACTGCCGGATTGGAAGGTCCTCATCGGGCCCCGGGAAGCGTCGCATATCCCGGCTCTGTTAAAGTCCATGAAGTAGTTTGGGAAGCTCCTTAATGTAACCGGGGAGAAATGCCCGAGCTTGGCTTTCTCCCTCTTTATGCCACAGCTAAGAAGGGGATCACCTGATGAACAAATTCTATCGAATCGGCGAAAACCTGAACGTGGTGACCAAGGTTTATGGTCAGGCGATGAAGGAGCGCAACCCCAAACCCCTCCAGGAGCTGGCCCTGAAAGAGGCCGAGGCTGGAGTGGATTACATCGACGTCAACATCGGCCCGGCCCGCAAGGGCGGCGAAGAACTGATGGAATGGATCGTCAAGACCATCCAGGAAGTGGTGCCCAATATCCCGCTGGCG
The DNA here is from genome assembly GCA_023381945.1 of Deltaproteobacteria bacterium. The sequence goes on from JAMCQY010000102.1 coordinate 38,577, forward strand.
CTGGACACCTCCAATATCGCGGCCATGGAAGCGGGCCTCAAGGTCCACAAGGGCAAGGCCATCATCAACTCCATCATGGCCCGGCCCGAGCGCATGGACGGCATGATGCCTCTGGTCAACAAATACAATGCTTACATGATCGGCTTGCTCTGGGGGCCGGAAGGCATGCCCCGGGACGAACACGAGCGCGGCATGCTCACCGCTGAAATCCTGGCCAAGGCCACGGAATACAGCATCAATGAAGAGGATATCTGGTTCGATCCCATCATTGCACCGCTGAACATTCAGCAAAATCAGTTGATGGCCGACCTGGAATACATGAAGATGCTGTCCGCCATCGCGCCGCTGGCCAAATCCACCTGCGGCCTGTCCAATGCCTCCAACGGGGTGCCCGACGAGCTGCGGCCCATCATCAACCGCACCTATGTCATCATGCTGCAACGTTACGGCATGGTCTCGGCCATCGTCGACGCCTTCGACCAGGAACTGGCCGATGTGGTCAACGGCAAGAAACCGGATGTCGTGAAAATCGTTCACGATATCATGGACGGCAAGTCCGTGGACATCCCTTCCATGACCAAGGAGCAGCAGAACTACGCCAAAACGGCTCGGGTCATCATGGGCCAGGTGCTGTTCAGCGACTCCTGGCTGGAAATCTAAGTTCACCTCACTCTCATAGCTGCAAAATCGTAGGGGCGGGTTTTTAAACCCGCCCCTTTTTTGAGTTTCCTCAAGAAAAAGAACCTGCGATACCGGTCACACTTCCACGGGCAAATGCAGTAAGGCCCGGAGGTATTGGGCCGCCCACAGGTAAATGTTATGCTCCTGCACCCAGGCGCGCATTGCCGTCATGCGGTTTCCCTGGTCCTCAGGAGGGGCCTCCAGGGCTTCGAGAAGGGCGTCCGCAATCCCTTCCGGATGAAAGGGATTAATAATGTAGGCGCTGAATAATTCCCGGGCGGCGCCGGTAAAATTACTCAAGATCAAGGCGCCGCCCTCGTCCACTCTAGAAGCCACATATTCTTTGGCCACCAGATTCATGCCGTCGTGCAGGGAACTGACCACCAGGGCGTCCGCCATGCGGTAAAGCGGCACAATCTCCTCCTGGGAGAGATGGGTCTTGAGAAAGATCACGGGGCGCCAACGGCCGGTGGCGTACTTGCTGTTGATTTCCTCCACCAGCGATTCCACCTTGGCGCTCAGGCGCTTATACTCCGGGATGCGCACCCGGGACGGCGGGGCCAGTTGGACGAAGGTAAACCGCCGCTGGTATTGCGGATATTTCTCGAAAAAGATATCCAGCGCCTGCAAACGTTCACAAATTCCCTTGGTATAATCGAGCCGGTCCACGCCTAGGCCCACCCGGATATTATCCAAATTATGCCGGTGCCGGAAGACGTTCAATGCCGTCGCCGTCTCGGGGGCCTGAGCCAATTCCTCAAACCGTTCAAAATCGACGCTGATGGGAAAAGGCTGGACCCAGGTGGCCTTCTCCTGTCGGAAAATGGCAAACTGCTCCATATCCACTCGGGCTTCCATGGTCCGGGCCACGGTATCGAAGAAATTGTTGCAATGGTATTGCAAATGAAACCCCAGCAGATCATTGCCCAGGAGCCCTTCCAGTATCTCCCGGGCCCAGGGGCAGATTCGGAAGGTTTCATAACTGGGCCAGGGAATGTGCCAAAATTGGCAAATTATCAGATTGGGATTAGCTTCTTTAAGCAGGCGTGGCAGCAAGGCAAAATGATAATCCTGAATAAAGACGATGGTGCGTTTCCCTGGCATTTCCGCCGCTTCCGCCAGGACCGCGTCGGCAAATTTGCGGTTTACCGCCTGATAGATCTCCCAGTGGCTGGTCTGAAATTGTGGCCGGCTATAGGTGATATGGCATAAAGGCCAGAGCGCCTCATTGGAAAATCCGAAATAATAACCCTTCTCTTCTTCCCGGGTGAGCCAGATGCGGCGTAATTTATACTTGGGGTCTTTGGGGGGCACCATGACCGAATCGTTCGGATCGGAAGCCTCCTGGTCGGCTTCACCGCTGCCGGAAGCTATCCAGGTGCCGCCGCAGGTTTGCATCAGCGAGTCCAGGGCGATGGCCATACCACTGGCGGGCACCACGAGTTCGATTTCCCCGCCGCGGTAAACGTGCATATAAGGCTCACGATTGGAGACCAGGATCAATTGATAATCGCCGAGCCTGTCATTTACCAAAGACAGCATTCTTTCACGATTCCAATACATAATACCTCCGTGATTTAAATAAACCGGACTAAAAAAGAGTCTGCGTGGACCCTAAAAATTAAAATCTTAAGTAGGGATTGACCGAAATATCTCAGGCCGTTTGGCCTGGGTTCGCTTCCAAATCAGGTTAAGCCGGAGATCAATAATGCGGCTGTTAAATGCAGATACCAGTAGCTGAAGGATGGAGAAGCACGTTCTTTGATATTTTATTATAAGGATAAAATTTCTAAAAATCCAGGAAATAACAAAATTGTTAATTGCTGCACCCTTACTCGCGGCGCCTCGTTCTGATTTGCCCTGTTGCAGGCAAGGATGGACACCAATTTTAGAGTAGTCCAGTTGGTTGCCAGCGGCACTGCCAATCTTCCAAAGGCTGCATTATTTCGTCAAGGGCGCGCTCTAACAGATCCAGGTAGAATCCGACGTCATAGTCGTACAGCGTCTCCAGGAAGGGGGCGGCCTGGATGCGGCACTCCTTGGGGCCGCCCTTCGGTTCGGAGTGGACGTAGCGCACCTTTTCACCGGGCCGCAGAAAGATGCCCGCATTCTCAAGCTGCCGGGCCGCCAGGGAGGTGGGCGTATCCACTTTATAGTCTTCCACCTTTTGCGACAACACCCGGGTGATCACCAGGTCCTGGGGCTTAACGCTCCCTTCCTTGAGGTGCCGGGCGGAAGCCTTCGGCCATCTCGTCCAGTTCGGGTTTGAGGGCCATCAGGTCAGCGGGCGTGACGGCCTCGGCCATCTTCGCCAGCAGCGCCTCCTGGGCCCGGCGCACGAAAGGCGGCGTATCGCGGCGGCGCAGCGCCAGTCCCCGGACCTTCAGACTGCCATCTTCAAAGATCCCGAAATACCGCGTGGCCACCGGCCGTTTGGGGTCCTGCTTAGAGGGCATGAAGCATACCCAGCGCGCCCTCCAGGGCCAGCTTCACCCCGGTGGCCGCAGAGATTTTTGGCAAAGTTCTGCCAGCTCTGTCTTTATCGTAGGGGCGCACCCGCGTGTGCGCCCTCCTGCGGGCGGACACATGGGTCCGCCCCTACAATACATCCGGTATCGGAAAAAACTTTTGGCAATCGCTATATGCGTTGGAAGTTCCTATTTTTGTAAAAGACAAATCTCCGTAATCGACCATGGCTTCGAGATAGCCGGATAATTTGGAAGCTTAATTGAACGTAGTTATCGACAGTTTTGCCTGCATTTACAGAGCCGGCCGCAGGTAGGTGGGCGTCAATTGCTCAGGTCTGGCGGTTTGGCCTGCGGAAAGAAGGCTTAGGGCCAGGCGGGCCACCGTCGCAGCCCGGGGAAGGCGGCTTTCGGGGGGGGCCAGTGAAACCCCCTCCCGAGGCAGGGATGGCAGGGAACTTGCCATTGAGCCGGTGAGGACCAGGGGCGGAATTAGGTGGCGGGACAAACCGGCCAGGGGCAGACGGATAGGCGCAGCCAGCATCTGAGGCCGTTCTGCCGGGCCTTGGTACAGACCCCAGAAGACCTCACCCCTTTTCGCGTCCATCACTACGCCGATGGGGTGGTTTTGTTCGGGAACCTGGGCCGCCAGAACTTCCAGGGTGGGCACCGGCACCAGGGGGCAGCTTAGGGACCAGGCCAGGGTCTTGGCGGTGGCCAGGCCGATACGCAACCCGGTGAAGTTCCCCGGCCCCACACTAACCCCGACTGCCTGCAAAGCGGCCGGATCGCGGCCAGCCGCTTCAAACAACTGCACCAGACTGGGCAGCAGGCGGGACAAATACGTGCCGGCGCGCTCCAGAGAGGTTTCCACCAGGAGCTTTTCCCCCTCGGCCAGGGCCAGGCTGCCCGACTCGGTGGCCGTGTCCAGTGCCAAAATGAGCATGGACGCCTTTAACGCGGCGGGTGCACCAGCCGCAAGATGTCCTGATAAAAGACCAGAATCATCAAAGCCAGGATCAGCATGAGGCCCACCCCTTGGGCCATTTCCCGGTGTTTGATCTCCACCGGCTTGCCCCGCAAGGCTTCCAGGGTAAAAAAGAACAGGTGACCGCCATCCAGCACGGGGATGGGCAGCAGGTTCAAGAGGAAGAGGTTGACGCTCAAGATCCCCATAAACTGGACCAGCGGGGCCACGCCCCGTTCGGCGGTCTTGCCCGCCGCCTGGGCGATGAGGATGGGCCCGCCCAAGGCCTTCAAAGGCACTTCCCGGGCGATCAATTTATAAAAACCGACGACGATCTGAACGGAGTAGTCCCAGGTGGCCTCCACTCCCTCCACCAAGGCCCGGCCCGTCCCGACCTTTTCCACCTCCACGCGGTCCGCGGCATTGACCCCGATCTTATAGGATTTGGTCTTATTGCCAAACATATCCGCGGGAACTTCCATGAGCTGGGGGGCGAGGGTCACCGAAAAAACCTTTTCCCCCCGCTTCACGCTCAGGACCACCGGTTTTTCTGCCGATTTGGTGATCATTTCGGCAAGTTCCTGCCAGCGGAGCACCTTCTGGTTATTCACCGCCAGCACCAGGTCGCCTTTCTGCAAGCCGGCATGGGCTGCGGGAGAATCTTCTAAGATGTTGCCAAGTTCGGTGGTCAGGTAAGGGATGCCGGAAAGGGCGAAGACCGCCCAAAAAGCGGCCACGGCAAACAGCAGGTTGAAGGTTGGGCCCGCCAGGACGATGAGGAAGCGGTGCCACAAGGGATGATGCATGAAAGATTGGGGCTCGAGCTCTTTGGGAACCTCGTCATTGGGGTTCTCTCCGAGCAATTTGACATAGCCGCCCAAAGGAATCACCGACAGACGGTAATCGGTGTCGCCGATCTGTTTATGCACCAGCCTGGGGGGAAAGCCCAGGGAGAAAGCCTCCACCCTGACGCCCAGGAGCTTAGCCAACAGGAAGTGACCGAACTCATGGACGAAAATCAGCACTCCCAGGACTATAACGGTTGCCACAAAGGTGGTCATTTTATGCGGTAATGCTCCTTATGCAATATTGCCGATTCGGCAAAAAATTTAATGAGTTGTCACAAGTTCGCCAAGTTCATTAATAATTATTTAACTTGGGAAATCAAGCCCTCGGCATAATCGCGGGCCCAGGCATTAACCGCCAGCACCTGGTTCAGATCGCTTAGGGTTTGGGGTTCGTGGGCCGCCATGGTCTGCGAAACGATCCGGGGGATGCCCAGGAACTTTATGCTGCCGTCCAAAAAGGCGGCCACCGCCACTTCATTGGCGGCATTGAGCACCGCGGGCATGGTGCCGCCGGCCTTGGCCGCGGCATAACCCAGGGCCAGGCCGGGGAAGCGGTTGACGTCCGGGCGCTCGAAAGTGAGCCGGGCGATCTGGCATAGATCCAAGGACGGGGCACTCAGGGGCAGCCGGCGGGGATAAGCCAAAGCGTAGGCAATGGGCAGGCGCATGTCCGGCACCCCCATCTGGGCGATGACCGAGCCATCCACAAATTCCACCAGGGAGTGGATAATGCTCTGAGGATGGATATAGACCTCGATCTGATCCACCGGCAGGCCGAAGAGCACCGAGGCCTCGATCACCTCCAGGGCTTTGTTCATCATGGTGGCGGAATCGATGGTGATCTTGGCCCCCATGCTCCAGTTGGGATGCTTCAGGGCCTGGGCTGGGGTAACCTGTTCAAGGCGCGCTGCTTCCCAGGAGCGGAAAGGTCCGCCTGAGGCGGTGAGCCACAAACGGCGGACATCCGTCCGGCGCTGGCCTTGGAGGGCCTGGAAAATGGCGCTATGTTCGCTATCCACCGGCAGGAGGGGCACGCCGCGTTCTTTGGCCAGGGCCATGACCAAAGGCCCGGCGGCTACCAGGGTTTCCTTGTTGGCCAAGGCCACCGGCAGGCGCGCTCGAATCGCCGCCAGAGTGGGCTCCAGCCCCACCGCCCCCACCATGGCGGAAACCACCAGATCCGCCCCCGGTGCGGTGGCCGCGGCCAGGGCGCCGGCTCGCCCCCAAACGATTTCCGGAGCCGGATTGGCCCCTGCCGATTCCCGGAGCTGATCGGCCGCCGCCTCATCCTGGACCGAAACCAGGGCCGGTTTGAATCGCTTGATCTGTTCCGTCAGGAGGGCCACGTTTTTCCCGGCAGCCAGACTGACAACGCTAAATTCATTGGGGTGCTCCGCCGCCACCGCCAGAGTACTCTGGCCGATGGAGCCGGTGGAGCCCAGTATGGCCAAACGCTTCATATGGTTGTCAAGGCCTCGCCTTTCAAGGGATCTTAGCCCTTCCGGGTTCATAAAACTGGTCCCCGCGAGTCTCGGGGAACGATTTTGTCAACGCAATCAAACCTATTGTAACTGATAAGCTTTAAACCTGTAAAGGATTAAGGCAAGAGTTGTGAGTGGCCCATAACGGGACGCGAAACCGGTTACCAAGGCCAGATTTGGGCCAGGAAGTCCAGAGAGGGCAGCAGGCTGCCTTCATGGTGGGGCTCGAGGGTAATCAGGGGCTGCATCTGCCGGTCCGCCAAAAATTGGAGGATCTCTGCAACGGGAATGGTCCCGGCGCCCAGGGCCAGATGTTCGTCATCGGCGCCGTGATTGTCATGGAGATGCAGCTGGCCGATGACCGGGGCCAGGGTGTGCAGCCAGCGGGGCCAGTCACCGCCGCCGAAGGCATAGAGGTGGCCGATATCCAGGCAGACCTTGAGGTTGGGGGCGTCTACCCGCCGAATGATTTCCAGGTGAAGGTCCGGCTCGGTTTCATAAACGTTTTCCAGCATCACTGTCACCCCGGACGCGGCGGCCCGGGTGGCCAGTTCTTTCCAGGTGGCGGCAGCGCGAGCCAGCCATTGGGGGATATCGCCGCCATAGCAACAGGCCTCGTAACCCAAATGGCAGACCACCGCTACCGGGCGGAAAACCGGCAGGTAGCGCCAGGCCTGACGCAGACGACGGCGGGAGGCAGCCAGGATGGCGTCGTCCAGCGCACCCGGCAGGAGGTCTTGGAAGGGAGCATGCAGCGTGATCCGCCGCCCGGCTTTCTCAAAGGCACGGGCCGCCCGGTGAAAGGCTGCCGGCGCATAGTGGTCCAGGGGATAAGCGAACAGGCCGATTTCGGGGTTGAGGCCCAATTCCAGAAAAAGTTCCAGATAACCCCGTCCCAGATAAGGAAAGGGGATATTGACCTGCACCTGGGACTTCAAGGCCGCGGCGGTGATGGCCATGCAGTTAAGCCTCAAACCGGAGTTGCAGGGGCGGACCCAGGGGTCCGCCCTCAAGCGGCGCGCCCGCAGGCGCCCCCTTACGCAGAAATTAACTGGTTAATGAGGATATTGGCACAACTCCACCAGCAGGCCGAAGGTGGCCTTGGGATGGATGAAGGCCACCAGGGCCCCATGTGCGCCTTCCCGGGGTTTCTCGTCGATGAGTTTCACCCCCGCAGCTTTCAGCTCCTCCACTGCGGCGTGGATATCCTCCACCTCCAGGGCGAGATGGTGGAAACCTTCGCCCTTCTTTTCCAGAAAATTGCCCACCGGGCTGTCGGATTGAGTGGGCTTCAGCAACTCCAGGTTCGATTCCCCGACCTGAATGAAGCTCACCCTCACCTTTTGGGACTCCACGACTTCTTCGCCGGCCAGCTTCAGGCCAAGATTATCGGTGTAGAGTTTCGTGGGGGCGTCCAGGTCCTTCACGGCAATACCTAAGTGGGCGATGCGTTTAATTTTCATGGGATGCAGCCTCCTTGGGGAAACCTAGTTATCGGGCGCGGCGCGGCGCGCCCCTGCGCTGGCAAATTCACCGCCGGCAAAAGTCTACTTGCCCTTAAAGACTGAAATTATATATGATGGCATAACTAAGTAAAGTCCAGGGCGCGGCTTCGATAAATTTTTTTGGCCCTGATGTCAAAGATTTAGCTACAGCGGAGCAAAAATGAGCGAAGACGATATCCTTCGGTGCCTGATTGAGCGCCTGGAAACTTATCGGCAGGATATGATCGATTTGCAGCGGGAGCTGGTCAGCCGCGTTGCTGTGGGTCCGGAAAACAATGGTCCCGGCGAAGCGGCCAAGGCCGTCTTTCTCAAAGATTTCCTGGAGGGTTGGGGACTGAAAGTCCACAATTACCCGGCCGAAGATGTCCGGGTGCCGGAAGGCGAACGCCCCAATCTGGTGGCATACCTGCCGGGGCGGCGGCCGGAGAAGGTCTGGGTCTTAAGCCATCTGGACGTGGTGCCGCCAGGCGATATATCCTTGTGGCACAGCGACCCCTTTGAGTTGAAGGTGGAAGGCGACCGCCTTTACGGCCGGGGCGTGGAGGATAATCATCACGGCATTGTCTCCTCCCTGATGGCGGCCAAGGCCTTCCTGGACCTGGGGCTGACCCCGGAGCGCACTGTGGCCCTGGCCCTGGTGTCCGACGAAGAGACCGGCAGCCACCTGGGCCTGGAATACCTGGTGCGGGAACACCGGGAGCTGTTTTCCGAAAAAGACCTGATTATCGTGCCCGACGCCGGCAGCGAAGACGGCGCCATGATCGAGGTGGCCGAAAAAAGCATCCTCTGGCTGCGCCTGACGCTGTTTGGCCAACAGGCCCACGCCTCCCGGCCGCACGTGGGCCGCAACACCCTGCGCGCCTGCGCCCACGTCATCGTGGCCCTGGATGAGTTGCAGCGGGAATTCTCGGCGCAAAACCCGCTCTTCCGGCCGCCGGAGAGCACCTTCGAGCCCACCCGCAAGGAAGAAAACGTCGGCAACATCAATACCATCCCGGGGCGGGACGTCTTCTACCTGGACTGCCGGGTGCTGCCGGAAATTGATCTGGAGCAGGTGAAGGCGCGGGTTTTCGCCATCGGCACCGAAGTGGCGCAAAGGTTCGGGGTGACCCTGGAAGTGGAGCCGGTGCAGGATTTACAGGCCGCGCCGGCCACGGACCCGGAGGCGCCGGTGGTCCTTGCCTTGAAAAAGGCCATCCGGGAGGTTTACGGCCGGGAGGCCAGGCCCCAGGGCATCGGCGGCGGCACGGTAGCCGCTTTTTTCCGCCAGCAGAATCTACCGGCCGCGGTGTGGATGACAGTGAGCGACACCGCCCATCAGCCCAACGAATTTTGTCTCCTGAGCAATCTCCTGGGGGATGCCAAGGTTTTTGCCCATGTGTTTTTGGAGAAGTGAATCCACCGCAGTTTTACCAAAGGCCATACCTATGAGGATGTCGGCACACCCGCCGCGGCGGTCCAGGGGCGTTGAGATGATGGCGTGGTTTTGGGGGCTGTGTCTTACAGCCTGCCTGGTTTGGGTAAGCGCCTGCGGAGAACTGCGGCCAGTGCCGAAGGGCTTCGAGGCCCGGGCCTATAAGCCCATCGGCTACCAGGACTTGCTGGGTCCGGCCAAAGCCGGGCTAAAGGCCGGCGATCTGGTCCGCGTCAATGCCTATTTCTGGCAATACCTCACTTATGACCCGGCCATGGTGCGAAATTATCTGACCCTGCCGCGCTACCCCATCAGGTGGTACCGGCTGCGCTGGTTAGCCGTCTACGGCTCGGAGCGCATGACCGGCTATTACGATCTGGCGGCCATGAGTCCGGATCAGGCGGAGGAGTATAAAGCCATTAAACGTTTTGACCACATCCTGATCTATGGCGAACTCTCTCCCCTGAGGCCGGGGGTTTTTCTGCGGGTCCACCATATCGAGAAGATTGAGGAGCCGTAAAAAAGGGGCGACCCAGCGGGTCGCCCCTACGGCGAATAATATTCGTCTTCCAGCCAGCGGGCCGGGTTATATTCAATGTATTCCCGGATACGATTTAAATCGTCTTCATCGCGGATGACATGTTCATAATAATTCCTTTGCCAGAGAGGTTCCCTTAGCTTAATCTTCATGGATTGTATCCGCTTGGTTACCTGAGATTTAAATTGTCCGACAATGGCCCCGATTGATTTGGATTTAGGGCCAGAAGACGGTTTGACAGGCGTAGGGGCGACCCGCTGGGTCGCCCTTTCCTGGTCGTGAAGGAAGAGGATGCCATGAAAATGATTGGGCATGATTACATAGAAGTCCAGGGTGGCGAACGGACGTAAAATTGCAGTTTGCAGCCATGCCGATTCGACCACTTTCCCGCAATCATTTAAATAAACTTCATTTTCGATTATTCTTGCCAATAAGCATTTTCGATTATAGGTGCAAATGGTAACGAAGTAGGCGCCTTCCTGCGTGTAATCGAAACAGCCAGGCGAAGATTCTTTCGACGCAGCCTAATTGACAAAACCGGCCAAATCCTAATAACGAAAACCCTTGGGCGATCCAACGGGTCGCCCCTACGATTAAAGCGAACTTCAACTCCCTCCCAGATAGGCCTCCAAAACCTGGGGATCGCGGCGCAGCTTGGCGGCGGCGCCGGTTAAGGCAATCTCCCCGGTTTCCAGGATATAGGCGCGGTGGGCGATCTCCAGGGCCAGGTTGGCATTCTGCTCCACCAACAGGATGGCGGTCCCTTGCTGATTGATGCGCCTAATCACCCGAAAGATTTCCCGCACCAGGAGCGGGGCCAGGCCCATGGAGGGCTCATCCAGCAGCAAGAGCTGCGCCCGGCTCATCAGGGCCCGGCCCACCGCCAGCATCTGCTGCTCGCCGCCGGAAAGGGTGTTGCCCCACTGGCGACGCCGCTCTTTCAGGCGCGGAAAGAGGGTGAAGACCTCCTCCAAGTCATTTTGAATATCGCCGTCCCGGCGCAGGTAAGCCGCCAGGCGCAAATTTTCCAAGACCGTCAAATTGCCGAAGATGCCGCGGCCTTCCGGCACCAGGGCCACGCCCCTTTTCACCCGCAGGTGCGCGGGCAGCTCGCGCAGTTCTTCCCCGGCAAAAGATACCCGGCCCCGGGCCACGGGCGAGAGCCCTGAGATGGCCCGGAGGATGGTGGATTTGCCGGCGCCGTTGGCCCCGATGAGGGTGACGATCTCGCCCGCCCCCACGGTGAACGACACTCCGCGCACCGCGTTGATGCGGTCGTAGGAGACCCATAAATCTGTGACGTTGAGGAGAGGCTGTTCGTTCATCGGTAATTACTCAAAAATCCCATTTAAGGCAGGGGGCGAAAAGGCGAAGAAAGTTTTGGTTCTTTATGGTTTGTTCTTTTTTTCGCCCTTCGCCTTCGCCTTTTCGCCCGGTATTTAATCACGCCATGGCGGCGTTGTCAGACATTCCTTCCTCTTCATAGCCGTCCCGGCCCAAATAGGCTTCTAAAACCGCAGGATGATGCTGGATCTCCTGGGGGGGGCCGGTGGCGATGGCATAGCCGAAATCCAGGACCGTCACCCGTTGGCAAAGGTTCAGGACCACCCGCATCTGATGCTCGATCAGGAGGATGGTCAGCCGGAACTCATCCTTGATCTCCCGGATGATGCGGATCAGGTCCTCGGCCTCGGTGTGGTTCATGCCCGCGGCGGGTTCGTCCAAGAGCAGCAGCCGGGGGCCGCTGATCAAGGCCCGGGCCATCTCGATGCGGCGCTGTTCGCCGTAAGGCAGTTGCCGGGCCGGCGCGTCGGCGTAGCGGGTCAGTTGGAAACGCTCCAGCAGCTCCCAGGCCCGGCGGGTGAGGCGCCGCTCTTCGTCCTTGAAGGTGCGGCTAAGGCGCAGGGCGTCAAAAAGGCCGTAGCGGTGCTGGCCAAAGGCCCCCAGGCGAACGTTGTCCAAGACATTCAAGTCCTTGAAAAGGCGAATATTCTGGAAAGTCCGGGCGATGCCGGCATTGGTTATGCGGTGGGAGGCCCAGGCGCTGATGTCTTCACCTCGAAAAACAATCCTGCCCTGGCTGATCCGGAAGACCCCGGTAATCAGATTGAAAATGGTGGTTTTGCCGGCGCCGTTGGGGCCGATCAATCCCACCAGCTCCCCTTCCTCCACCCGCAAGGAAAAATCGGTGATGGCCGCCAGACCGCCGAAACGGTGGGAAAGGTTGGTGATTTCTAATAATGGTGTCATTTTTTTCTCGTTCCCAAGCTCTGCTTGGGAACGCCATTGAGGTGCCCAAGCTTAGCTTGGGCTTCAAATTTCGTTCCCAAGTACAACTTGGGAACGAGCGCAAAAGGCGCAATTTTTAGTTTGGTAGGGCGGGCCTCCGTGCCCGCCGAAAGTTTGGCGGCCGGGGACGGCCGCCCTACCAATAAACTGCCAAGGCGGCGATGCAACATACTGCTCACCGCTCACTGCTCACTAACCATTTCGCCGGCTTAAGCCAGCGGGCCTCCTTAAAGCCCATGAGCCCCTGGGGCCTAAAGATCATCAGCAGGACCAGGAGCAGCGGCCCCGCCACCCAACGCCAGATCCCCAGAAACCGCAGCATTTCCATGAGGATGGTGAAGATGGCCGCACCCAAAAGAGACCCGGTGAGGCTACCCACGCCTCCCAGGTAGACCATCACCAGCATATCGGTGGACTTGAGGATCGAGAAGCTCCGGGGATTGATGAACTGCAGCAGATGAGCATACAGCCCGCCTGCCACCCCGGTGAAAAAGGCCGAAATCAGGAAGGCGTAAAGTTTTAGCCGGCGGGTGTCCACCGAGGTGAGGTTGGCGGCCATTTCATCTTCCCGGATGGCCATGATGCCGCGGCCGAAGTTGGACTGCACCAGATTGCGCAGCGCCAGCAGGGTAATCAATACCCAGGCCGCCACCCAGAAGAGATTGGTGAGGCGAGGGATGCCCAGGTAACCCCGGGGGCCGCCCAGGGCGTCGATGTTCTCCAGCACACTCTTGACGATCATGTTAAACGCCAAAGTGACGATGGCCAGGTAGTCGCCCCGGGTGCGGAAAGAAGGATAAGCGACCAGAAGCCCGGCTGCGGCTGCGGCCAACCCGCCGGTGATGAGGACTGCCGGAAAGAGCCAGACCGAAAAATCCCGGGGCAGCACCGCCACCGTCAGGATGGCGGCGGCGTAAGCGCCGATGCCCATGAAGCCGGCGTGGCCCACGGAAAATTCGCCCATGTAGCCGTTCACCAGGTTGAGGGCGAGCGTCAGGATCATGTTGATCCCCACGTACATGAGGATCTGGATAACGTAAGGGTTGAGCAGGCCGGTATCGGGCAAACCCCAGGCCACGGCCAGGAGGACGGCGGTGGCGAGGTAGGTCAGGAGATGTTTTCGTTGGTTCGATATTACCATCAAATAATTCACTAATCAGTGATCAGTAATCAATTGCCAGCGGTCGGCCCCCCTCACCCCGGCCCTCTCCCACCGCTGGGGGAGAGGGGGAACAACACAGGCCTTCTTTATTCCCTCTCCCCCAATGGGGGAGAGGGTTAGGGTGAGGGGGAAAAAAATAACTTCAGCTCGTTTCCAGGTCGAACTTGGGAATGAAAATCTTTGCCAAGTTTAACTTGGTTATCATGAGGTAGTTCTCGATTCTATACTTTGGAACGAACCATCAAATGATAGATGCTCATCGAAGCATCCAAGAAATAGCCCAAGGATACACTTCATCCTCCTTAGAAAGTGGAGGTGAATATGGAAATTCTCTTCTATGCTTCATGAGCACCGACCAGATATGATCCGGAATGATAAATGGTATGTGATGAGCACTGCCAGCCTGACCAAGTCTGAGGCCACAAATGACAATTCCTCTGGATATAAGCGTTGTCGCATATCCGCCATCTATAGTATACATGAATGTTTTTTGATTCTTTTCAATAAGATAAGCGATGATCTCTCGTTCTTTATTCGTCATATGCAGGATATATTTTCGTACGGCGTGCTTCTGTCTTAGAATAGTGAACCAGTGCACGATTAATTTTCGAACTGGAGATGAACTCAAAAATGCTGCAATTGCCAAAGAACCACATAGCATAAGTCCAAAGGCAGCTATTAATATTATCCAGGGAGCCAGGGGCGGCAGCCAACCCCAATGGGCAAAAAGTAAGAAAATTCCACAAGCAATGGCAATGGCAGTTGTCTGCCAGGCGCTAGCCTTAAGAATCTCAAGCCATTTGGAATCAAATGTCATCTATTAGACTCCGTCATACCCGCTCAAACACCGGCCTCCCTAATAGCCCCGTGGGTTTGAAAACTAGGAGCAGCAGCAGCAGCGAAAAGGCCACGAAGTCCCGGTAGGTGGAGGACGGAAGGATTAAGGGCGTGAAAACCTCCACCGTCCCCAGGATAAACCCGCCCAACATGGCGCCGCGAATATTGCCGATGCCCCCCACCACTGCGGCGATGAAGGCCCACCAGCCGATGCGGATGCCCATGTAGGGGTCCAACACCGGATAGGCCAGGCCGTACATCAGGCCGCCGGCCGCGGCGATGGCCGAGCCGATGGCGAAAGTGAGCGAAATGACCCGGTCCACCGGCACCCCCATGAGAGGCACGATGGGGCGGTTGTACGAGATGGCTCGCATGGCCATGCCCAGCAGGCTGCGGCGCACCAGCAAGTCCAGGGCAACCATCAACGCCGCGGCCAACAAGATGATGAGCACTTGCAGCGGCGTGATAGTGAGGCCGGCCACCTCCCAGGGGGTCATCTTGATCAGGGTGGGGAAATGCCGGGGTTCCGGCCCCAAGAGGCCCAGGGTAAAATTTTCCAGAAACAGGCCCACCCCAAGGGCGGTGATCACCGCCGAAACCCGGGGGGCGGCGCGCAGGGGGCGGTAGGCCAGGCGCTCGATGGTCACTCCCAGAAGGGCGGTGAGGGTCATGCTGAAGAGCAGGGCGCCGGTAAATACCAGGAACAGGGGCAGGCCCACGGGCAGTCCCATCAGGAAAACGGCCCCGGCCAGGGCGAGGTAGGCGCTCACCATAAAAATGTCGCCGTGCGCGAAGTTAATCATGGTGAGGATGCCGTAGACCATGGTATAGCCCAAGGCGATGAGGGCGTAGACGCTCCCCAGCTGCAGGGCGTTCAGGACGTTTTGGGCCAGGATTTGGAGCATTTGTTGTTTTTCGATTTACTGGCAGGGGCTGAAACAGGGGCGACGCGGCGGGTCGCCCCTACGGTTATCATTTTAAGGTGAAACTGTATTATAATACTGGAATTTGCAATCCTTGACGTGGATGATGACTGCACTCTTGACAGGATCGCCGGTGCCGTGAAATTTCATGGAGCCGGTGACCCCGTCATATTCCTTAACCTGCGCCAAAGCATCCCGCACTTTCTGACGATCCAGGGCTCCGGCCTGGGCGACAGCGGCCAATAACAGCTTGCCCGCGTCGTAAGTGAGGGCTGCGACGTCATCGGGTTTCTTGCCGTATTTGGCTTCGTAAGCCCGGATGAATTTCTGGGCGGTCTCCGTGGCGATATCCGGGGCGTAGTGGGTGCTGAAGTAGGATTCATCCAGTTCGACGCCGCACAAGGTCAGAATTTCCGGGCTGCCCCAGGAGTCGGAGCCGATGAAGGGACAGTGGATTCCCAGACGCCGGGCCTGCTGCACCTGCAGAGGGACCTCGTTGTAATAGTTGGGCAGAAATAGAACATTGGGATTGGCGGCCTTGATGGTGGTGAGCTGGGAGGAGAAGTCTTTGTCGTCCTTGGTGTAGGATTCAAAGGCCACCACCTTGCCACCCAGCGATTCGAAAGATTTCTTGAAAATTTCCGCAATGCCCTTATTGTATTCCGAAGCCACATCATAGAGCACCGCGGCGGTTGGCGCCTTGAGGTTCTCCCGGGCGAACTTGGCCATCACCTGGCCCTGGAAGTCATCAATAAAGCAGGAGCGGAAAACGAATTTCTTACCTTCCGTGGTCTTTGGATTGGTGGACCAGGGGCTGATCATGATGACGCCGGCGCCTTCGCAAATGCTGGCCGCGGGGATGGCATTGCCCGAGGCATTGGGGCCGATAATGGCCAGCACGTTGTTCTGGCTGATCAGCTTCTGGGCCGCGGCCGAAGCGGATTCCGCCTTATCTTCGTTATCTTCCGCGAACAGTTTGACGAGGTATTTTTTATCTCCCAGCTTGACCCCGCCTTCGGCGTTGACCTGGGAGGCCAGGAGTTCCATGGCCTTCTTGCAAGAGTCGCCCACCGTGGGTTTGCTGCCGGTAAGCTCGGCGTTGACCCCGATCCGGATCTCATTTTCAGGCGCGCGGCCACAGCCGAGCGGCAAGAGAATTATCAGGGAAAGCAAACCCAGGAACCATTGATGGCGGACCATGACGCACTCCTTCTTCGGCGGGAGATGGGCATCGGCAAGTTGTGCCCCAACGAGTTTCGGCTGGCGATTCACCATAAAACCCATAAGCACTCTACCAAAGGGAGCCTTGCGGGTCAACTGCAATTCGCGGGGCCGAAGCGGCAGGTGGTTGAGGTGGGACAGGCGAGGCGCTGCCCTACATTTTCTTCGCCATTTTTGCTCAAATGTGAAATAACCGGTTATACAGCGGAGTTGCATATGGAGGAGGAGACGGTGGCAAATACAGCCAATGAGGTACCCGAACGAAAAAAGCAGATTCTGCGGCGCATTTATCTATTTTCCGGAATTCCCGAAGGCGACCTGGAGATTCTGGCGCAGATGGCCGTGAGCAAGGCCTTCGCCCGGCAGGAAGTGGTCTTCTGGGAAGGCCGGGAAGCCCAAGGATTTTTCCTTCTGACCCGCGGTTATGTGAAGCTGGTGAAGAGTTCGCCGGACGGGAAAGAATATATCCTCCGGCTGGTGGGGCCAGGAGAGACCTTTGCCGAGGCCGCGGTCTTTAGCGATGCCCCTTATCCGGCCTCAGCCATTACCCTGGAAGATTGTCAAACCTTGTTCTTCCCCAAGGGACCATTTTTGCGGCACCTGGCGGCCTCCCCCACTCTGGCTCGTAATATGCTGGCTACCTTGAGCCGCTTGAATCTCCATTTGACCCGGCAACTGGAAGACCTTTCGTTGAAAGAGGTATCAGCGCGTCTGGCCCGCTACATCTTGGAACGCTGCCAGGAGATGCATGGCAAGGTCGAGACGGGACTGTCCTTCGAACTGCCCACCACCAAAACCCATCTCGCCGCTTATCTTGGCACGATCAGTGAAACACTGTCGCGCACTTTGTCGCGATTTAAAAGCGAGGGAGCAATTGAAATGGAGAAGGCGTACATCACAATACTTGACCCTATTATTTTAAAAAAACTGGCTCGGGGACGCAAAATATGAGTCATAATTCGGTATGCCCCAATGGTCTTGGGTAAAAATCGCTTGACAATGGAAATCGTAATTAAATATATAACTACAAGTTATTTTGGAATAAAATTCATCTGCCGGCATGGAGAAAATCACAGGAGAGGAAATACTCATGGCCAGTGAAGCGCTAAAGTTGACAGCTCAGATCGTAACTTCCCATGCTTCGATGAGTGAACTAACGCCCCAAGAATTAGTGGATGAGATTAAAGATATTTTTACATTATTGACTTCTTTGGAAACGGGGGAAGTTGCCAAAGAGGCGGCGCCTGGAGCTGAAATGGCCAAAGAGGCGGAGGTTCGGAAGCCCTCCATTCCCCTGGACGAGATAGTCAAAGAAAAATATGTGGTCTGCCTGGAATGCGGCAAGAAGATGCGCACTCTGAAGGCGCATCTGCGCAAGGCCCACCAACTTGCGCCGAAAGAATATTTCCAGCGCTATAGCCTCGATCCCAAAAAATTCCCACTGGTCTGTAAGGAATACTCCGAGCAGCGCCGGAAACTGGCCAAGAAAACGGGGCTGGGGGAGCGGGGGCTCCGCCGCCAGGCCGCCGGATGAGCAGACCGCAATAAGGTAAGGAGATTGGGCCGAAGCGTCCGTTAACCTCGGGCAGCGCGAAAGATTGAACAAGGGACCGGTCCGGTCCCTTTTTTATTATTAAGTGGCACAGGCCTTCTGGCCTGTGAAAGAAGGCAGGCTGTAAGCCTGCGCTACCAAGTCAAAGTTTTTGGCGGCGCGGTTATTGAGTTTTACTGCCTATCAAGATAAATTAAACAATTATGCGACTCTCTCTCAACTGGCTGGCGGATTTTGTCGAACTCACCGTGGCGCCGGAGGTCCTGGCGGACCGCCTCACCATGGCGGGCCTGGAAATAGATGCCATCGAACCTTTGTCCCCGGAGTTTTCCGGGGTAGTGGTGGGTCACGTCACCAAGGTGGAACCCCATCCCCAGGCAGATCGCCTGCGCTTGGCGGAAGTGACCACGGGAACAGAAACCTACCGGGTGGTCTGCGGCGCCCCCAACCTGGAATTGGGCCGGCTCTATCCTTTTGCTCCGATTGGGGCGGTGGTGGCCGGCGGCCAGAAAATCAAGGCCGCCAAACTCCGGGGCATTGCCTCCGAAGGGATGCTCTGTGCGGAAGACGAGTTGGGGCTGTCCCTGGATCACGTCGGATTGATGGACATTCCCCAGAATCTGCCGGTGGGCGCCGACCTGACAGAGGCCTTGAACCTGGCCGACGTGGTCCTGGAAGTGGCGGTGACTGCCAACCGCTCCGACTGCTTATCCATCCTGGGCCTGGCCCGGGAGGTGGCGGCTCTGCTGGATGTGCCCCTGCGTCATCCGGAGGTCAAGGCAATTTCGGGGGAGGAATCAGGCGAGCTCAAGGCGAAAGTCACTATCCTGGACCCGGTGCACTGCCCCCGGTACGCCGCCCGCCTGTTGACCGGCTTGACCGTTAAGCCTTCTCCATTCTGGATGCGCCGGCGCCTGCAAGCCTCAGGGATCAGGGCCATCAACAACCTGGTTGACGTCACCAACTATGTCCTTCTGGAGTTCGGCCAGCCGCTGCACGCCTTCGATTTCACACGGCTGAAGAATCGCGAGATCGTGGTGCGCCTCCCGGCAAAATTGGAGCAGTTGGAAGGTTTCGTGACCTTAGATGGCCAACTGCGGTCTCTTGAGCAGGATACCCTGCTGATCTGCGACGCCGAGCGGCCGGTGGCCCTGGCCGGGGTCATGGGGGGGCTCGATTCCGAAGTGACCCGGGATACCCGTGAAGTGCTGATCGAGAGCGCCTATTTCAACCCGGCCACCATCCGTCGCACCTCCAAGCGCCTGGGTCTGAGCAGCGAGGCCTCTTACCGCTTCGAGCGGGGAGTGGACCCGGACGGGGTGATCCATGCCCTGGAGCGGGCCGCCCAGCTGATGTGCGAGGTGGGGGGCGGCTTGGTGGTGGGTCCCCGGCTGGATGAATACCCGGCCCCCATCCAGCATCCCCGCCTGAGCCTGCGGGTGTCGCGGACTAATCAGGTATTGGGGACTAATTTTTCTCACCAAACCATCGCCGGCTTGCTGAAACGCCTGCATCTGCCGGCCGTGAGCCTGGACCGGGAAAACCTGGCGGTCCAGGTGCCCTCCTTCCGTAACGATTTGACCAGGGAAGTGGACCTGATCGAAGAGGTCGCGCGGCTGGCGGGCTTTGAGACGATTCCCGTGACCCTGCCCAAAGGCGAGGTGGCCACCCGGCGCCCCGGTCCGGAAGCGCGCCTCCGGACAGAGGCTCGGCAACTTCTCCTGGGTCTGGGCTTCAATGAGGTGATCAACTACGCTTTCCTGTCCGAGCGCCTGGTGGAGCTGGCTGCGGCACCCGGGGCCGCACCGCTCGCCCTGGCCAATCCCTTGAGCGAAGAGCAGGCGGTAATGCGCACGTCTCTGATCCCGGGCCTGCTGGACACCTTGCGGCGCAACATTTTGAAACAAGCCCAGGATTTGCGCCTGTTTGAGACCGCCAAGATCTTTCTGCCCCAGCCGGAGGCGGATTTGCCCCGGGAAGAAACCTGGCTCGCCGGGCTGATGTATGGGGCTCGCGAAGAGGTCTCCTGGGCCGCGCCCCGGGAGGCGGTGACCTTTTTCGATCTCAAGGGGGTGGTGGAGGCATTGCTGGCGGGCTTGCAGATTCCCGAGGTGAATTTCCGCCGGGAGGCCTTGCCGGCTTATCTGTGCCAGGGGGCAAAGGTTTACTCCGGCAAGCGGGAATTGGGTTGCGTGGGCGAACTCGACCCGGAAGCGGGCGATAAGCTGGACGTGGAGGGCTCCATTTTTGTCTTTAACCTGGCCCTGGCGGCCCTGGCCGAGTCCGCAACCTTGCCGCTCTTTACGCCGTTGCCCCGTTATCCGGCGGTTTACCGGGACATTGCCCTGGTCCTGCCCGAGGAGGTGCCGGCAGCTCAGGTGACCGAGGCCCTGTACCGCTTCGGGGCACCCTGGCTGGAAGAAGCTTACCTGTTTGATGTCTACGCCGGCGACCAGGTGCCGACGGGCAAGCGCAGCCTGGCCTTCCGCCTCTCTTACCGGGACCCGGAACGGACCCTGACCGAAGAGCTGATCAACCCGCACCATCAAGCCCTGGTTGAGGCGGTGGGCCGGGAGTTGGGAGGGGAACTGCGGTAACCGCGTGGAAGAAGAAATCCCCCGCAAGGCCTTCTACACCATTGGCGAGGTGAGCCGCATCACCGGGGTGCATACCCATGTGCTGCGCTATTGGGAAGAGCAGGGCAAGCTCCTCAAACCCAGCCGCCGGCGCTCCAGGCACCGACTTTATCGCCCTGCCGATATTCAATTGGTTCTGGAGATCAAGCGCCTGCGGGAGGAAGAAAAACTGAGCCTGGCGGCCCTGCGCCGCCAAATGAAGTATAAACCCGAGCAGATTCACCGTCTTCCCCAGGCCACACCCCATTCAGCCCCGCCGAACGAAGCTAAAGCGCTGCTGCAATCTATTCGTGATGAACTGCTGGCTTTGAAGGAGCTGTTGGAATAGGTCGGAGGCGATTTTAAAGAACAGACCTCGCGCCGACGCAAGAATAAAATTAGGCAGGCACTGAGGCCTGCCCCACCATATCAGGAATTTACCGGCAGAAAGGAGCGGGGTAGATATCCTGTTCCACTTTGGGAGTATCGATTATTCGTCCCGGAGTGCCCACCTCCACGTTTTTAAACAACTGCTCCGCATCATTTATTGGCAGGCGGATACAGCCGGCGGAATCCGCCCGGCCGGGAAGCACCCCGCCATGAATGTAATACGCCCCCTTCATATGCAAGGCCCAGGGCATCCAGGCATCATAGATGCTGGACCAGTGATTCTCATCCTTGTCTTCGATCTTAAAGTCGAACAGCGGCGTGCGTTCGCCCGCCCTTCCGGCGGAAATGGGAAAGACCCGCCGCAGTTCGCCCCGTTCGTAAAGAGCCAGAAAACCCTTGCCGACGTCTACCAGAAGATATTTGTCATAACTCGCCAGGGAATCGTCATAGCCGGAAAAAATATCCGGTACTTTGCGGAAATCCAGGGGAATTTTCAGGGTGTCGGCCTCGATGGAATTGGGTTGCGGGGTCCTGGTCTTGATATACGAGGGATTCAGGGCGTTGAAAAAGGCCAGGCGGTTCCGGCAACGCTGGAACTGATTATCGAAACTGGGAACCCGATGGCAGATGGAGGTAATGGAGGAGCCCCGGGGAATACTAATTTCAACGAAAGGCACGCCATAGGCCACTCCCGAATCGACGATCTCGAGTCCGGATGCCTTTAACTCATGGCACAGATCGCGGTAATCATCTTCCTGCCCCCAGGCAACGCTTGAGCCACCCAGCCAGGTTAAGATCACGAGAAGGCAAACCAATAGCTGCCGGCGCCGGAACTTCATCTAAGCAGCACCTCCTTTATTCTTATCCTGGAGTTCCGTCCAATTGAGGCAATTGGGGGGACGCTCGCCCTTAAGGCCCGCCAGCAGGTTGGCCGCGGCCATCAGGCCCATCTTGGTGCGGGTTTCGATAGTGGCGCTGCCCATGTGGGGCAGGAGGACGACGTTGTCGAGGTCCGTCAGGCCCGGAGTCAATTGCGGCTCCTGCTCATAAACGTCTAAGCCGGCCCCGCCAAGCCGGCCCTGGCGCAAGGCTTCTACTAAAGCTCCTTCATCCACTACTGGCCCCCGGGCCGTGTTGATCAGGCGGGCGGTGGGTTTCATGAGCGCAAGCTCCCGGCGGCCGATCAGATGTCTGGTCTCGGGGGTCAGCGGTACGTGCAGGCTGACAAAATCCGCCTCCGCCAGCAGGTTCTCCAGCGGCGCAAAGGAAGCGCTTAGTTCCTGCTCCTCGTCCGGGGGCAAAGGGGTCCGACTGAAGTAGAGGACTCGCATCCCGAACCCGCGGGCCCTTTGAGCCATGGCCCGGCCGATCCTTCCCAGTCCGATGATGCCCAGGGTCTTGCCGCTCACCTCGACGCCCAGAAACAGGAGAGGGGACCAGTAAGTGAATTTGCCGTCCCTGACCCTTTTATCGCCTTCGACCAGGCGGCGGGCGGTCGCCAGGACCAGGGCAAAGGCTAGGTCAGCCGTGGCGTCGGTCAACACCCCCGGGGTGTTGGTCACCGGAATCCCTCGCCGGGTGGCCGCCGCCACATCGATATGCTCGAAGCCGACCCCGTAGTTGGCGATCACCCGCAGGTTAGGCCCCCGGTCCAGCAATTCTTCGTCGATCGCGTCGGTAATGGTGCAAAGCAGTCCTTCCCTATCGGGCAATAGCCTGAGCAAGCTTTGCCGGTCAATGGGCGGATCTTCAGTGTAACTCTCCACCTCGTGCTCCCGCCGGATCTGCGCTAAAACCTCTTCGGGCATCCTGGCGGTCACCAAGACCTTCATGGCTTGAGGTCCTCCGAATTGATGAGATATGCTTGCACAGTATCATATTGCCTGACCCGGCGTAAAGCCAGATGGTCAGCCCGTGAGGGGAATGATATTATGATGAAGATCGGGGACCGGGATGCTTAGGACAGAAGGGATTATTAAAGATTAGACTCCGCCCACCCAGGCGTGACGTCTGGGCCATTAAGAAAAATAGGATCAGATTATGAAAGGCTTAATTCTTGTGGCAGTGTTATTTTTCATCGCTTGGGACGCACTCTGGTGGCTGCTGGGGGTCAAGCCGCTGTTTCCCTGGCAGCTAAAAAGGCAGTTATCTGCCGGCGCCCCTGACCTGCTCCTGCTGGATGTGCGGACGCCGGCGGAATTTAACTGGTTTCACTTGCCAAAGGCCCAAAATGCTCCTAATGTACTCCTGGACGGCGCCAAGATGCCGGCAGCCTCTCCGGAGCAACCGGTGGTGGTCATCTGCATGACCGGCCACCATTCGCCCCTCGTGGCCTATGCCCTGAAAAAGCGGGGCTTTAAACAGGTCTATAACTTGACCTGGGGGATGCTGGGCTGGCAGATTTATCGGCTGTTTGCAGGCCCTGCAGCAGGGCAGCGATAAGAGCGCCTACAAATAGGGCGGACACATGGGTCCGCCCCTACAAAATGCCAGATTCGAGGTTCCCATATGGAAATTGCCTTTTTCGGGGCAGCCGAAACTGTCACCGGTTCCCAACATCTGATCGCGGTGAACGAGCAGAGGATTCTTCTGGATTGCGGCCTGTATGAAGGCAAACGCGACGAGGCGCGGCGGCGCAACCGGGAATTGCCTTTCGCGGCCAGGCTGGTCGATATGATGGTCTTGTCTCACGCTCATATCGATCATTCCGGGAATATCCCCAACCTGGTGAAGCATGGTTTCCGGGGCAAGATCGTCTGCACCACGGCCACCCAGGACTTATGCCGCTATATGCTCCCAGATTCCGGCCATATCCAAGAGGAAGACGTGGAATATGTCAACCGGCATCTGGCCAGAAACGGCCAGCCCCCGGTCGAGCCCATCTATACCCGGGAAGACGCGGTTAAAAGTCTGCGCAACTTTGAGGGGATCAAATATGAACAGCCATACCCGCTGGTGCCAGGCGTCACCCTGACCCTTTACGACGCCGGGCATGTGCTGGGTTCGGCCATTGTCGCCCTGGATTTTAAGAATGAGAACCGGCGCCTGGTTTATACCGGCGATCTCGGCCGGCCCGAGGCGCCGCTGCTGCGCGACCCCACCGTGCTGCCGGCCGCCGACATCCTCATCATCGAGAGCACCTACGGCGGCCGGACGCATCCGCCCCGGGAGGACTCGGAGGCGCGGCTCAAAGAGACTATCACGCGGACTGCCAAACGCGGCGGCAAGATTATCATTCCGTCCTTTGCCGTGGAACGTACCCAATTTTTGGTCTTTCTGCTGCACAAGCTCTATGAGAAAGGCCTGCTACCCGACATCCCGATCTATGTGGACAGTCCGCTGGCGGTGGACGTCACCGAGGTGTTTCGCCGCCATACGGATTACTTCGATGACGCCACCCAGAATTATCTCGCCAAGTTGGGCCCCGAAGGGGATATCTTCGGCTTCCGCCGGCTGGAATACATCCGGGATGTGGAAGAGTCCAAGAAACTCCACACGCGGAGGGGCCCCTGTGTTATCATCAGCGCCTCGGGCATGGCCGAGGCCGGCCGTATCCAGCATCATTTGAAAAATAATATCGAAGATCCCCACAACACTATCATCATTGTTGGCTGGCAGGCGCCCAACACCCTGGGCCACCGTTTGGTGGACCGGTTGCCAATTGTCAAGATCTTCGGGAGGGAATACCACCGGCGGGCCGAGGTGGTGACGCTCAACGGCTTCAGCGGTCATGCCGACCAGCCTGACCTCCTGGACTGGGTGCGCGGCTTTCAAAAACGTCCCGAAAAAATCTTTGTGGTGCATGGCGAGCCGGAGGGGTCCGAGGCCCTGGCCGCCCGTCTGCGCAATGATTTAGGCTGTAAGAATGTCATCATCCCTACCTTTGGGAGGAC
>JAMCQY010000392.1:0-345 GCA_023381945.1 Deltaproteobacteria bacterium
AGCCCCTGATCTTTCGGGAAGAGTTTCAAGCCAAAGGCCATCATGTCCGAAAAGAATATCACTTCGACTATACCCGAAAGATCAGGGGCTTGAGCCGTCCACCCTCCAGGACCATTTCAGTTTCGTAGCGCTCCGGCAGCCATCGGCTCAAAACTCGCCACATTCCCTGGGCCGCGCCGGAGAACTCGGCCCGGTAGTGGTCCTGATCCACCCGAGCCAACTGCAGGTGCACCACGGCCACCTCAGACCATGGCCCCAGGCTCACACGGTATTCCAGATTCTCCAGCTCAGCGCCGGAAACCGAAGCAGCCAGACCAGAGCCAAGATTCCCCAAATTGAGCAGCA
>JAMCQY010000392.1:364-1299 GCA_023381945.1 Deltaproteobacteria bacterium
CCTTATTTCCCCCAGGGTCTTCAGTGGGCGGGGGGCTCCAGGAGCCGGTGGCGAAGCGGTTATGCCACCATTGCATGAGGTCTTCCTGGGAAGAGTTTTCCACAAGCTCGAAGCGGTGCCCTTCTATGAATTGGAGTATCCGTTGGTAGGCTAGGTTAACCTGCTGCATGCGTTGCCGGTATTCGGCTTCTTGAATATCATTCACCGCCAGGTCGGGATGCCAGCGCCGAGCCTCCTGCCGGTAGGCCGACCGAATCTCCTGGCGGCTGGCCAGTTGTCCCAACCCCAGCAACTTTCGCGCTTCTTCCAAGGTCATAAAGGCGACAATCCCTCGGCGTCCCGGTTTAATTATAACCATGATTCTCCCCCGGAGCAAATTCAGATGGAAGTCGCCGGTTCAACCTCTGAGAAATCCTTCCCGGCTTGTCTTTCCCCGCCAAGCATGTTAAGTTAAAGAAGAATTTGCCCACCTTGGCAAATTCCAAGGAAGCTTTTCTGGACAATTCTTCCGGGGGAACGGTCAGGTTGCCAGCCGCCGTGGCAAAGGGCGCCTGATCAAGCTAATTGACTTTCCAGGCTTTGAGCAGCAAGGAACTTACATGACTTCCAAAAAGTCCTCTGGCATGAACGCCGCGGAGTTGGACCGCACTCTGGCGCGGCTTAACGACGAGATTGTCGCCCGGCACCCCAATGCGGAGCAGATGATCCTGGTGGGCATTCGCACCGGTGGCGCCTTTCTGGCCCAGCGGCTGGCGGACCGTATCAGCCGGCACACCGGCAAGCCCATGCGGGTCGGGGTCCTGGACATCACCCTGTACCGCGACGACTGGACCCAACTGAGCCACAAGCCCCTGGTGGGCAAGACGGAACTGCCCGGCTCCATCGACGACCAGGAAGTGGTGCTGGTGGACGATGTCCTGTTCACCGGCCGCACG
>JAMCQY010000392.1:1309-3574 GCA_023381945.1 Deltaproteobacteria bacterium
CCCTCATTGATTACGGCAGGCCCCGGCGTATCGAGCTGGCGGTGCTCATCGACCGCGGCGGGCGGGAGTTGCCCATCCAACCCGATTTCGTGGGCCGGGCCATCGAACTGCCCGCCGGGAAAAGGGTCAACGTCTATCTTCAGGAGATGGGCCGCGCCGATGCGGTGGCCATAGAGCCGGGACCGCCGGAAAGGCTTAATAAGTCTTGAACTCGGTAGGGGCGGGTTTTAAACCCGCCCCTACGGACATAATTACCAAACTTCCCTTTTCATTACCTCTTTGTAATTATTCCAATGACCGCACAAAAGATATCCAAAGCCAAGCCCAAATCCGAATTGCCACCCCTTTTTCCGGAGGCTGCCGACGCCCTGGCTGCCCAGGCGGCGGTGCTGGCCGCGGCCTGCGAGGCCGGCCGTGACCGGGAGAGTCTAAAACGTCTGGTCACCGTCAATCCTCAGGATAGCCTCTGGGACCTGCACCTCATGGCGGCCCTGGCCGATATCAACCACCCGGCCATCCCGGTTCTCCTGGCCGATTTATTCGGCCAGGCCACCGACAAGGCCCGGCGGAAAGGCCTGAAACGCGCCCTGCACCTGCTCCAGACCCGGGGGGTGCCGGTGCCCGGTGAGCTGTTGCCCCGGGAGGAGCCGGTCATCGGCAAACCCAAGCCGGTTGAGACCAAGACCATGGTCTCGCCCATATTAGGCAACGGCGACAGCGTCGTGGTCCTGGAAGCCCCTAAGGAGGTCCTGGGCGGCAACTTCCTGGTGAGCGTCATTAATGATGAAAAGGGCTTACTGGAATGCCACCTGTTGATTTTGAAAAGCCGGCAGCAGACTGAATTTTGGGAATATTACCGGCGGCAGGGGCTCTCGGATTGGTTCCCGGTCCCTGGTCCTTATGCAGTGCGCCTGCTGGAAGCCGCCTATCAGCGTGTCGAAATGGCGACCGAGGCCTCCCGGCGCTATGCTTCGGTCCGGGAGCAAATCTGGAAAAACTGGGGCCGTCCCGAGGAGGCTCCCGATCTGGAGAAGGTCCTGCCGGTTTTAGAGCCCGGCGAGCGCAGCCGCCTCCTGGAGCAATCAAGCCAGTTGGCCGGCTCTCCCCTGTTCCAGAGTTGGCTGCCCGGTCAGGAAGAAATAACTCCCTGGCTCGAGAAGGTGCGGGAAGTGGAACAAAGCCCCCTGGTGCTCTCGGACCAGCAAAAGGCGGTGCGGGCCGGCGCCTTGTTGGCTGAAGCCACTCGGGCCTTGTTTCCCCCCGAGGCGCGGCCCCTCTGGGCCCGGCGGCTGCTGGCCATGGCCTATTACCTGGAATTGGGCCAGCGCCCTGAAGAAGCCCATCTGGCAAAGGTCGCGGCAGCTGACTTGCGTCAACCGGAACCTACCTCCCTGGGAGGGGAAAACCCCTTCTTACAAGGTCTGGTTAAAATGGCCATGGGCCTGGCCTGGCAGGAATCCCAGCAATCTCAGGAGGCCAAAGAACCCGGCGGGTTGTTGACCCTGCCCCACGAGTCCCCCCTGATCAGGAGATAGGCATGTTTCATACCCTAACGGTGCGTACCGGCCGCCATACCGAGTTACTCGACCTGACTGGCCAGATTCAGGACAAGGTCCGGGAAAGCGGGGTAAAGGAAGGCCTCTGCCTGGTGTTCGTGCCCCACACCACTGCCGCGGTGACCATCAATGAAAACGCCGATCCCGCGGTCCGCGCCGACATCCTGATGGTCATGAACAAGGTCATCAGTGATGACGAACCCTACCGCCACCGGGAAGGCAATTCTCCCGGCCATATCAAGTCCTCCCTCTTCGGCCCCCAGCTTACAGTCATAATTAGCGAAGGCCGCCTGGTGCTGGGCACCTGGCAGGGCATCTATTTCTGCGAATTCGACGGGCCCCGCACCCGCCGCCTGCACCTCAAGATTGTAGCCGGTTAATGAAGAAGCGGGATAAATTCTTATCGGAAGTCCTGCTAAACGGCCAGCCCCTGGCCGACTTCAAGTTGGGTCAAACCTCCCTGCGGGACCGATACCTGCTCAAGGAGTTCCTGGATTACGTTCACCTGAAAAAGGGGCTGTTAGAGCCCTATAGCGCCGACTATCCTTTGGTGGAGCCCCGGGAACTCCTGCCGTCCTTCGAGAAAAATTTTGCCGAATACAAGCACCTGCCCAGTTTCAGCATGGTGGCCTTCAACCGGCCCCTCTCCTACCAGGACGAAATCTTTCAGTTTGACCTGCTGCACCCTTTGAGCGACGGGAAAAAGCGC
>JAMCQY010000350.1 GCA_023381945.1 Deltaproteobacteria bacterium
TCTTGACGGTATTTTCCGTCATCAGACGGGCCCGGCTCTTGCCGAAGGACATGGCTTTGCCGCCGCCGGCCTGCATCTGGCGCATGAAGAAGATCCAGATGCCCACCAGGACTAACATGGGCAGCCAAGAGATTAGAAAAGTGGTGTACCAGGAATTTTCATCCTTGGGTTTGGCAGTGATCTCCACTTTTTTGGAGGTGAGCTGCCTGATCATGTCCGGATCGGGAGGAGCGTAACTCTTGAAGGCCTTGCCATCGGAGAGTTCGCCGCTGATTTCGTCGCCTTGCAAGACTACCTTGGCCACTTTATCAGCCTTCACCAGATCCATGAATTTGCTGTAATTGATGGAGGCCTTACCCCGGGTATTTTCCACCGTGTAGAAGTTGTGATACAGGACGATCATTACCAGGGTGATAAGTAACCACAGGGCGATATTTTTATAAAAAGGGCTTAAGCGGTTATTCATTATGGTCCTTATGGTTTGGGCAGAGGGCACATTTCTACCCCCATACCACTTGAAGTACTTAATTATTTTAAATCTATCTAAGGAAAATGCAAGTAATCTTAGCGCTGGTTCCAGAGAGCAGCAGTAGGGGTGGGTTTAGTGGAAAAGTGGGGGGCTGGCGCCCCCACTATTAGTTTTAGCAGCAGCATAAATCAAGTTGTAACCACCCAGGGAGCGTGGTCCTCAGGGAACAGAGCCGCCAAGCTTTCCCGGGGGATGCGCCAGGGGCCGGAGCCCCATTTTGTCCCGGGGAGGCGCCCGTCGCGAATCATGCGATAGATGGTACGGCGGGACAGAGCCAAGATGGCGGCCACTTCGTCGGGCCGAAAAAACCGTTTCTGTTGAAGCAGTTCCACTTTCTTTCCTCCTTAAATTCAGGTTTATTTCCGCTAACTGCAAGGCCAGGGCCAAATTTTCCGCAGCATAACCAATCATAATAATTAGATTAATCGATTTATTCCCAGAACTTCCCCCAACAATTTGGGGGGGGTGAATGAGGTGCTCCCCAAAAATGAGACTGTTATAATGAGAGGCCTCGCAAGCAGGAGAGACCTTCATGCGGCAGTCTCGGTTTACGGTGGAAGAGATCGTCCGGATCATTGCGGAGTCGGAGTTGCCGACGTCCAGCATTGCCGGTACGGCCCGCAAGTACGGCATTAAAGAGGCGACGCTGTACCGCTGGCGGGCCAAGTACAAGGGTCTGGGCAAGTCAGAGGCCAAGCGCCTCAAGGTCCTGGAGGATGAGAACCGGCAGTTAAAGAAGCTGGTGGCAGACAAGGAACTCATCATCCAGACCTTGAACGAGATCCTTAAAAAAAACTTTTGACGCCAGTCCAGAAGCGGCAGGTGATCCGGGAGTTGCGACAGCAGGGCGTCTCCCTGCGCTTGGCCTTGGAGCTGATAAAGATGGCCCGGGCCACCTTTTACCGGCCAGGCCGGGAACAGCCGCAGGAGGCTGGACTGAGAGAGCGGATTCGGGAACTGGCCCACGCCCAGGCTTCTTTTGGCTATCGGCGGATCACTGCGGTGCTCCGGCGGCAAGGCTGGCGGGTCAACCCCAAACGGGTTTATCGCTTGTATCGCCAAATGGAACTGCAAAAACCAGTTAGCAAAAAAGGGCGGCGGGGGGGGCTGAAGCGGCCGGTGCCCTTTGAGCCCGCCGAGGCTCTGGCTCCCGGCCAGGTGTGGGCGGTGGACTTCGTCGAAGACAAATTGGTCTCCGGGAGGAAACTCAGGATTCTCAACGTGCTGGACATTTTCAGCCGCTACGCCCTGGGTTCCCTGGTGGAGCACAGTATCACCGGCGCCCTGGCGGCCCGGCATCTGGAAGGGTTGTTTCTGCGCTACGGGGCGCCTCGGGTGCTCAGGCGAGACCACGGGCCGGAGTTTGAGTCCCGGGTCTTTAAAAAGATGCTTCTGGCCTGGCGGGTCAAGGATGAACCGGTGCCCAAGGCCCAGCCTTACGATAATGGGCACCTGGAGAGCTTTAACGGCTCGCTGCGGGATGAACTGCTCGACGCCGAACTGTTTTACGCCTTGGGCGAAGCCCGGAGCAAAGTGGAGAACTGGCTCAACTGGTATAACGGGGAGCGTCCCCATCAGAGCCTGGGATACCGGACCCCGCTGGAGTTCTGGGAGACGACCGCCCCTCTGGGGGCTCCGGTCGCTACGCTCCCTCCACCCCCAGAGGGGCTGCTGGGTAACATGAGCCATGGTTGCTTTAAACCAACCCTCTCATAAAAAGTGTCTCACTTTTGGGGGCATCTCAACTGCACCCTGGCATTCATTCCCTATTTTTCCTAGTCGACTGTTATTCCACTTCCTTGGGCACCGCGGGGAATTCTTTCCCCTTCCAGGCCTGGAAACCCCCTTCCAGCAGATTAAGATTAGTGAAACCCATCTTTTCCAGCTTTTGAATCATAATGGGGGAGATGGACTTGCCGTCTTCACAGTACAGGACCAATTTTTTGTTCTTCGGGATGTCCTGGAGCATTTTGCCAAATTTCTCCGGGGCAAAACGGTGGGAGTACTCGATCTTGGCAATGCTGCGGTTCCAGGCGGAGGTGCTGCGCACATCCATCAGGAACAAGCCCGGCTGTCCCAGCCAACCTTTTAGGGTCTCCTTATCCACACGTTTCATACTGCGATCCTCCCTGGGTCATATTAAATTTTAAGCTTTGGGCGCCACCCGGGCGCCCGGGAGCCGGTTATCAAGACGACAATAAGAGGTGGCTTAGCATGGCCGCCAACCCTAACAACCAAAAGGTCGATCTGTTCATGATCTTCTCCTCTTCGAAAAGGCCTGGGGCCTTTGCCTTAATTGGCCGGCCGGGCTCCTCGGGGTCGCGCGGTGCCTTATTCGGACAGGCTTCACCCGAACCGTTAAACCAGGAACCCGGGAGTACGCCTAGAATGAGCCGCCTGCACGAATGAACATTCCAGTAGCGGTTGCGGCCGGAGGATGGTGCGAAACTCTAAGGGAGCGGGAAATGGAGCTGGCCGGATGTGTTTATATTAATAAGCACTTTAATCGAGGAGTCCAGAGGCAGCCCATTATCGGGATAATTTTTTGATGTTCTCTTGACTTAGCGGCCGTCTCGCCTTTCCCGGCGTCTTCGGAACTCCGGCAGGTTGGTGGAATCGAGCCCGGATTTGTGGTAAGGTGGACACTCATGGAAACCGTCGCTGACCTGCATATCCATTCCCGTTACTCCATCGCCACCGGAAAGCAGGCCGACCTGGAGCATCTGGACCTCTGGGGACGCTATAAGGGCGTGCAGGTGCTGGGCACCGGCGATTGCACCCACCCGGAATGGCTCCGGGAAATGGCTGAAAAATTGGAACCGGTGGCGGCCGGGACTTACGTCTTGAAGCCCGGCCTCTCACTCCCATTGGGCCTCCGGGGTCCCGCCTGGCAGGAGACCAGCCCCGTCCGCTTTGTGATCAGCGGCGAAGTCAGCGCCATTTATAAGAAGGCCGGACGGGTCCGCAAGGTCCATCTGGTCTTGCTGCTCCCTGATCTTACGGCTGCCGAAAGGCTCTCGCAACGT
>JAMCQY010000260.1 GCA_023381945.1 Deltaproteobacteria bacterium
AGCTAAGCACTCTCAATTTCTCCCCGTCGATCCAATACCTGGAGCCCCTCACCTGGGCCAACCGCATGCGGGCCACCCTGGCCAGCGTCCGGGAGGAAGGCCTGGTCGAGATCCTTCGCATGGACGCTGATGGCCGGCGAGCCTATCTGGTGGACAGCCGGGGTCTGGAACACATTACCACCGGTGATTTCAAAGAAGCTGCCTTTCTGGAATGGGCTGCTAAACCTGAAAACCGAGGCCAGGTCTACGTCAGCCCGGTATCAACCCGGGTGCCCAATTTTCCAGGCCGCCTGATCACGGTGATGGCCGTACCTACTTATGAGGTTTCGGTGGATGAAAGCCATCCCCATCCCTCGGGTAAGTTTGGCGGCGTCCTGGCCTTTTATATCGACACTTATCATCTGGCCAGCAAATTTACCCAGGATATCCGTAGCGGCAAGACCGGCTATGCCTGGATCATGGACAAACAGGGCATTTTTCTATCCCACCCGGAACGGGATTTTATCGGCAAGAACGCCTTTACCGTGCGCAAGGCGCGGATGCCGGCCATCTCTTTCGATGCTATTAACGAAATCCAACGTGAAAAGATGCTGACCGGTAAAGAGGGCTGGGGCACCTATATCTCCGGCTGGCACCGCGGTATGGCCGGCGAGATTCAAAAACTCATCGCCTACGCCCCAGTGAAGTTGGATGACCCGGCCAATGTGAAGAGCGACAGCCCCATGCCCTCCTGGTCGGTGGCGGTGGTGGCCCCGGCCAGCGAAGTGGAAGGGGTAATTCACTCCCTCTATATGCGCCAGTTTTTCATGCAGGTGATCATCGGCCTGGTGGTCCTCTCCGGCACCATCTTCATGTTGAATTTTCGTTATGAGCGCCAGTTCTCCGAACAGTTGGAGGAGGAGGTCAACCGTCAGAAGGTGAAATTGCAGAAGTCCGAGGCCCGCTATCAGGGCCTGGTGGAGAATGCCGCCGACCTCATCTATACGGTGGACAGCCTGGGTCGCATCCTTTCCATTAACCGGTTTGCCGCTGACCTCTTCTCCCGGGCTCTGGCAGGCCTGCCCCAGAGCCAGCCTGCCGAGGCCCTGCTGGGAGGACACCCCGAAGATTTTATCGGCCGTACGCTTTACGACATTTTTACCAAAAAATCCGCCGATTTCCACATGGACTGGCTGCGGGAGATGCAGGCCACCGGCAAAGTCCGCTCCATGCGCCACCAAGTGTCTATCGGTGACCAGGATTTCTGGTTTTCCACCAGCATAGTAGGCATCAAGGACGAGCAGGGGCAGATCTTTGCGTTTGAGATCATTTCCCGCAATATCACCGGCCGCAAGTCCATTGAAGACCGCATGATCAATATGGAGAAGCTGGCCTCCGTCGGTACGCTGGCCGCCGGTGTGGCCCACGAAATCAACAATCCCATGACCGTGATCCTGGGGTTCACCGAGCACCTGTTGGGGCAGACTGAAGATTTACCCGAAATCAACGACACCCTGAAGGTCATCGAGGAAGAGGGCCTGCGTTGCAAAAAGATCGTGGAAAACCTCCTGACCTTCGCCCGGGCCCCGGAACGCACCGAAACCCGGGCCGACATCAACCAGCTCCTGGAAAAGACTCTGGCGGTGGTGAAAAATACCCTGTTGACCAAAAAGATTCGCCTGGACAGCAGCCTCGCCCCCGGCCTGCCCATGGCCGCCGGCGACCCCTCGGAACTGCAGCAGGTTTTCATCAACCTGATTAATAATGCCCGGGATGCCATGAAGGGCGGCGGCGTCCTCAAGGTGGTGACCCAAAAGGTCCCCGACGGCAAACGCCTGGCCATCGAGTTCAGCGATACCGGCAATGGCATTCCCCGGGAGGCCCAGACCAAGATCTTCGATCCCTTCTTCACCACCAAGAAGACCGGCGAAGGCACCGGCCTGGGTCTGTCCATGAGCTACGGCATCATCACCAAGTTCGGCGGCAACATCATCTTCACCACCTTTCCGGCTGACGAATATCCCGAAAAACACGGGACCACCTTCACCGTTTATCTGCCCATCGCCGCAGATTCGGAGTCAGAGGAGGCCGAAAGCACTGAGTCGCAAGTCGCGAGTAACTAAATGGCGGTATAGATGTGAAAAACCTAGATGATTATATTATCGCGATTGCAGAATTGTCATTCCGAGCGCCGAGAAGAATCTACCAATTTAGGGTGCGCCCCGCGCACCGAATTAAGGCTTTTAACCTTTAACTTTTAACTTTGAACTTTTCCTAACCTTCCAGGAGGAAGTTATGCCGGAACGTATTTTAGTGGTGGACGACGAACCCAATATGCTCAGGTTGTTAAAGACCATCCTGATGGACAAGACGGGGTATGAAGTGAACACCACTAACAATCCCCTCGAAGTGAGCAAAATGCTCCAAGAGGACCATTACGACCTGGTGATCACCGATCTGAAGATGCCCCTGGTGGACGGCATGGATCTGATCGACATCGTTAAAAAGATCAATCAGAACCTGCCCATCATCATCATCACCGCCTACGGCACCATCGAAACCGCTGAGGAAGCCATCCAGAAGGGAGCCTATGATTTCATCACCAAGCCCTTTCGCAAGGAGACCATTCTGATCACCATCCGCCGGGCTCTGGAATGGAAAAGGATGCAAGGGGAACTGGCAGCTTTGAGAAAGCAGTAATCATTGATCAGTAGCCAGTGATCAGAAAGAACCTCTGGCCACTGATCACTGATTACTTGATCTGAACGAATCAAATGTTTAAATTTCTGAAAAGGTTCCTCAAAGAAGAAGTCGACGAGGCGACCCGCCTGCAGGGGCAGTTCGACCATTTTCGCCACCTGTTGACCGAAAACAACCAGGCTCTGGAAACCATGGCCGACATGGAGGAGAAGCTCTCCGGCGACTTCCTCTTCGACACCGGCTATTTGGAAACCCAGTCGGACCGCCTGCTGGCCAGCGTCTCGGGGATGGTCGCCGAACTCAATTTGCTCACCGGCGGCCGCTACCCGGAACTGGCTCCCATCTGCCGGCGCCTGGGTGAAAACATCCGCCTGGAATTGGCCGCAGTCCCCACTATCCCGGAAACTCCTTTCATTCTGCCCTTGTCGGCCTTAAGCCAGGATCTGGCTCCGGCCGTGGGCAGCAAAATGGCCAACCTGGGGGAGATTGGCAATCGTGTGGGCCTGCCGGTGCCCCAGGGTTTTGCCATCACTGCCGCGGCCTATAAATTCTTTTTGGAAGAGGCCAGACTCTCCGGCGAACTGGAAGAAAGACTGGCCCAGGCCCCTATTCACGACCTGGAGAGCCTGGAATTGGAGAGCCGGGAGATCCAGGACTTGATCCGCCGGGCGCCTTTGCCCGCGGAGTTGGAGCAGGCCGTCACGCAGGCGGCCAAATCCCTGCCCACCCCCTGGCTGGCGGTGCGCTCCAGCGCGGTGGGCGAAGACACTGAATTTTCCTTTGCCGGTCAATTCGCCACCCTGCTCAACGTCGACGCCGCGCGGCTCCCGGACCACTATAAGGAAATCGTCGCCAGCAAATTTACT
>JAMCQY010000414.1 GCA_023381945.1 Deltaproteobacteria bacterium
ATAGCGTTTGCCAAAAGTTTTTTCCGATAACCCGATGGATTGTAGGGGCGGACCCATGTGTCCGCCCGCAGGAGGGCGCACACGCGGGTGCGCCCCTACAAGAAATTATTTTTGGCAATCGCTATAAGCAGGCAGGGGCAGGTTTAAAACCTGCCCCTATGTTTAACCAGGAATTGGCTGCACTTTTAAGCAACTATCTTGGGAAGCGGCTCCTGTCCCACAGAATCCACTATTTCCCTGAGGGTGAGAGATTGCCGCTCGGCGCCGAAGCGGTCCTGCAGCAGACGCTCCAGTTTTGCGGCTATACCGGGCTCGGCCTCGAGGGCCTGACTGAGGACTGCCTCCCGGGAGCGCCTCAGGCAAACCAGGACCTCAGCCACAGTCAACTGGTCCAGCGGTTGGTTGGGGAGATATTGCGGCGAATGCTCCAGCCGGCCCGGCAAGACGACCTCCACTACCAGATTGCAGTCCAGGAGCATCTGGATAGTCCGGCTGGCCAGGTTATCGCCGCTGGGCAGCAGTTCGGCCAAATCCTCCAGGGACAGGGGCGGCTCCCGCCGGTAATAGCGGACGCCGATGCTGACCAGGGCCGCCAGCCCCAGATACTCGTCCACCGGCTCCGGGAGCGGATCCGGCAACCGCGCCCAGCGGGTGAGTCGGACCAGGTTCTGGTGGGCAAAGGCCACTTCGGTGCCGAATAGGAGGATGAGCCAGCACCAGAACATCCAGATGAAGATGAAGAGAAGATTATATAAAGCACCGTAAATGGCGTTATAGTAGGCTGAGGCCCCTTGAATCCAGATGAAGATCCACTGAGCCACCTGCCAGATGCTCCCTCCCACCACCCCGCCCAGGACGGCCGACCAAAAATTCACCCGGGTATTGGGCATCACCAGGTAAATAAAGATAAAGGCCAGCCACAAGATCCCCAGAGTAACCAGCCAGCGGGTGGCGGTGAAAAAAAACTCGGGCATCATCACTTCCAGGATCTGGCGGAACTCGTGAATCCCCAGGAACGAGGAGGAGATGGAAATGGCCACGGCCATGAGGATGGGGAAAAGGAGGAAAATACTGAGATAGTCGCTGACCTTGCGGCTCCAGGAACGGGTCCGGGAGACATGCCAGGTTTTATTGAAGGCCTTCTCCACGTTGGTCATAACGATGGTCAGGTCGCACAGCAGGACCACTACGCCGAAGACCCCCAGCGAGGTCACCTTGGTATTTTCGATGTAGAAGAGAATCTGGTTGACGAAATCTTTGGAGCCGGGGGCGAAATTCTCCAGAAAATAGGTGGCCAAAAGCCGCGGCAGGCCGATGGCTTGGAGGATGGCGAAGAGCAGGGCGAACAAGGGGATGAAGCCCAGGATGGTGGCATAGGCCAGGGCCGAAGAGCGCACCAGGGATTGGTTCTTGATCAGGCCGCGGCCTGCCAGGATCAGCACGCGCAGGCCTTTTAAAAACCATATGACCCCTGGCCCCCGGCCTTCATCCAGCCAGAGGCGGCGGCGAAAGAAGTCACGGACGTTGGTCAACATGCGGGCCAAGTGCCTGAATCTCCACCTTGAGTGATCATTTGGTCAACCCTTGCACCTTGGCGGCATCTTCGTTGACCTCGACGTTCACTGCTTTGCCGGTATTCTGCCCAAACTGCCTAAAGTCGGCCAGCAGCAGGTAATTAATCGCCACCCTCAGATCCGTCGAGGTGCCGGTGCTGCGAGCCTCGCCTACCCAAATAGTCTTGAACTGGCCCCTGGTTTCCCGATAGTATTTGCCATCCACCACGTTGATCAGGAGCCAGCGGTCGTATTGGCGCTCCGGGCTGGGATAGAAGGAGAAGAAGGGCCCGCCAAAGACATAGGGGGCGCCGTACCAACCCCAGCCGGTGCCGCCTCCGATGCCGAAGCCATAAGAGGTGTAATAGTCGGGCATGGCCACACTGGTGGGGCTTTCGCCGCCGACCCCGTAAGAGAAGAGCAGATAATACTGGGCCTTATCGTATGAAGTGAGCGAATAGCCCTTATTAAACAATAGCTTCCTGATCTTCTCGGCGATCTCCTTTTCCAGCAGAGGGTTTTGGGCCTTCTGATTTTCGATGACGAAAAAGGTGCCGCCCGGAACAATCTGGGCCGGTGCAGCAGTATCGGTGTAGCCATTGACCCTGATATTATGCAGGGTCGGGCCGCAGCCGCAGATGCCACAGCCTGCCGCCAGGATGATAAAAACGATTAGGGTTTTTCTCATGGCTTTTCCCCCAGCCCGAGGCTCAAGGGTTGTTAAAAAAGTAGGGCAGCCGTCCCTGGCCGCCGGTTGAGGTTGGCGGGCGGGACGCCCGCCCCACACAGCTTTTTTACGGACAAATCCGGTCGATAATGCTGATCAGTTTGTCCTTGATCCGCTCCAGCGGCGGCAAATCCGGCGGCGGGGGCAGCTCCTGCTCGTCGAGCTTCCGGCGTTTAAAGCGCATGCGGCTGGAGAGCTCCTCCCGCTCCGGAGACATCAGCCCTCCGCCCATGGCGGCTTCTCCCCGGCCTTCCAGGGCCTCTATCTGAGCGGCGATAAGGCCGAAATCGTAAGACAGATTAAATTTCTCGATATCTTCATTCAAAAGTTTCAGGTGGGTGGCGATCTTGTCGTAGCTTTCCCGGAGCATGGCGTCGTCCTGGTGCAGCAATTCGTAAAGGTCCAGGATCTTATTCCGGAAACGGCGATAAGCGGTGAAGCCCCGGACGGGGCAGCTTTCGAGCAGTTCCTGGCGTTCCCGGTTCGTCAGGGCGCAGTATTGCTCATAAAACGGCCAATCCTTCAGGTTCAGGACCTCCATCATCAGACGGCACCCCGCTTCAGAGCCCAGAGCATGGTACAGGGCCATAAAGCGTCGGCCGAGCAATTCATATTCCTGCCGGTAGGCCTCCGTCTTCTGGCGGAGCAATTCCATCTCCTCCTCCAGGAAGACCCGGTCCGCGAAGTAGTTGTCGACGATTTCTTTTTTGATCTGAACCTTCAGGCCTTCGACAAGCCGATCGGTGCTATCGTCCATGGTCTATGCCCCCTCGGCGGTCTCCGCCGGCATATCATGGCCGGGGAGGTCTTTCAGGGCCACTTCCAGTTCCCGCTTATCCTCCAACTCCAGGGTCACCGTCTCCCGGATCAGGTTATAACGGATGATCTTGCCTTCCCCTTCCGGGGTCTGGACGCGCTTGCCCACCCGGGGGAGATGCTTGCGAACTTCCTGATAAACGGCATATTCGTAAGTGAGACAACACATCAGGCGGCCGCAGATGCCGGAGATCTTGTTAGGATTTAGGCTGAGTTGCTGCTCCTTGGCCATGCGGACGCTCACCGGTTCAAAATCCCGGAGGTGGGAAGCACAGCAGAGGCCCCGCCCGCAGATTCCCAGGCCGCCCACCATCTTGGCCCGGTGGCGCACCCCGATCTGACGCAGCTCGATGCGGATGCGAAACTCTTGTACCAGGTCTTTGACTAATTCGCGAAAATCCACCCGGCCGGGGGCGGTGAAATAAAAGATGATTTTAGAGGCGTCGAACAGGCATTCCACCTGCACCAGGTAGATGGGCAGGCGGTGGGCCTGGATGCGGTCCAGGCAAAATTCCGCGGCCCTTTTCTCGAGAGCCCGGTTCTTTTCTTCCTGGGCCAGATCCTCCGGAGTGGCCAGCCGC
Organism: Deltaproteobacteria bacterium; assembly: GCA_023381945.1. The sequence goes on from JAMCQY010000414.1 coordinate 3,678, forward strand.
ACCATGGTCTTGATTTGCCCGGGGAAGAGTTGCGGATCGGCGTCGCCGAAGACCACCTTCACCCGCCCGAGTTTCAGGCCGTGTTCGCCCTCCACCACCACCCGGTCGCCCGCCTTGATCGTAACTTCGCCGGAATCCATCAGACAGCATTTGCCGCCGGGTCCGAGACAAATTTTAGCGAGAGCCATGCATATGACCTCGACGCTGTAAGCGCAGCCCCAGGATGTCCAGGGTCAACTCCGGATTAAGATTGGCCTGGAGATGACGCTGGGCCGCGCCCAGGGCGGAGAATTTTTGAAACCAGACGGCCGGCGGGGTAGCACTCGCGGCCCGGTTCAGGTCGTCCTGAAGGTCCTGGTGGGCCAGCAAGGAGGCCTTCGCCTGAAAATGACAGAGCAATAAATCCCGGTACCATAATTGGGCCAGGGACAGGAAATTATCCAAATCCGGCCGGCTCTTGGCCAGTCGCTGCGCCCAATCCAGGGCCGCGCTGGCGGAGCCGCCCGCGAGGGCTTTCAGGTCGTCCAATACCTGCCGGCGCTGGGCCAGGACGGCCTCCGGGTCCAGCATCAGGGCCTTGCCCAGGGAGCCGCCGCTCAGGGCGGCCAAAAGCCGGGCCTGGGGCGCAGCCAGGCTGCGGCGCTCCTCCAATTCTTTCGCCACCAGGGCCGCGGGCAGGGGTGCGAAGGCCAGCTTATGGCAGCGGGAGACGATGGTGGCCAACAGGTTCGCCTCCACCTGGGCGGTGAGCACCAGGAGGTGGCGCTCCGGCGGCTCCTCCAGGGTCTTCAGCAGGGCGTTGGCGGCCGCATCGTTCTGGGCGGTCAGGGCCTCCGCCGGTTTGATCAGAGCCACCCGCCAGCCGCCGCCCAGGGGCGGGTAGTTGGTGAGGCGGCTTAATTCCCTGATCTGCTCGATCTCAATCTGGGTTTTAGACTTGGATCGTTCGGGGCCAATAACTAAAAAATCGGGGTGCGTTCCCGCCGCAAGCCGCCGGCAGGAGGCGCAGTCCCCGCAGGCGTCCCCATCTTCCCGGGGTGTCAGGCAATTGAGGGCCGCGGCCAGGGCCCGGGCGGTGCTGGCCCGGCCCACCCCTTCCGGTCCCAGGAACAGGTAGGCGTGCGACAGCCGCCCCTTTTGCCAGGCAGTCCGCAGGTGCGCGATCACCCGGTCCTGGCCGAGGATGTTCCGGAAGTACATGGGGCCGGGGGGCGGGGGCGGCGGCTTTTGCGCTGTTACCTTATCTTTTTTAGGGGCTGCCATATTTGTTAGTAGTCAGTAGCCAGTTGTTTTTAGGATGAATGGCGGGATGCGCTTCGCTTTCCCGCCCTACGGGTTCTTATTCCAAATTCAGCATTCTTAAATCCCCCTAAATCCCCTTTTAGAAAAGGGGGACTTAAAACCTGCTTTTCTTACCCCCCTTTTCTAAAGGGGGGCAGGGGGGATTTATCGCAGGCTAAAGCCTGCGGCTACATTTCTTAAAACTTAAAACTATCTTAGCGACATGAGTATTTGGGCATAATAATGGTTTTAAACTCAATACGGTTCACTTAAGCCTTTAAAAGGAATCAGTTGGCGGTGCCCACACTCCAGCACAAATAACTCATTAACTGATAAGACAGTCGCTACCTCTATTGTTTTTGTCATGCTGAGCGAAGTGAAGCATCTCGTATCTTGAGATTCTTCGGTCGCCTTTGGCTCCCTCAGAATGACAAATTAAGATTAAATGGCTTATACGCATAAATTAACGACGCCGTGTATAAAAACTAAAAACTGACTACTGACTACTGGCAACTGCCTCACTCCCACTCAATCGTGCTCGGCGGTTTCGAGGAAATATCGTACACCACCCGGTTCACCCGTTTGACTTCGTTGATGATGCGGTTGGCCAGCCGTGCCAGAAAGTCATGCGGCAGGCGGCTCCAGTCCGCGGTCATGGCATCGGCGGAATCGACGATCCTGAGGGCGATGACGTTCTCATAGGTGCGCTCGTCGCCCATGACGCCCACGGTGCGGATGGGCAGCAGCACCGCAAAGGCCTGCCACACCTGCCGGTAGTAACCCGCGGCCAGCATCTCCTCGATGACGATGGCGTCGGCCTCCCGCAGGATATCCAGGCGCTCCCGGTTGACCTCGCCCAGGATGCGGATGGCCAGGCCGGGGCCGGGGAAGGGGTGGCGCCAGACCAGCCGGTCGGGGAGGTCCAATTCCGCGGCCACTTCCCGGACCTCGTCCTTGAACAGCTCCCGCAGGGGTTCGAGCAGCTTCAGGGGCATGACCTCCGGCAGGCCGCCGACGTTGTGATGGGTCTTGATGGTGGCCGAAGGCCCCTTGAAGGAGACGCTTTCAATGACGTCCGGATACAGGGTGCCCTGGGCCAGGTATTGCACCCCGCCCAATTTCTTCGCCTCCCTGGCAAAGATGCGGATGAATTCGTGGCCGATGCGCTTGCGTTTCACCTCCGGGTCGGTGACGCCCTCCAACTGCCGCAGGAAATCCTCTGTCGCGTCCACGTGAACAATGTTGAGGTGATGGTGCTCCCGAAACAGGTGAATCACTTCCTGTGCTTCATTTTTCCGCAGCAGGCCGTTGTCCACGAAGATGCAGGTGAGGCGGTCGCCGATGGCCCGGTGCACCAGAATGGCGGTGACCGAAGAGTCCACCCCGCCGGATAAGGCGCAGATGACCTTTTCATCGCCCACCTGCCGCCGGATGGCCTCAGTGGTGGACTCGATGAAGGACTGCATGGTCCACAGGGGCGCCAGCTTGCAGATGCGGAAAAGGAAGTTGCTGAGGATCACCTTGCCCCGGGGGGTGTGGTGCACCTCGGGATGAAACTGCACCCCGTAAAGCTGCCGCGTCCGGTCGGCCACCGCGCCGGCGGGGCAGGTGTCGCTGGCCCCGATGATCTCAAAGCCCGGGGCCACTTTCTCCACTTTGTCGCCGTGGCTCATCCAGACCTGCTCCGCGGGGTTGAGGCCAAAAAACAGGTCCGCGGTGTCTTTGATGCTGAAGGACTTGTGGCCGTATTCCCGGGAAGCGGCTGAAACCACCTGGCCTCCCAGGAGATGATTCATCAGTTGGATGCCGTAGCAGATGCCCAGCACCGGCGCTCCCAGCTTAAAGACCTCCGGGTCGATGGTGGGGGCGTCGGGCTCATAGACGCTCCGGGGCCCGCCGGAGAGGATGACGCCTTTGGGGGCGAACTTCCGGATTTCCGGCAGCGGCATCGTGAAGGGGTGAATTTCGCAATAGACCTTAAGCTCCCGCACCCGCCGGGCGATGAGTTGGGTGTACTGGGAGCCGAAATCCAGGATCAGGATCTTTTGTTTATGAGGATCGGGCATTGAGTTTCGAGTTCCGAGTTTCGAGTTTTTAGAAAAAAATAGTGTTGGGGCGACCAATCGGGTCGCCCGCCTGAATTCGCCTGGCGGCCCTGGTCACAACCCCTTAAAATGATTTTTTAAATTAATTATAACGGCTTGCCGGGCAAAAAGCAAAGATTCTCTATGTCTTAGGCCAGGTGAGATGAGCGGAAGATTGGAATGAACTTTGAACCTTGAACTATTCAAAGTCCCAATGGCGCCAGGTAACGTTCCTGAAGCTCCATCCGCAGCCAGGCGGAGTCGCTGCTCTCCGGCCGGGCCAGGAGGTCTTGCACCTCCCCGGCGATGCGGCGCAGGCGGGTGAGAATTTGCCGCCGGGCAGCGGTCAGCAACCCCCAATCGCCGCCAGCTTGCAAGCGGCGGTAAGCCGGCTCCAATTCCGGCATCAGCACGGCGTAGAGTGGCGGGCGCAAGGCCAGCATCACTCCCAGGGATGCCAGGCGGCGGCCCTCGATGAGGTAGGCCAGGCGGCCCCAGTCGTTGACTTCGGCCAGGGCGTCCTTCAAATTCCTAAGCCACAGTTCCACCCGCGTCTGGGGGTACAGGTCCAGCAGGCGGGCAAAAGCCGGACCCAGCCCGGGCTCCAGGGCTTCCCCCACTTCGTGATGAATGACGGCTTCTAATTCCGCGGCCATCAAGGCCTCAAATCTCTCCTGGTGCGCTCTCACGTCCCGCAGCAGGCCGGAAAGCTCCAAGCCGTAGAACTCCAGGGCGGCTTTCATGAAGCCGTTATTTTGCATGGCGGGGTCGGAGAGGCGGTCCCAGAGGTAAAAACCCCAGGCCTGCCGCCGGGCGTAAATCAGGGACCCCTGGCGCAGGGCCGGGGCCGCGTCCAGATCCCTGGCCAATTCCGGGCCCAGGACCAGGATGGTCAAACCGTCCCGGCGCCGCAGTTCCTGCAATTCTCCCAGGAAACAGGTGGGGGCGTGTCCCCGGCTTAGACCGGCGCCGTAAGCCAAGCCCTCTGGGATCAAGCGCTCATTGATCTCCGCCACCGCCAGGGGGTCAAAGGCTTGTCCGCTTAAGACCAACTGTTGCCAGGCGGCCCCTTCCAGGGTTTCCCAGGTGCGCTCCCGTAACTCGATCCACTCAATCACCGCGGCAGGTTCCGGCTCCCGCCAGGGCGGCAGAAGGTGCTCCCACTTGTAGAGCTGGCGCAGCCGCAGCAGGGCGCCGCACAGGGAGAACTGGCCGGCTTGGCCGGCCGCGGCCACCTGGCAGTTTGCCGCCACCTGGTTGAGGAAGGCTTGCGGCACCGCCGTAGGGGCGACCCGCTGGGTCGCCCGCTTTGGTGGAATTAATCTCAAATTATTTTCGTACCTGCTCCGCCAGCTTTTGGGCCAGCCCTTTGTCCAGTCCCTGGAGGGTCTTGAATTCCCGGTTGGCGGCCTGGGCTTCGCCGGTTCTGGCGTAGTAAACGCACAAGGCATAATGGACCTGGGGATTTTTGGGTTCCAGCGCGGCTGCTTCCTGGAGTTCCTTGCGGGCCTCGTTCAGGCGATTCAAGTTAAAATGCGCCATTCCCAGGTTGAGGTGGGCCCGGCCCATGGTCGGCTGCAACTTGGCGGCCTGGGCAAACTCGGCCAGGGCCTCTTGGTCCCGGTGCAGATGGCCCAGGGCCTGACCCAGATTGTAGTGGGCCTCGGCGTCCTCGGGATGGCTGCGCACTCCTTCCCTAAAGGCGTCCCGAGCCTCCGCAAACCGGCCCATCTTCATATAGGCCGCGCCCAGGTTCCCTTGGGCCAGGCCTGATTGAGGTTGCAGGCGCACTACCTCCCGGAAGGCCTTAACCGCGTCGTCAAATTGGTTCCGATTGGCGTAAGCCAGACCCATTTGGGTATAGGCCTCGGCATATTTGGGCTCCAGACGAACGGCCTCCCGGTAGGCCTTGATGGCCTCGTCGCTTTTTCCGGCCGACTCCAGCCTCTGGGCCTTATTGAAGAGATCGTTGGCCTTGGCCGATACCCCCACCGTTTCTTCATAGCGGTCCTGTTGGGCTTTGATCGGTCCGGCCAGGATGGTCAGCAGCAGCGAGACGGCGATCGCGACCTTACCTGCCGCAAGGTTTCGCATCATGTTGGCTTCCGTGGAAATGGATTTTATCTAAGTATATTAAAAATCGGGGCGGAAGGGGAGGGGCGGGGGACCTCCGGACGGGGCTATAAGCCCCGAAGGCTTAATCCTGCCCGTGCCTTTTCGCCGGGCTACGAAGCGGGATGAGCCATACCCCAGGCGGGGCCAGGAAGCGGATCAGCACCAGGCCGATAAGGAAGCCGCCCACGTGTGCCCACCAGGCCATGCCGGTCTGGCCCGCCACCTTGAAGATGGAAGCAAAGAGCGCATAGACAAACTGCAGCAGAACCCAGACAATAATGAAAATATTGGCTAATCTGATCCCGGGGACCAGGCTTAAATGGGCCGCCATCACCCCGGCGATGGCGCCGCTGGCCCCGAGGAGCGGCACGGTCGAATAAGGTAGGAACAGCAAATAGATCAGATTGGCTCCCACCCCTGCGGCCAGATAAAGCGACAGATAGCGGCCATGTCCCAGACTGGTTTCCACGTCTTTCCCGAAAATGTGCAAGAACAGGATATTGGGAGCCAGGTGCAGCACATTGCCGTGTAAAAACAGGGAGGTGAACAGGGACAAAATGCCATGGGTAATGGGGTTCTGGACCTGACTGAACTCCTGGAGGAAACGGGCCGGAATAAACCCCAAGACCTCTGCGGCCTTGGACAGATTGGAGCCTAAGGTTAATTCCCAGGAGAAAACGATGAGATTAAGGGCAATGAGGCCATAATTTATATATGGTTCGCGCCCTGCCGGGGCGTTTAAGTCTTCCGGGGATGTCATGGAATAAAACCCAAGCTATCAAAAATTAGGAGAAGTTAAAGCTTTTTTAGATCTGAGCAGGGACGACAAAGTTCTCCGCCTCTATCTGAGGTTTTGCCTTTAATCCAAACACCGGCTTCAGGGTCGATTGGCCAGCAGGCGTTTACTGGGCATAATCAGGATAGTTCGGGCTCCTTTGAGAAAGGGCTCCAGTGGGGTGGCGTCATCCACCAGCAAGAAGACCCGGTCAGGTCCCTGCCACAAAGCCTGTAGTTGTTCAGGGGTGATGAGGTAGTCCTGCTTGGGCGGCACCTTGTAGGGAAACTGGGGCAGGCCATGTCGTTTGACCATGAGGAGGTGACGGCCGGAGTAAAATTCCAAGCAGGCCCCGTATTCGAATTCCTCGATCTGTTCCATTACCACCCGGTCTCGGGGAGCAGCGATTTTCCCGAGCAATTCCGCCGGCGCCTTATCGCTCATGAGCGGCGAGAGGGCCAGATAGGTGCGGAAGGTGAAGAAGACCAGGACTAACGCCAGGACGGCGTAGCATCCCAAAGCCACCCGGTGCCGCCAGGCAATGCCGGCCACGAACCCCGCCAGGGCCAGGGACGGGATCATGAAGGTCACCGGCCTGGCGACGGGAGAGATGAGACAGAACATGCCGTAGAATTCCCGCCGGTTGCCGGCGCAGACTTGCTCCAAGTAAGGCAGGAGAAACAGGGTGGTCAGCCCTAATAGGGCGATGATCGCCAGGGCATAGGGGAGAGCGTGATCCGCCGGGTTCTTCAGATAGAGCCTGAGGCGCCAGCCGATGATCAGGGCCAGGGGCGGCAAGGCTGGCAAAGAGTAGTATTCGATCCGGCTGGAGGACAGAGAGAAAAATAGCAGGATAACCAAAGCCCAGATGATGAGGAGGCGGCCGGTGCGGCGCTCGGCGGCGTCTGTCTCCCGCCAATATCGCCAGAGGGCCGAGGGGAGCAGGGGCGTATGAGGCATCAGCCAGATGCCCAGGAAGAGCCAGAAACCGAGAAGTGGGAATGAGTTGATGTCCGGCGGCTGGCGTATCCCCAGGAAGCGCATAATTTGTTCGTTGACCACCTGGAACTTGAGAAATCCTGGGTTGGCCAGTTCGGAGCCCACAAACCAGGGTGTCAGCACCAGGGCGAGCACGGCCAGGCCACCTGGTGACCGGAATAAGGAGAACAATCTGGTCTGGCGTATATGCCAGGCGTAGAGCCCGCCGATGAGCAGCGGAAAGACCAGGCCGATAAAGCCTTTGCTCAGAAAGCCCAAAGCCATGGCCAGGAAGAAGGGGCCAGCCCACTTGAAGGCAGGCTCTTCCTGCCAGCGCAGAAGAAAGTAGAGGGACGCCACCAGGCTGAGGGTGATGAGATGGTCGGTGAGAATCTGCAGGTGCAGGACAAAAAAGCCGATGCTGGTAAACAGGACGAGGCCGCCCAACCAGGCCGCCCGCCGGCCCAGAAGGCGCCGGCCTATGAGGTAGGTAAACCAGACCTCGCCCAGGGTGGTGACCAGGAGGGGCAGACGGGCCACCCGGTCGGAGACCCCGAATATTTTATAGGCCAGCAGGTTGAGCCAGTAAATCAGGTGGGGCTTATCCAGATAAGGGGCGCCGTTGAGAGTGGGGGTGAGCCAGGAGCCCGAGGCCAGCATCTCTTTGGGGATCAGGGCATACATGGCCTCGTCCCGGATCAGGGGAATCTGCCAAAAAAGCGGCAGATAGAGCGCCAGGCAGGCAAGCAGCAGGGTATAGCCGTTAACCCAGGGAGCCGAGCCGGAGCGGTTCAGGTCCATGTCCAGATTAATTCCTGGCTAACCGCTGAAAGCCGATGGCTTGCATCAAGTCAGATTCCAACGGAACATGGTCCACATATCCGCCAGGCTGCTTAACTCCCGGACTGCGGTGGGCTCGAAGCCGGAGTGCATCATGCACTGGGCGCAACGGGGATCTTTGCCCACCCCGTAGCTCTCCCAATCGGTTTGCTCCATCAGCTCCGCAAAGGTGCCATAATGAGTGTCCGCAATCTGGTAACACGGCGAACGCCAGCCTTGGGGATTGCGGGTGGGGTTGCCCCAAGGAGTGCAGTCATAGTCCCGTTCGCCCCGGAGAAAACTGAGATACAGCGGCGTGTCAAAAAACTTGAAGTTATGGCCGTTGCCGGTGAGGCGGTTGAATTTCTCCCTGATCTCTTCCCGGCTCAGGTAAAGGTCTCTGCTGACCGCTTCAAAGCTGTAAGCCGGGGAGACCAGCAGGCCGTGCACGCCGATATGCCCAAGATATGAAAAGAGAATCTCGATTTCCTGGGGGTCGGTTTCTTTATAAATCGTGGTGTTGGTGCAGACCCGGTGGCCTCGGGCGACGGCGGCCTTGATTGCTCTGACAGCCATGTTGAATAAGCCCGGACGGCCCAGGAGGCGGTCATGAGTGGCCGCCAAGCCATCCAGGTGAACGCTCAGGGTGATGCGGTCCGAGACGGGCAGCTTGGGAAGCGAGCGTTCCAGCAAAACGGCGTTGCTGCACAGATAGATGTGCTTCTGGCGGCGCACCAGCTCTTCGAGGAGCTCAAAGACCGGCGGATAAATCAAGGGTTCGCCGCCGGTGACGGTGACCACCGGGGCGCCGCACTCCTCCACCGAATCAAGGCATTCTTCCAGGGTCAGGGACTGGCCCATGGTGTCCTGGTATTCCTGGATGCGGCCGCAACCCTGACAGGACAGGTTGCACTGGTGGGTAGGCTCCAGCATCAGGACCAGGGGGAATTTTTCCTCCCCGGACAGCCGTTTCTTCAGCAGATACCGTCCCAGATCGAGGCTGAGACTCAATGGAAAGCGCAAATTTAACCTCTTTAAAAGAACGTTTTCATTTTTCGGTTAAAACTTGAACAGTCCCATTCAAAAAATAATCGGTCAGACCTGCAAATTTAAAACAGGGAAGTTCGTCATCCGACGTAGCCGTGCTCACGGAACCACGCCACCGCGTCTGCCAGGGCCTGGCGCACCGGAGTCAAGGTCAATCCTAAATATTTTACCGCTTTGCGGTTGTCAAAGTACATATATTTCCGCGCCATGCGGATGGCGGTGACGGGCATGCGGGGCTGCTTACCCCGCAGGCGGCCGGTGACAAATTCCTCGGCATAGGCCAGGCCCAGCACCGGCCAATAAGGCAGTTTAATCCAGGGGGCCGGCCGGCTGCTGACCTCCGCCAGCATCTGCAAGATCTTGGACAGGCTCAGGTTTTCGTTTCCCAAAATATATTTTTCGCCCACCTGTCCCTTGGCCTCCGCCAGAAGGTGGCCTCGGGCCACGTCATTGACATGGATCACATTGAGGCCGGTTTCCAGGTAGGCGGGCATGCGCCCCTTTAAAAAATCGACGATCATCTGGCCGGTGGGGGTGGGTCGCCAGTCCCAGGGACCCATCGGGGTGCTGGGGTTGACCACCACCAGGGGCAGGCCCGCGGCGGCGAACTCCAGGGCAACCTCTTCAGCGATGAACTTGGAGCGCTTATAGTGGCCGACCATATCCTTCAGGCTCACCGGGGTGTCTTCGCTCCCCGGCGTGCCGTCCCCGGGGTTGCCCAAGGCGCCCACCGTGCTGGTATAAACTACCCGTTCCATGCCCTGGGCCTGGGCCGCGGCCAGAAGATTGCGGGTGCCCTCGACGTTAATGGCGTACATTTCCTCCGGATAGGGGACCCAGAGGCGGTAATCGGCGGCCACATGAAAAAGACGGGAGCAGCCCTTCAGGGCCAGCTCCAGCGAGACCCGGTCCCGCAAGTCCCCCAGGGCCACCTCCGCCGGCAGGCCTGCCAGGGCGGGAGGTTTGGGGTTGCGGGCCAGGACCCGGACGGGCCTTCCCTGGGCCAGCAATTCCGCCACCACCGCCCGGCCCACAAAACCGGTGCCGCCGGTGACCAGGGTTTTGGAGGTGGCGCTTTTCAATTTTCGATTTTCGGAAAGTAATTCAACCATTTTCTTGTTTAGCTAGGATTAAATCACCATCCAAAAGCAACTTTCCATAATAATATTACAAAAAGGAAATTTTGCCAAAAACTCACCGCAGAAGCCGTGGCCAGCGATTAGTCTTCAGGGCACCTGACCGCTAATCCAGATTCCTTTACGAAAACAAAATCTGCTGGTACGGCCCGCATATAAAAGAATCAGGGCGGTCGAAAACCGTCCTTACGGTCTTAATCTTTTACCAGACCTGTGCGGCAGACAAAGCGCAAGATTACTCCTCTTCCAAGGCCTTGATCTCTTTTAAGTATTGGCCCAGGGCCTGCAAGGGGAAGCAGTCACGGTAGAGGTGGTAGCGGATCATGAAGTGGCCGGGAAAGCCGGTCCCGGTGTAGTGTGCCTCCTCCCAGCGGCCCTGGGAGGTCTGAGTGCGCAAGAGATATTCCACGCCGGCCCGCACTTCCGGGGAATCGGCCTCGCCCGCGGCGAGGAGTCCCAGTAAGGCCCAGGCGGTCTGGGAGGCGCTGCACACTCCCTGGCCCCTCATTTCGGCATTGGGATAGGACTCGCAACATTCCCCCCAGCCGCCGTTGGGGAGTTGATGCTCTTTAAGCCAGGCCACCGCCCGGCGCACGTAGGGCTGGCGCATGTCTTCGCCGATGCCTGCCAGTCCCGCCAGCACCGACCAGGTGCCGTAGATGTAATTTACTCCCCAGCGGCCCCACCAGCCGCCGTCGGGGTGCTGGGTGGCTCTCAGAAAGTTTAGGGCGCGGACTGCAGTGGGATGGTCCGGCCCGTAGCCGAAGGCCCCCATCATCTCCAGGATGCGGCCGGTGATGTCCTCGGTGGGAGGGTCCACCAGGGCCTTCAGGTCGGCAAAGGGGATGGCGTTAAGCCATACCTTGGTGTTGTCCTTGTCGAAGGAGGCGAAACCGCCGTTTTGGCATTGCATGCCGAGGCACCAGCTGATCCCCTGCTGCAAGGCGGCCTGATGGTTGGCGGGGTCGGTCAGTCCTTCTTTTAAAGCTACCAGGACCATGGAACTGTCGTCCACGTCCGGATACCCGTTATTGACGAACTCGAAGGCCCAGCCCCCCGGGGCTAGGTCAGGGCATTTGATGCACCAATCTCCGGGCTTGAAGATTTGTTTGCCAAGCAGCCATTGGCTGGCCTTGATCATGGCGGGGTCCTGCGGCGTCAGGCCGGACGCGGCCAGGGCCCGCATGGCCAGGGCCGTGTCCCAAACCGGTGAAATGCAGGACTGGAGCCAGGTGCGCTCACCCTCATGGAGCTCAAAAAATTCCAGGGCTTGCAGACCCCGGCGCATCACCTCATGCTCCCGGGGATATCCCAGTATGGACAGGGCTAGCAGGGAATTGACCATGGGGGGTTGGATGCCGCCCCAGTCTCCGGTTTCTTCCTGATGTTCAAGTACCCAATTTTTCGCCCTCTTAATGGCCATATTCCGCAGCCAGGGTATCGGCAGCCGGTAATATAGCTTCAGGAGGCGATCGACCAGGACAAAGAAGTTTTCCAGATGTGCCCGGGGCTTCCAGGCCACCTGGTGTTTCAGGAAAGCTTCGCTGGGGTCCAGAAACAGCTCGGTCACCCACTGATCATGGGGCAGCGGGCGCACCGGCCGCTTGGCCATGATGATCATCAGCGGGACAATGGTTAACCGGCTCCAACTGGAAAATTCATAGATGCTGAACCCTGTCCAGGAGGGCAGCAGCATGAACTCGACCGGCAGCAGTGGGATACCGTCCCAGCTAACCTGACCGAAGAGCGCCAGAAAGATACGGGTGAAAACCCGGGTCTTCAGCGCTCCGCCCCGGGCCAGGATAAACTCACGAGCCTTGATCATCCGAGGGTCACCAGGAGAGATCCCGGCGATTTTCAGGGCAAAATAGGCTTCTACAGAAGTGCTGAGTTCGCCGCCGTCCCCAAACCAGATGGACCAGCCGCCGTTGGGAAGTTGCCGGTGCAAGATGTCAGCCGCCATCTGCGGCACCTTGCTCTCATCCAGCCCCAGGAAGCGATGGAGCATGATGTATTCCGCAGTGATGGTGACATTGGATTCCAGCTCAGCCCACCAGTAGCCTTCGGGATGCTGCATCGAAAGCATGGCAGCTTGAGCCCGGCGCACGGCGCGCTCGATCCTGCTTAAATAGATCTCTGACAGCGCGCCTGGCGCTACACTGCGGGCCGTTCTAGATTTTCCCCCCAAACCTTCGCACCCCCGCATTGTCTTCTTAATCCGCATAATATACCATAACCGTATCTAAGACCAAATAATTTTACGAAGTGTTAACTTATTATTTGTAAGGTTTTATCAGTGAGTTATCAAGAGGCTGAAAGCAACTATCTTAAGTTCATCGAGATCCTGAAGGCTTATGGGGTTGGTTTGGCCTATTTTTTCGGTTCCCAACAGGAACTGGGCCCTTTGCTGTTGCAAGGACAAAAAGTGGCTGGAAAGCCGGAAAGCGATCTGGACCTGGGGATAGTGTTTTTGGAACACCCGTGGGATTATCGGGAAGCAGAGAAAATACGCCGGCGCTTGCAGGAAGTTTTATCCGGCCTGTTCAGCCCGGTGCGCCTGCATCTATTGTTGTTGGCGGAAGAAAATGCCCATGTGCAATATGCCGCTATCCGGGGTATCCCGGCTTACGTCGCGGCTGAAAAATTTGCCCGGGCCTACCGGCGCCAGGTCTTGACTCTATATGGCGACTGGCATTCTTGGTGGTAGTTGGGCACCATGGAAGATGGCCCCAAACTTAGGGCCAATCTTTTTTCCAGGAATTGCCAAACGATATTTAAATAATTATTATAATGAATAAATGCTAAAGTAAATCCAAGTTCGGACCTTAACCGCTGGAACACATATTGGATATCCGGTCATTCCACTACTTCACCCCTGCCGGAATTCCCGGCCTTCCAGCCTATATTTAAAATCTCCCAGGAGATGATATGGCCACCAGAGAAGAAGAAGACGATCAACAGCAAATCAGCATCCCAGACGTTCTGCCCTTGCTTGCGGTGCGGGACGTGGTGGTGTTTCCCAACATGGTGCTCCCCCTGTTCGTGGGGCGGGAGACCTCGGTTTTAGCCATTGAAGCGGCTCTGGCCCAGGACCGCCTCTTATTTTTAGCCACGCAAAAAGACCAGGCCGTGGAAAATCCCGAACCGGATGACATCTATCCCGTTGGTACGGTCAGCTTGATTCTGCGCATGCTGAAGCTCCCGGACGGCCGCCTGAAGATTTTGGTCCAGGGCAAATCCAAGGCGCTGATCAAGGACTACACACAGGAGCGCCCCTATTTTCAGGTGGGGCTGGAGGTCCTCACCGAGACCGCCATAGCCGAGATTTCTCCCGAGGCCGAGGCCTTGATGCGCAACGCCCGGGAGATGTCAGAAAAAATCCTCACCCTGAAGGGCATCATGTCTCCGGACCTGCTGGCCATCCTGGAGTCCATCGAGGATCCCGGCCACCTGGCCGATCTG
>JAMCQY010000376.1 GCA_023381945.1 Deltaproteobacteria bacterium
AAGATATGGCAGACTCCTTTATAATGCTTCAACACCGGGATGCGGGAGTGCTCCGCCACAAAGCGGATTAAGCCTTCGCCGCCCCTGGGGATGATGAGGTCCACCAGTTCATCCTGTTTCAAGAGTTCTAACGTGGCCTCCCGGGCGATGCTTGGGATGACCTGCACCGCCGCCAGCGGCACTACGGCCTCCTCCAGGGCCTCTTGCATGAGCACGGTCAAGGCTAAATTTGAGTGGATGGATTCTTTGCCACCCTTGAGGATTACGGCATTGCCGCTCTTCAGGCATAGCGCCGCGGCGTCCACGGTGACGTTGGGCCTGGACTCATAAATGAAGCCGATCACCCCGAGGGGGATGCGTTGACGGCCGACTTTGAGGCCGTTGGGGCGGATCCACATGCCGGTCACCGCGCCCACCGGGTCCGGCAGGGCCGCCACTTCTCTGAGCCCTTTGATCATGGAGGCGATGACCCTATCCGACAGGGTGAGGCGATCGATGAAGGCAGGGGGATAGTTTTGCGCCTGAGCTGCCTCAAGATCCCGGCGGTTTTCCGCTTGAATCGCCAGGCGGCGTTCATCCAGCAGTTCGGCTATCCGGAGGATGACCCGGTCTTTGACCGACCGGGAGAGATTCCCTACCTGCCGGGCTGCGGTTTTGGCTTCCAGAGCCAGATTACGAATCATTGCGGGGATGTCCATATGTTCTCCAAAAACATCTGCTATAAATCAGTATGAAGGATAGGCATTGCCCACCAGATATAAATCGATATTTAGAGCTGGAATTTGGCTTTATTCGGCATCCTCTAAACATTTAAATATTTGTTTTACAATCTTGGGATGTGAGAAGTGGTCAATATTTCCTTGCTGAGCGAGGCTTTTATTTCTTCGTGGGACAAAGTGCTCAGATAAAGTTCGATAGCCTCTTTGATATTGGCCATGACCTCTTCGAAGGTGTCGCCTTGGGTCTGGCAGCCTTCTAACTCAGGGCTATAGGCGTAATATCCAAAATCATCTTTTTCAATGACAATGGAACCTTTGAAAGGCATGGTTTTCTCCTTGAAAAGAACATAACCGTCTGCCCAAAGGATTGTCAAGGATTGGTTAAAACGAACAAGCCCGTTTCTATCAACTTTCATTTTACGCAAATTTCTCTGGAAAAAGAATAAAATCCACCAGATCGCAGAGGATATGGCCGACGGTAATGTGGACCTCCTGGATGCGCGGGGTATTCCGGGAAGGCACAATGAGGGCGAGTTCCGCCGCTGCGGCCACCGGGCCGCCGTTCCGGCCGCTCAGAGCCAGAGTTTTAAGTCCCAGTTGCCGGGCCGTCTTAAGCCCCTCTACCACGTTGGGGGAATTGCCGCTGGTGCTGAGGCCTAAAGCCAGGTCCCCGGGTTGTCCCAAGGCCCGCACCTGCTTGGCGAAAACCTGGAGAAAGTCATAGTCGTTGGCCACCGCAGTGAGGATCGAGGTGTCAGTGGTAAGGGCCAGGGCAGCTAATGGCGGCCGCTCCACCTGGAAGCGGTTGACAAACTCTGCGGCCAGGTGCTGCGCGTCAGCGGCGCTGCCGCCGTTGCCGAAAAGAAGGACCTTGCCCCCGGCTTGAAAGACCCCGGCCAGCATTCGGGCCGCGGCCACCACCGCCTCGCCCTGTTCGGCGGCGAAAAGTTTCTTGAGGCTGATTGACTCATCTATGGCCGTCTTCAGGCGCAATAACAGGTCCATAAGGCTCCGTATCTGAGCTAACTTATCAGGCGACCAGCAGATCGCCTCCGTGCAGGTAACAGCAGGGCTCCTTATCCCAGCAACCGCAGATAGCGCGCCGGACTGAAGGACAGGGCCTCCATCAATTCGATCAATTGCCGGGCCAGGGCTTCGGCCTCAGAGTCTTTGGCTGCAAGGGCTGCCACCTCCGGGAAGTGCTCATTCATCAGGTTGAACATGAAATTTTGGGCCCCGGTCAGATCCAGGGTGATGGGCATACGGCTCACCAGGTCGCGGAACTGGCGCAGCCGGGTGATCTTGGCGGCCTGGAAGTTCGCGGCCAGGTCAGTCAGAAGCCGCTCTAGGATGCGCCTCAGAATCCGGGCTCCTTCGCCGGATTCCAGCTTTAAGCCCAGGAAGGCGGCATCCTGGATCAAGTCCAGGATGTCCTGAGAGGTGGCCACCAGGTCCGGCTCCGGTTCCAGTTTGCGTAGCAATTCCACCAAACGCCGGTTCAGGGTGATCTCCCCCAGGGCCCGGTACAGCCTGGGAAGGGGCAGGCCCTCAGAGGCCATGGCCTTAAGGAGGGCATGGGCATCTTCAAAATTGTGGGAAATCAGGTTCAGAGCCTCTTCCCGGTTTTCATGCATCAGGTCATGGAAGAGCCGGAGCTTTTCCTCCCGGAAGATATCGTGGAAGCTGTAATAGGTCTCCCCCAGGCGACGCACCATCAGGGGAATCAAATCCTCCGGGGTTTTTTCCAGAACCTCGAAGAACTCACTCCTCCAGGCATGGTATTCCGCCGCGGCTTGATCGGCCTTGACCTGGGTGCGATACAGATAGCTGCCCAGGTACGCGGTGAAGAAGGCCAGGTTCCGGGGCTCCTCAGTGACCCCGGAAGTGAGGCGCAGCCGGCCGGTGGCAAAGAGCAGGGATCCCTGGGTCCGGTCCTCAAGATCATGGGGTTCAGCACGGTAGTGGTAGATGCTGGAGGGGCAGAGGCGCTGCCGGTCCTTGAGCCAGGAGATCACCCACTGGTTGGCCACCTTGGGGAAATCCACCACCGCCGGTTTGATGTGGTTAAAGTAGATGGTGCGGCCGTTGCCCTCTTCGGGCAGGTTGCTCCCGGCGCGATCTAGGAGGCGCAGAAAGGGCTGCTCCAGGTCCTCGCCGCTGAATTCCTGGCCCAATTGCAAGGCCCGGGCGGCGTATTTAATTACTTGTTGGGTCTCGATCCCTGAGATGTCAGCGAAAAACCAGCCGCAACTGGTATACATGAGCAGGGCATGGCGCTGCATTTCCAGGAGTTTCAGGGCCGGCACCCACTCGCTCTCCGGCAGGCCGGGTCTGCCTTGTGCAGAGAAAAATTCCGCCAACACGTGGGGGCTGCGGTCCAAAATCACCTGGATGTAGGTATTGCGGGCAGCCCAAGGGTCTTGCAGGTATTTCTGTCCCTCTGTTTCGAAAATCTGGGCCAGTCGCCCGTTTAATAAATCGAAGGCCGCCCGCAGGGGGCCGCGCCAGCGCTGGTTCCAGCCGGGCTGGCCGCCGGTGGAGCAACCGCAGTTTTCCTTCCAGCGTCCCACGCCATGGGAACAACTCCAGGAACTGCCTTCGCCTTCGGGACCCAGATAGAGTTCAACCTCCCGGGCAGGCGGCGCCATCTCCAGAAACGCGGCGTAATTGGTTAGCTTAAAACCCTTCTGAGGCAAGACCTCGGACAGGGCATGGGCCAGGGCCAGGTCGCCGAAT
The DNA here is from genome assembly GCA_023381945.1 of Deltaproteobacteria bacterium. The sequence goes on from JAMCQY010000376.1 coordinate 3,456, forward strand.
TTTTTATGGTGCCCATAATTCTCTCCGTCGGTGGCGACATTCAGGAGTTGGAGACGTGGACGTCCAGGATTGAAGCCCTCCACCAAACGGCTGGAAAAGCGGTAGCTATCGCTGAGCAAGTCGCCGAAACTCAGATCGGCGGCCACATTGCCATTATAAAAAAAGACCTCGAGGTAACGCCGTTTGCCGGTTTCTCCCGGGGTCTGGGGCAGAAAACAGCGGTAAGGCTGGGTGCTGTCGAGGCTATGGCCTTGAACCGGCGCCCAATCGCCCCCGGTCAGAGGCCGCACCCGCTTGGCCTGGTAAGGGGAAAGGATAACGAATTTCATGCCGTGGTCGAGCAACGCCGCCAGGGTGGGGTAATTAACCGCGGTTTCCGGCAGCCACATGGATTCGGCCGGGCGCTGAAAGCGGTGTTCGAAATCTTTTAGGCCCCAAATAATTTGGGTTTCGCGGTCCCGGGCGTTGCACAGGGGCAGGATGGCGTGGCTGTAGGCCTGGGCGATGGCATTGCCGTGCCCCAGGGCGGTGAGGCTCTGGCGATCGGCCTCCAGGATTTTTTCATAGGTCCCCGGAGCCTTTTCCGCCAGCCAACTGATCAGCGTCGGGCCGAAATTGAAGCTGATGTGTTTGTAGTTATTGATAATATCCAAGATGCGATGTTGACCGTCAAAGATGCGGGCCGCGGCGTTGGGACTGTAACATTCGGTATTGATGCGAGCGTTCCAATCGTGGAAAGGATGGGCGCTTAACTCCACCTCAATCTGCTCAATCCAGGGGTTTTCCCGGGGCGGTTGATAAAAATGGCCGTGAATAACCACGTATCCCTGGGGGCCGGTCTTAGCCGGTGATGGGTCCATCGAGTCTCCCGCTGAGTCAATTATGATTATGCCATATTAGTCTGGACAGGGCGCCTCCGTCAACAAAACTGCGACCTATCAGGATTATTTGCATTGACCAATGAGGCGAAAATATAATAAATATTACGAAATTTGCCCTCAAGAGGCCGATATGGCGCAACCCAAGGACCGCCTCATCTTCGCTCTGGACGTACCCAACCGGGCCGAGGCGGAAAGATATGTCAAGCTGTTGAAAGATGAGGTCGGGCTCTTTAAGGTGGGGCTGGAGCTGTTTGTGGCGGAAGGCCGGGAATTCCTGCGAATACTCGCCGATGATTACGGCTGCGATTATTTTCTCGATTTAAAATTCCACGATATCCCGGCGACGGTCAGAGGGGCGCAATCCCGTGTCTTACAGGGCGCCAAACTGGCTACGGTACACGTGGACTCAGGCCGCGAATCGTTGAAAGTCGACAGCGGCGTCAAACTTCTGGGAGTTACCGTTCTGACACATTTGAGGCCGGATGATCTGGAAGCCATGGGGATTGCCCGGGAATATGCCCTGAATCCCACCAAGCTGGTGCTCCTTCGGGCCAAGCTGGCGAAAGCAGCCGGTTGCGATGGGGTGGTTTGTGCCGGGACCGAGGCCCAGGCAGTGAAGGCGGCGTTCGGGCCGGATTTTCTGGTGGTGTGCCCGGGTATCAGACCTTCTTGGGCCGCAGTGCCGGGAGATGATCAGAGGCGGATTACCACGGCCTATGACGCCATTAAGAATGGGGCAGATTATATCGTGGTGGGGCGGCCGATTCGTAAGCATGCCGATCCGGCGGCGGCAGCCCGGCAAGTGGTGCAGGAAATTGCCGCGGGATTGCAGGATAGAGAATAATCTCAGGATAGTCTTAATGGACCTTCCTCCCACCCGTATGGCATGAAAAGATTTGCTGGGGCAGTCCAAAGTTTACTGCCTAATTGTGGCGGCCATAGACCGCCCTATATGCTATCTTTTTAATATTACGCATATTCTGGTACGAACGACGCATATTTCGTCTCTGTTTTTGTTTACTGACCACTGATTACTGACCACTGACCACTTTTTTAAACAGGGCCTTGACAAGATTTAAAAAGACGATAAGCTTAAATGTCTAAAGTATAGATTTGGAGGCACACGTGTACGCCATCATCCAAACGGGTGGGAAACAATATCGGGTCGCCCCCGGCGACGTGCTCCGGGTGGAGCGCCTGCCGGGCGAGCGCGGCGATGCCGTGCAGCTGGACCAGGTTCTACTGGTGACCGACGACGGCGGCGAAATTCGGGTGGGTACGCCCCTGGTGGAAAACGCCAGCGTCAAGGGCGAAATCGTGCGGCAGGGCAAGGCAAAAAAGATCCTGGTCTTCAAGAAGAAACGCCGCAAAAACTACCGCCGCAGGCAGGGCCACCGGCAATTGTTCACCGCCGTGCAGATCAAGGAAATTATCGTCTAATTGGCAGTAAGGCACCCGCGGGGTCGCCTTTGTGAAGGAGATATTACCATGGCACATAAAAAAGCCGGTGGCAGTTCCCGTAACGGCCGTGACAGCGCGGGCCAGCGCCGGGGCGTCAAGCGCTTTGCCGGGCAAATAGTCAAGGCCGGGACCATCCTGGTGCGCCAGGTGGGTACCCGCATCCATCCCGGGCTCAACGTGGGCATGGGCAAGGACTACACCCTGTTCACCAAGATCGACGGGGTAGTGGCCTTTGAGGCCTTCGGCAAAGATCGCAAGCGGGTCAGCGTCTATCCTCAGACTTGAAATCCTTTCCTGACGAGGTCGATATCACGCTCCGGGCCGGCAACGGCGGCCCGGGTTGTGTCAGCTTCCTCCGAGCCCGGTTCCAGCCGGTGGGCCGCCCTGACGGCGGCGACGGCGGGACCGGGGGCGACGTCATCCTCGAGACCTCCCCTCGCCTGCGCACCCTGGCCGATTTTCGCCGCCGCCGCGTCTTTCAGGCGGAAAACGGCCGCCGCGGCCAGAGCCAGGACCGCCACGGCAAAAACGGCGCTCCCTTAATCATTCCGGTGCCCATGGGGACCCGGGTCTTCACTGCCGAGGGCCGGTTGTGGCGCGACCTAGTCAAACCCGGCGAACGCCTGGTGGTGGCCAAAGGTGGCCGCGGCGGCAAAGGCAACGCCCATTTCACCTCATCCCGGCTACGCTCCCCCCGGTTCTCCCAACCCGGGGAACCCGGCCAGGAGCGCCGGCTTCACCTGGAGTTGCAGATTTTGGCGGATGTGGGTCTGGTGGGCGCCCCCAACGCCGGCAAGACCTCGCTCCTCAAGGCCCTCACCGCTTCCCGGGCCAGGGTGGGCGCCTTTCCTTTCACCACCCTGACCCCGCAGCTCGGGGTTCTCTGGCCTTCCGGCGACCGGGAGCCTCTGATTTTGGCGGAGATTCCCGGCTTGATTCCCGGCGCGCACTTGGGCAAGGGCCTGGGAGACCGCTTTTTGCGCCACCTGCAACGCACCCGGCTTCTGGTGCAAGTCATTGACCTGGCGGCCGTGGACCCGGCCCAGCCGCTCGCCCCTTTGCTGGAATTAGAAGAAGAATTTCGCGCCTTTGACCCTAAGTTACTGGACAAACCGAGAATTTTGGCGTTAAATAAAATTGACTTGTTACCCAGGGATTTTCCCCGGGAGCAGGTGCTCAAGGCCTATGCCGCCACCGGCCAGACGTGCTTGATGATTTCCGCCGCGGCAGGCCTGGGGCTGGAGGCCTTGAGCGACGCCATCTGGGAGAAGTACCAAGGCGCCAGCCATGACTTCGGTCAGACAACCATACCTGAATAAAGCCCGGCGCATTGTGCTCAAGGTGGGGAGCGCGGTCCTGACCACCCCCGAAGGCCTCAATCTGCCCCTGATCGAACGGCTGGTAGCCGAAAGCGGCGCCCTCCAGGGCGGCGAGCGGGAGTTCATCATCGTCTCCAGCGGCGCCATAGCCGCGGGCTGCCGCAAACTGGGCCTGAGCAGCCGCCCCACCGGCATCCCGGAGCAGCAGGCGGTGGCCGCAGCCGGCCAGAGCGCCTTGATGTTGGCCTACGAAGAGGCCTTCGCCGGCTTCGGCCTCAAGGTGGCCCAGATCCTGCTGACCCACGACGACCTGGAGTCCCGCCAGCGCTTCCTCAACGCCCGCAATACCCTGTTCACTCTGCTGCAGTGGCGGGTGGTGCCCATCATCAATGAAAACGACACCGTGGCCACCGATGAATTGAAGCTCAAGTTCGGCGACAACGATAACCTGGCCGCCCTGATCTGTAACCTGGTGGGGGCCGACCTGCTGATTATCCTCACTGACATAGATGGCCTCTTCGATAAAGACCCCCGGGAACACCCGGACGCCAGGCTGGTAACCCTGGTGGAAGCCTTCGACGCCGAGTTAGAGAAGGCCGCCTCCGGAAAGGCCGGGGCCCTGGGCCGGGGCGGCATGGGCAGCAAACTTCAGGCCGCCAAGAAGGCCGCGGCCGCGGGCCTGCCCACGATCATCGCCAACGGCCTGACCCCCGGCATTTTGAAGCAAATTTTCGCCGGCGAGGAAGTGGGCACCCTCTTCCTGCCCCAGGCCCAGAAACTGAAAAGCCGCCAGTACTGGCTGGCCTACAACGTCAACCCCAAGGGCGCCATCCTGGTGGACCAGGGGGCCTGGCAGGCTTTGGTCAAGCGCCACAAAAGCCTGCTGCCCGCCGGCATTGTGGCGGTCTTCGGCGGCTTCGGCAAGGGCGCGGCGGTGCAACTGATGGACCCGGAAGGCCGGCCTTTCGCCATCGGTCTCAGCAACTACTCGGCGAGGGACATCGCCCGCATCCAGGGCCGCCAGACCAAAGAGATCGAACAATTCCTGGGTCAAAAGGGCTACGATGAAGTTATCCATAGAGATAATTTGGTAATTTTTCCGGAGATCTAACGATATAGGGCGGCCTGTAACCGCCGAAAATCGGCGTGCACGGCACGCCCTATAAGCAGCTTAAAGGGATCACACCATGCCCAGCCGCTCCCGTGATTGGTTGAAGCAGGCGGTCAGAGACCTGGAACAGGCCCAGGATTCCCAAAAGGCCCGACGCCACGAATGGGCCTGTTTCGCGGCGCAACAGGCGGCTGAAAAGGCGGTAAAGGCCCTGCATCTGCATCTTGGTCAGGAAGCCTGGGGCCACGTGATTGCCAAACTATTACGAGAGTTGCCTGAATCGGTGCAAATATCGGCAGATTTGATTGAGAAGGCCAGGGTATTGGATAATTTCTATATCCCGGCACGATATCCCAACAGCCATCCCCAGGGCGCGCCTTTTGAACATTATGGCCCCCTGCAAAGCGAGGCCGCCCTATCTTATGCCCGTGAGATCATTGAATTCGCCAGTGCTAAAATGGCCTGAGGCCCAAGAAGTGATTAAGGCCCTGAAGCTCTGGGTTGAACAATTGACCAAGGAGAGGGGGGATATTCTCCGGGTTGGGTACTTCGGTTCCTATGCCCGCGGGGATTGGGGTGTGGGCAGCGATCTGGATCTGGTTGTCATTATTGAGAAATCAAATCAGCCGTTTGAAAGGCGGGCGGCAGAATTCGATACTTTGCAACTTCCTGTGCCAGCCGACCTATTGGTTTATACTCAAGAAGAATGGAAAACTCTGCGCCCAGGAAAATTCCTACGAATTTTGGAAAAAGAGGCTGTTTGGATTTATTCACAGAAGAAATAAGGGTCTGCTCTTGAATTTAGACGATGCCATAGTCTTAGAAACCTTCCCCAACCGCATTGAGGCCGAGATGGCCGCGGGGCTGCTTGCGTCCGAGGGCGTCGAGGCCATGGTGGTGGCCGACGACGCCGGCGGGGCCTATCCCTCCCTCCAGTTCGTGCGGGGCGTGCGACTCATGGTGGCCGCGGAGGACGCCTACCGGGCCCGGGAGATTCTGCGGGATATGCAGGAAGCGGGCGAAGCGGAATAACGGCAGCGATGCGGTTGCAGGCTTTATTGTGAAAATCAAATCCCCCTAAATCCCCCTTTATTAAAGGGGGACTTAAACCCCCTTAGAGCAAAGGCAAGAGGGATTTAAAATATATAGCCACACTTGGGGGAAGGTTTTGTAGGGGCGGTCCCATGTGTCCGTCCGGTTTGTGGGCGCATCGCGGTCGCGCCCTTTCATCTCTGCTTTAATCGTAAACTGATTTACGTAGAACCATCCTGGGCGGTTCGTATAGCCGCAGGCTCCAGCCTGCGATTGCACAGGCGAGACGCCTGTGCCACCAAATGCCTTTATTTTTTCTGTTACGAAAAGTTCCTCAGGCGGCCTCGAGGGTCACCCGGAATCCTAAGTCTTTAAAACGTCTTACCAGGTATGGGACCAAGCGATTCTTGTTGAGTTTGTCGAAGTAATCACCGCCCAAGTCTCGGTAAGTGGAGCCGGTTTTCAGCATATGGAAAATGACCACCAAGAGGGAATGCGCTACAGCCAGAATGGCTCGCTTTTTCCCGCGCCGGGCCGCCAATCGGCGATACTGAGCCTGGAAGTAGGAGTCTTTCTTGCGGGTGGCGGCCCAGGCGGCCTGCACCAGGGCGGTGCGCAGCCAGCGGTTGCCCTTGGTGGTTTTGCCACTTTTGCGTTTGCCCGCGCTTTCGTTACTGCCAGGGCAGACACCGGCCCACGACGACAGGTGATGCTCCGAAGGAAACGCCGACATATCCGCGCCGATCTCCGCCAGCACATTCTCGGCGGCGCGCTGCTCAAAACCCGGCAGGCTGACCACCGCCTCCCGGGCCTGGGCGAAAGGGCGGCTCAGCTCCTCAATGCGACGGCTCAGCGTTCCGATCTGACCTTCCAGGTGTTCCACGTGCGCCAAGAGCTGCCCCAGGAGAAAACGGTGATGCTCCGTCACCTTCCCTTCCAGGGCCCGGCGCAACTCGGAAATCTTGCTGCGCAACTGCCGGCGGGCCAGGTCCGCCAGCTTCTCGGGGTCTTGCTCACCGGCGATCAGGGACCGGAGCATGTCCCGGCCCGAAGCGCCCAAAATATCCGTGGCCACCGCCCCCAGCTTGATGTTGGCGTCTTCCAGGACCTGCTGCAGACGGTTGGCCACCCGAGCCTTCCCGGCCACCAATTGATAGCGGTGGCGGGTCAGCTCCCTAAACTCCCGCTGGGGCCGGGCCGGGATAAAGCTCGCCTGCAAAAGCCCGGCCTGGAGCAGTTGCGCCAGCCACTGACAATCCTTGACGTCCGTCTTCCGTCCGGGGACGTGCTTCACATGCCGCGCGTTCACCAACAGCAGGGTAAAGCGGTCCTCCATGAGGTTGTAAATGGGCTTCCAATAGACTCCGGTGGCTTCCATGGCCACATGCGTCACCCCTGCTGCCGCCAGCCAGTCGGCCATCTCCAGGATGTCCCGGGTCATGGTGCCAAAGGTCCGAGTTTCCTGGTACAGACGGCCGTCCTCCAGGCGGCGCACACAGGCCGCGACACTGCGTTTATGCACGTCCAAACCGCAACACCTGGGGTAAATGATCTCCATGGCCTGCTCCCCATGATTCAAACTCAACGATGGCAGACATCGCAAGTGCGGCAGTCTGTTACACGTGCTCAACCCCAGGGGGCAGGCAACATTCTTGAGTTCGTGGCGATGTCCAGGCCAGACTGCTCTTCGAGCTCGAGGCATCACAGAGAAACGGCCTCCAGCCATCGTTGGTGAAAGAAAGGTAGCATACCAAAGAATACTTTTCATTATTTTGAGAGAGCCAACGGCTCATGAGCGACTGCTCTGAAAGTAATAGGTCGCACAGGCTGGAAAGCCTGTGCCACCGATACTTTCATGGTTTTGGGTGCCCTTGGAACAGGAATGGCTGGTTCCCAAGCTCTAGCTTGGGAACCCGCTTTTCTGCAAAGCTCCTGCTTTGCGCTTTCTTTTGCGTCTTTGCTCCTTTGCGTGAGGTCTTAATCGGATGAAAAAAATCGACCCCCTTTCTTTGGATGGCATCGAGACTTATAGTTTGCAGGAGCGCCACTCCAAGGTGACGCACCAGGACTTCGGCCGCGCCTGGGAGAAAGGCGGGAGCCTCAAGGAGTTCGTGGACCGGCTCCCCAACATCCTGGCGGGCGAGACCCTGCGGCAGGTGGCCGCGGCCTGGGTGCAGGCCCGCAAAGCCGGGCGCCAGGTGATCCTGGGCATGGGAGCGCACCCCATCAAGGTGGGGCTGAACCCCGTCATCATTGACCTGATGCATCGGGGCCTCATCACCGGTCTGGCGATGAACGGCGCCGGCATCGTCCACGACAGCGAGATCGCCATGGTGGGCCGCACCTCCGAAGACGTAGACCAGGTCCTGGGCTGCGGCCAGTTCGGCATGGCGAAGGAGACCGGCGAGTTCATCAACGCCGCCATTTCCTGGGGCGGGGAGCAAAGGCTGGGTTTGGGCGAGGCAGTGGGACGGCGCCTGCTGGCCTCAGGCTTGCCGTTTAAGGAGTTGAGCCTGCTGGCCAACGCCGCTGAATTGGAATTGCCTCTGACGGTGCATGTGGCAGTGGGCACGGATATCGTCCACCTGCACCCCTCGGTGGACCCGGAGGCCCTGGGGGCCACAACCCACCGGGATTTCCGGCTCTTTGCCGCGCTGGTGAGCAGGCTTTCTGAGGGTGTTTATCTCAACCTGGGCTCGGCGGTGATCATGCCGGAGGTCTTCTTGAAGGCCGTGACCCTGGCCCGCAACCTGGGATATAAGGTGGCGCCCCTGACCACGGTAAACCTGGATTTTGTCCAGCATTACCGGCCCCTGACCAACGTGGTGCGGCGGCCCACGGCCTTGGCCGGCCGGGGCTATATCCTGACCGGGCACCATGAATTGCTGCTGCCCTTGCTGGCCGCCCTGGTTATCGAAGAGATGGAGGTTTGAGCGATGCCCACGGAAATCGTGATCACGGCTGGAGATCAGAAACTGGAAGGCAGATTGAATGATTCTCCCACCGCTCAAGCGCTGGTGGAGGCCCTGCCCATTACCGGCGAGGCGCAGTTGTGGGGCGACGAGATTTATTTCCAGGTGCCCGAGGTGGTGGCGGACCTGGACGATACCGCCACGCCGGTGGTCCAGGTGGGTGATCTAGGCTACTGGCCCACCGGCCGGGCCTTCTGCATGTTTTTCGGCCTCACTCCGGCCAGTGTTCCAGGTGAGATTCGCCCCGCCAGCCCCGTCAACCTGGTGGGCCGTCTTTACGGCGACCCCTGCTGCCTCAAACTGGTGCCCGAAGCCGCCAGGGTGCGGATCGCAAAGAAATAGAAGTGGTTTGCTGGGCAAGAATTTGTTATCATTATAAATAGTCTACATATTTTATGAGGGGCCGGGGTTCAGACACCTGCCCCTTTTTTCCATAAAGGAGAAGTAGGATGCCGATTTTCGAATTTCATTGCAATGCTTGCGACCAGGACTTTGAGAAGCTGGTCTTTGGCGGTGATCCGGATGTGGAGTGTCCCCATTGCGGGCAAAAGCGGGTGGAGAGATTGATGAGCGCCTGCAACGCCAAGGTGGGGATGAAGATGACCGCGGCCTCAAATCCCAAGGGCGCGGCTTGCGGCAGTTGCTCATCCGGCTCTTGCAGCAGCTGCCACTAGGAAGAGGTTTTGTCCGGCGTCATTAAAATCGGCACCCGGGGCAGCGCCCTGGCCCTGACCCAGTCCCGCTGGGTCCAGGCGCAAATCATGGCGCGCCATGCCGAATGCCGGGTGGAGCTGGAAATCATCAAGACTTCCGGCGATATCATTCACGATGTGCCGCTGGCGAAGGTGGGCGGCAAGGGCCTGTTCATCAAGGAGATCGAGGAAGCCCTGCTGTCGGGCCGGGTTGACCTGGCGGTCCACAGCCTCAAGGACATGCCGGCTGAGATCCCTGCCGGGCTGCTGTTAGGCGCGGTGCCGATCCGGGAGGACTATCGGGATGCCTTCATCTCCTCCCGCTGGGCCAGCCTGGCGGAGATTCCGATGGGCGGCCGCATCGGCACCGGCAGTCTGCGGCGCCGGGTGCAACTGCTGCATCAGCGGCCTGACCTGGAGATCGTCCCTCTGCGAGGCAATGTGGACACCCGCCTGAAAAAAATGGAGACCCTGGGGCTGGATGCCCTGATACTGGCGGCGGCTGGCCTCAATCGCCTGGGGCTGAATAACGTTTACCAGGGATTGTTGACGGAAGAGGAGATGCTGCCAGCGGTGGCCCAGGGGGCCCTGGGCCTGGAAGTGCGTACGGAGGACCAGCGGCTCCGGGAGATCATCGCTTTTCTGGACCATCCGCCTACCCGCATCGCCGTGACTGCTGAACGGGCCTTCCTGTCCCGCCTGGAGGGGGGCTGCGTGGTGCCGGTAGCGGCTTTGGGAAAGGTGGACGGCGACGACTTGACCCTGGAGGCCCTGATCAGCGATCTGGACGGCAAATGCTACTTGAGAGAGCGTCTTTCCGGCCACGTGGATGAGGCCCAGACGATGGGCACCGACCTTGCTGACAGCTTACTGGATCGCGGAGGCCGGGAAATTTTGGCAGAGCTTTTCGCCCATTCCCTTTAAAATTTATTTATTCATTTAAATAACTTTGCCTTGACTTTTCCCTTGTTATGCGTTAAGGTATGATTGCTGGAAACAGAATGGGGGAGTTTCGGCATGCGGGGGAATTGGGGGAAAATCTACCTGGCAGCGCTGATCGTCATGATCAGCCTCGCGGTGGTCCCGGCGACGGCAGGAGCGGCGGGTTCCTCATTCCAGTTGATTGGCCAGACCTCCTTGGAAGCCCAGATGATGGGCGAGAACTCCACTTTGCAGACCCGCCCGGCGCCAAATCCTCCCGGTGCCGCTCTTTTGTCCGGCATCGGTTTAAAGCTTGACCAGGATGGCGAAAGCGCACTCAGACTTCCCCTTAACATGGAGATGCATATCTCGGTGCATTATAATCGGGAAGCCGCGACTCTGGAGCCCCAGAAGCACAGTGACTCCCTGTTGATGAACTCCTCCCTGGATTACCGGCTTTTGCCCAACCTCAAGGTGGGTCTGAACGCCTACCTGTACCGGCCAGAGGCCGACAACCTCACCATGACGCGGCCTTTCGGCGAACGGATCATGGGCGTTGGGCCGACCCTCAAATATGACCTGGGACGCTGGAGCTTTCTGCTCAAGACCCAGTTGGAATCCGGCAATCAGAATCGAAATGCCGATGGGCTGCAGAGTTCGGTCCGGATCTGGTACGCCTTCTAAAATTCCCATCCAGTGCGGTTCTCTTCCTCTTTGATTCCCGCCCGCTTTCTAGAGCGCTATAAGCGATTTCTGGCTCGTGTGGAGTTGGCCGACGGCCGTCAGGTTTGGGTGCACGTGCCCAATTCCGGCGCCCTCACCGGCTGCGCCCCGGTCGGGGGTGACATTCTGCTCACGGAAGATAAGCGGCCGGGCCGCAAGACTGATTACACCTGGCGCTTCACCCGGATAAGCGGCGGCTGGACCTGCATCGACACGTTAGTGCCCAACCGGGTGGTGGCTGAAGCCCTGGCCAGCGGCGGCCTGCCCGGCTTGCCCTGCCCCCGTGCGGTGAAAGCGGAGGTATGCGTGCCCCAGGGCAGCCGCTTCGATTTTGTCCAGGATGGCGAGGCGGGACAGATTTTTCTGGAAGTAAAGAGCATCACCTGGGTGGAAGATGGCGTCGCCCTGTTTCCCGACGGCGTCACCGCCCGGGGACGGCGCCATCTGGAGCACCTGGCTGCCTTGGTGCGCCAGGGACATCAGGCCTGGAATATTTTTGTGGTGCAGCGCCAGGACGCCAAGCTGATGCGTCCAGCAAGCCTGGTTGATCCGGCCTACGCCCGGCAACTGGCCGAAGCCGCGGCCGCTGGGGTCGGTATCCTGGTGCTCCAGGAAAAAATCGAACCGCCGGAAATTACCCTTGCCACAACCCTGCCTTTTGAATTAACATAATAATTCACAAGCAAAGTTCTAGCGCAATCCTAATAAATCTCAAGGACTTTCCGATATCTCCTATGAACGCCGCCATGCTCAACAACAACATCCGTATCTTCACCGGCAATGCTAATCCTGAACTGGCCCAAAAGATCTGCGATCAGCTCTCGTTATCCCTGGGGGAAGCCCTGGTCACCAGATTTAGTGACGGGGAGATTCGCGTAGAGATCAGCGATAATGTCAGAGGGCGGGACATCTTCATCATCCAGTCCATCTGCCCGCCCACCAACCGCAACCTGATGGAGCTGCTGATCATGATCGACGCGGTGAAACGGGCTTCCGCCCGGCGCGTCACCGCGGTCATTCCCTATTTCGGCTATGCCCGCCAGGACCGCAAGGTCCACCCCCGGGTGCCCATCACCGCCAAGCTGGTGGCCGATCTGCTGACGACCGCCGGCGCACAGCGGGTCCTGACCATGGACCTCCACGTGGGGCAGATTCAGGGCTTTTTTAATATCCCGGTGGACAACCTCTACGCCTCCCCCATTATGATCCCGTACATCCGGGAGAACTTCAAGAACGACCTGGCCATCGTCTCACCGGACGCCGGCGGGGTCCCCCGGGCGCGAGCCTATGCCAAGCGTCTGGCCGCCACCCTGGGTCTGATCGACAAACGCCGCGATGCCCCGGGCAAGGCCAAGGCCATGAACCTCATCGGTGAGGTCCTGGGCAAGGAAGTGGTCATCCTAGATGATATCATCGACACCGGCGGCACGTTGAGCGAAGCCTCGGGCGTTATTCTCCAGAATGGCGCCCGCAGCGTCACGGCCTTCTGCACGCATGCGGTGCTCTCCGGGCCGGCGGTGCAGCGGGTGACGGAGTCCCCCTTGAATCGACTGGTGGTCACCGACACCATCCCCTTGAACGGGGCGGCCCAACAGTGTGCCAAGATCGTGCCGCGCACAGTGGCCCCGATCTTTGCCCAGGCCATCCTCAGGATTCACCAGGAGGATTCCATCAGTTCGCTGTTTGAGATTCAGTTTTAAGTTATAGTGGTTGCCAAAAATTCTTTCCTAATGCTTGCCGTTTAAATCCCCCTAAATCCCCCTTTTTGCAAAGGGGGACTTTTTAAGCCAATTCCGTTAAGTTCCCCCCTTGGAAAAGGGAGGATAGGGGGGATTTAGGTTCTTGGACCATATACCCTGGAGGAAATTTATTTTGGCAACTGCTATAAAGAAGGAGAACAGCCGCCTTCGGCGGTTTTCTAAGCTGGTGGCACGGGCTTTCCAGCCTGTGCTGGCGGAGGTCTTGAAAGAGCAAGGGGCGGGTTTAAAACCCGCCCCTACATTTTTCTGATTAATTTTTCCTAATTAAGGCTACATCACCAAGATCGGTTCCAGAGCGTCTTTCCAGCCGTCCCAGAGGTAGGCGTCCAGGCGGCCGTCGGCGATGACCCGGAAGGCGTAGCGGGCCTGGGCGGCGTAGAAGTCGCACATGGGGGCCGGCGCCTCTAGTTTGCCGTTAATGGCATAGACTTCGGCCGGGCAGGGGGCGCCGCAGAAGTGGCGCACGGTGCATTGCTTGCAGGGGTCCAACTGCTCTACCACCCTGGTGGTCACCTTTTTGAAGGCCGGGGTAGACAGCAGGTCCTTGACGGACATGTCGAAGAGGTTGCCGCCATGGAACTCGGCCAGTCCCAGGAACTCGCTGCACGGGGCCACTTCGCCGCCGGCGCCCACCGCAAAGAAGCAGCGGCCGCCGCCGCAGGGGGAGATGTCGCACATCAGCCGTCTCGCCCCCGGAGCCACCAGCCCCAAGAGCAGATTGGCGAAGTTGCCCACCACCAGCTTGCGCCCGGTTTTTTCATAGAGTTCAAAGGCGCGATCCAGGGCCGCAAAGAAATAGTGCGCCAACTCCGCCTGTTCCGCCATCAGGTTACGGCCGCCCAACTGGGTGCCGCGCACCGGATTGAGCAACGCGTTGGACACCCCCCGTTCATGGAAGAACTCTACCAGCTCAGGCAGAGACCGGACGTTCTCCTTGGTGACGGTGGTAATGACGTTCAGGCCGGGGTAGTCGTGCAACTCCTCCAGGATCTTGACGGTCTGGGCGAAGACGCCGGTGCCGCCCCAGGTGCGCCGGGTGC
>JAMCQY010000298.1 GCA_023381945.1 Deltaproteobacteria bacterium
GGCTTACCGGAATTTTACTGTTAACCCTCTGTGTCGCTGCTTCCCCCGTTATGGCGGATGAGCAGGTTAGCGTTCCCGTCTTGTGTTACCACCGCTTCGCTCCGACTGTGGCTGACAGCATGACCGTAACCACCAAAAACTTCACCGAGCAAATGCAATGGCTCAAAGACAACGGCTACACCGTCATCCCCCTCAAGACCCTGGTCGCCTACCTGAAAGGCGAAGGTCCGGCGCCGGCCCCCAAATCGGTGGTGATTACCGTGGATGACGGCCACAAGACCGTCTTTACCGAGATGCAGCCCATCGTCAAGAAATTTAATATTCCGGTGACGCTGTTTCTGTATCCCTCTTGCATCTCCAATCCCCATGCGCCCTATGCCATGAGTTGGGAACAGATCAAGGCGCTACAGCAGACCGGTCTGTTCGATATGCAGTGCCACACCTTCTGGCACCCCAATTTCAAGAAAGATAAGAAGAAGATGAAGCCGGAGGAATACGCCAAGTCGGTGCAGACCCAACTGGTTAAATCCAAGAACGTGCTGGAAAAGAGGTTGGGCGCCAAAGTTGAACTCCTGGCCTGGCCCTTCGGCATTTATGACGACTATCTGGAATCCGAGGCCCAAAAGGCCGGCTACGTGATGGCTTTCAGTATCGACCGCCGTAATGCCGCCAAAGATGAGAAGCCTATGGCGGAACCGCGCTACCTGATGCAAAACGGCCCCCTCAATGGTTTTATCGCCGTGGTCAGCGGCCATGCCCAGGAAAAGAAGGGCAAAAAATCCGAAGCTGCATTTTAGGAGCAGCCTATGTCGCGTAACGTGATGGGAAAATGTGGCTTGTTGCTCAGCCTCGCCGCTCTTTTATTCATCTTGGGATGCTGAGGCGGGTCCAAGAGGCTGCGGTCCGGCAGCCCTCAATTTCAGCCTCAGGCACACGATACGTTAACCGAGCAGCACCGGCCGGGGGTATAACGCTGCATCGATTAAGGAGTTGTATGAAGAAGGTACTTGCATTGACCTTGTTGGGGACATTGCTCCTCATTGCTCCCGTCCAGGCTGCCTACGTCGGCAAGATCGTTGACGCCAAGACCAAGGCGCCGGTGGAAGGCGCCCTGATCACCCTGGGCGCCGAAGTGGCCCATACCGGCAATGACGGGACCTTTCGCCTTGAAGGCAGCGGCGATAGCTTGAAGCTGCGGGCCCCGGGCTATTCCAGGCGGGAATTCGCCACCTCGGAACTGAAAGAGCCCAATGCCGAGATTCCCTTGACCCCTTTCCAGCCACGTGCGCTCTATCTCACGGTCTATGGCGCCTGGAGCAGTAAAATCCGGGGAGCCGCCCTGGAGACCATCGAGAAAAACAAGATGAATGCCCTGGTCATCGACATCAAAGGCGACCGGGGCTACATCCCCTTTAAGGTAGACCTGCCCCTGGCCGAAGAGGTGCGCACCCACGCCAGCATCGAAAAGACCATTCTCATCAAAGACATGAAGGCCTTCGTGGCGGATCTTAAGGCCAAAGGCCTCTATCTCATCGCCCGTATTGTAGTCTTCAAGGATGATCCACTGGCCGCCGCGAGGCCTGAGTGGGCCGTCAAGGTTCAGGGCGGCGGGGTATTTAAGGACCGGGAACGCTTGCGCTGGGTCGACCCCTTCAATAAAGAGGTATGGAATTACAACATCGGCATCGCCAAGATCGGCGCGGAGTTGGGCTTCGATGAGATTCAGTTCGATTATGTCCGCTGTCCCGATAAAAAAGGGGTGGTCTTCAGCCAACCCAATAATATGGAAAATCGCACCAGGGCCATCACCGGCTTTCTCAAGGCGGCCCACGAGGCCCTGGCCCCTTACAACGTCATGGTGGCCGCTGACATCTTTGGCTACGTCTTCTGGAACCTGGACGACACCGGCATCGGCCAGACGGTCCAAGATGCAGTCAATTACGTCGACGTAGTGTGTCCCATGCTTTACCCCTCCGGATACCATCTCGGCATTCCCAATTACCGCAATCCGGTCCAGCACCCTTACGAGATCGTCTATCTGACTCTGAAGAACGGCCAAAACCGCACCGGCGTCTCGTCCTTGCGTTTCCGGCCGTGGCTGCAGGCCTTCCGGGACTATGCCTTCCATGGCGGCGATTTCGGCGAGGACCGGATTCAGATGCAGATTAAAGCCGCAGAGAAATTCGGCTCCAGCGGCTGGATGTTCTGGAACCCGCGCAACATCTATCCCAAAGGCGGCTTCACCAGCCACCGAGGCGAGGGTAAGGCCGCGACGCCGGTGGCCGCCCTGGCTGGCGAAAATCAATAATAATTCTTCCTTGGCGCATAAATTTAGGGCCCGGCTTGCCGGGCCCTTTTGGTTTTTTGCAAGTGACTTCAACTAAACAAGCTCTGGGCCGGCTCCTGCCTGCATTGGCTCAGCGTTTGGATGGCGCCAGATTGATGGTGAAGGACAGAATTGGACGGAATTTTTGATCCACTTGCGCCGAAAATCTTAAGGAGACATCGTGGCCTGCCGGCGACGCGCCAGTTACGAGAGGCAGGTGGAATCCGGCCGTCAGCATGGTTTGCGGAGCCATCAAAACGTTCTTAAACGAAAAGATGCTCTTGAGCGATGGCGGCTTAACTTGGGCGTAAGCCAAGAAGCTGCGGTTGATGGGGAGATAATAGGATAAACCGTAGCCGAGTTTTATACCTGACGGTGGGGTTGTGAACCTGTTGGGCGTAACAGTGAGCCTGTCTTTGTTGGCCGAAGAAGGTTGATAGTCTTGGCTAACCGAGATAGAGGTCGTCAGATTTTTTATAATATTGCTTATATTTATATTGGGCTGGCGGGCAAACGACAGGGTGCGGATCACCGTCCAGGAGCCGTCACTGGATTCAAAATCGACTACCTGCCTGGGGGAATAGGGCTGGGCAGAACGAATGACAGCCCCGGGTGACCCTGGTGCAGACCGGCGCAGCAGGCTTTCAATCCGGATGCCCGTGGGAAAAATCATATTCTCCGGAGGCAAAGTTTGCGCCGTAACCTCGGCCATTAGGCCTGGAACCACGCCAAATAGGGAACCCAACAATGCAATGAAAAAGCTTTTCACGGGGCACCCCACCCGTCGCCATTACCGTCAATCTGCTTTTTGTCGAGATAACGGCGTAATAATTATGCAATTGGGATTTATGGCCCTCTTTATTTACATAATTTTTTCCTGGTTAATTAATAAGTGGGATTGGTTACAGGATCAATGGGTAGAAATGCCCTAATTTTTTAATAAATCTGATGATGATCTAGGTAATATTGGCCCAAGAACTATCGGAATTAGTAGGTTTGGTGCTCTTAAAGCTTTTGTGGGAATAGGCAGAATTTTAAGATAAGACTTAAAGGGCAATAAGAAAGCTGTCCCGATGGTGAAAGTCGGCCTGGAGGCCGGGATGGGTCAAGGCCCAGTAGGTCAAGCGGCCGTTTGTCTTTTGGATGACTGCGGCGACGGCCACTTCCAGGACCCGGTTCGCCGGGACGATGCCGGCTAAATCAACTTCCAG
>JAMCQY010000081.1 GCA_023381945.1 Deltaproteobacteria bacterium
AAATTTTACGATGTATTTCGCAACAGTCTCAATTTGGTCTTTCCCTCCAGGTATTTCTTGCCTCGATCTTCTACACCTCGTGAGGTTCAGGTTTGGGTTTTGCAATGGCCTTGCCTGCCAAGGCTAAGAATCTTTTGGATTTCATGGCATCCTCTTTAAATTGGTTGGGTTTCCGGGATACCTTGAAGCGAAGTGTATCAATTTCATTTCACTTCCGGGGCTTACCCTGCGCCCCAGTTTTCCCTGGGACCCGACCCACTTTGGGCTTCTCCTGATTTTCCCCAGTCTGGCCTTTCTGACCCGCCGGGGCCCCGGCATTCACCAGGATCTTCTCGGCGTCTTTTTGCCGGTATTCCCGGGCCAGGTCCAAGGCGGTTTTGCCGTCTTTGTCTTTGACTTTGACATCCGCCCCTTTCCCCAGGAGCAGCTGAAGCACATCCGAGCGGCCGTTCTGAGAGGCCCACATCAGGGCGGTCTTGCCTTTGTGGTCCGCGGCGTTCATGTCGGCGCCCTTCTCCAGAAGGAGTTTCACCACCTCGGGCTTGCCGTTGGCCGCGGCGGCGATAAGGGCATTCATCCCCTGGCTCTTTTCCTGGACCGCCAGGTCGGCTCCCTTCTCCAGGAGCACCTTCGCAGCATCGGTCCGGCCGTAGTGGGCGGCCCACATTAGGGCGGTGCGGTTGTCGTTGTCGGTGGCGTTAATCCCAGCTCCCTTCTCCAATAGGAGATTGATGACCTCGGTCTTGCCCCCCACCGCGGCGGACATGAGGGCGGTCATGCCGTCTTTGGCGTCTTTGGCGTTGACGTCGGCGCCCTTCTCCTGCAGCAGCTTGACAATGTTGGAAAACCCGTTGACGGAAGCCCAGATGAGGGGAGTTGCACCAGATTGTTTATCCCCGATATTGGGGTTGGCGCCATGGGCCAGTAGTACCTCTGCCACTTTCTGGCGATTAAATCGGGCGGCTACCCCCAAGGGAGTCTCCCCGTTCTTGTTGGTCACATTGGGGCTCATCCCGGCCTGCAAGAAGAGCTTCACCGGCATGAGATCCCCATCTCGGGCCCGAGACACAAAGGTGTCTTCGTTGTAGTTAACGTTCATCTGGCCCAATTTTATGCGGGCCTCTTCCTGAGGATTGCTGCAGGCGATTAGGATAAGTAGCATGATCGGCAAAAGAGCGAACTTAGGTTGGGAAAGCTTCATCCAGCGTCCTCCGCAATGAAATAGAAGAAATTTTTAGGCGGCCAAATAGGGATTGGGCTCATAAAATATAAGCACAGGGAGCAAGATGGTCAACCATCAATAAATTAAATAATGTTAATTAGTTATAGATAGGGGTCGTTTAGGAGCCGGCAGCTTACGCCGCGCATATTTGGCTCCCATTACAGATTTTCTCAAGAACCATTAGCATGTGGGACCATCTGAAAAGAGTTAAAGGTTGTCGTCAGGAACATTCCATCATAAAACCAAACAAGGCAGATTTAGCCGCGGCTTTGTTCTTCGTTAAATTTAAGGGGGACAATAGAGGATAACTTGCTATTATCAAAACATCGCGAATAATAACGATATATATTTAATAACCGAAAACCTTACATCTCCACCGCCCGCTGGCAGGCGGTGAAATATAAGGCCAATTTGATGTCTACCGCCGCCAGGCCCTTGGCCTTGGCGGCCATCTCCCGGTAGGCCAGGAGTTGCGGAGCATATTTGGCCGTTTCTTGCTGAATAAACTCGTCCCCATCCTGGCCGTTGCCGGGGCGGGAGGTCTTGTAATCCAGAATCCACCAGCTCTTGCCGTCAAAGGACAGATGATCGATTTTGCCCCGCCGCAGGATTCCCGGCGCGGCCAGGTCCTCCAAAAGCCACTCGCTCATCCCCTGGGCCCGCTGGGGATCAAGCAAGGCCGCCAGCCAAGGGTCGCGGCGGCAGGCCTCCATCTCCGCCAGCAGTTCCGGGGCCAGGGCCGCGGCTTTGCCGGGATCCAGGCCCTCCTGGCGCAGGGCTGCGGCCAGGCCTGCCGCGCCGGGCAACTCCCGCCCCTGCGCCAGAGTCTCCAACCCTCGATGGATGATCTCGCCGCGCAGCCGGGGGATTTCCGGGTCTTCAAAAGCCGCGGCCTCCATTCGGATTTCGGCCTCCGCCAGTTGGGAGGGAAAGGTGATCTGGTACGCGGCCGCTTCCGGAACAAAGGGCAGCGGCTCCTCAATTGCCGGGGGTATCCGCTCCTGGGCGGGCAGGGCCGGCCCCTCAGCGATTACCTGCACCGCCAGTTCCGGCTCCGGCCAGACCACCTGAGTCCCCACCGCGGGCGGCTCAGCCTGATAATGCTCCAGCAGCCAGGCCAGCGGACTATCGGAGGGCACGGTCACTTCCCCCTTGCTGGTTGGTTTCAGCGCGGCGCTGAGGGTAAGTTGCTGCCGGGCCCGGGTTACCGCCACATAGAAGAGGCGGCGGGCCTCTTCCAAGATGCGGCGATCCTTCAGGTTCTTTAACAGCAGGTACAGGGAACTCTGTTTTTCCCGGTCGTAGGGCCGGGCCAGGGCCAATCCCTGGAGCCGGCGGTCGGGAATCTCCTCCAGCAGGAAAGGCGGAATCTTATCCTCACCCTGCAAGGGCTGCCAATCCAGAAAGGGCAGAAAAACTTTGGTGAATTCCAGCCCCTTGGCTCCATGCACCGTCAGGATTTCCACCTTTGATTCCTGGGCCTGGGGGTCCGGCGGCTGAAAGGCCTCCGGCAGAGTGAAGTCGGCCTGTGCGAAGGTGGATTCCGGCAGGCCGGATTCAGCCTGATTCAGAAGCTCCAGATAGGCGCGGGCGCAGGCCACCCCCATGGCTCCTTCCCAGGTGGCCAGCGCGGACCAGGCCGCCGTTGCCTCGAGCCATTGGCCGATAATTGCCGACAGGGGCTGCCGTCCTACCTGAGCCGCGGCAGCCAGCAGGTTTTTCACCAGGTTCGCTAAATCCCCCGGACAAGCCTCATTCCCGGTGAAGGCAAGCAGTTTTTCCGGCCATAACTCACCTTTAGCTTGAGCTACCTGAACCAGGACACTGAGCGGTTGGGGCGCCCAGGGGCCTCGGAGCAGGGTGGCCCAGGCCAGCTCGTCGTGTGGCCGGACCAGGGCCCTGGCCAGGTTATGGAGATGCTGTACCACCCGGCTGTCTAACAGTTTCAAGCCTTCCCTGACTTTGGGAGTCAGCCCGGCCGCGACCAGGGCCTGGAGGTAGAACGGCAGGTGCCGGCGGGTGAACAACAGAATGCCGATGGTCTCCTGCCTTTGAAGGCCGGGCAGGGTCGCAGCCACCTGACAGGCCAGCCAGCGGGCCTCGGCCTCACGGGGCGAGATCTCTTCGCGACCGGAAAACAGCGCCAGCCTGGGAACCGGCCCCTCCAAGGCCCCGGGCCGCGGGGCCGCTTTGTTGAAGCTCAAACCCGGAACTTCGGCCAGGACGCTGGCAAAGACCTCGTTGGCCCAGCCAATCAGAGTCCGGGTGGCTCGAAAATTGGTGGTGAGGAGCAGG
>JAMCQY010000185.1 GCA_023381945.1 Deltaproteobacteria bacterium
AGCCAGACCTCCAGGCCCTCCCGGATGAAGCCTTCCCGGGTTTTGCCCACCATCAAGACATTCACATTCAACATCTATTTGACCTGGATTTTACCCGCTTCGCATTTACGTTTATTTCTGAGACTCTTCCAGCTTCCACCCTCAGAATTTACAGGAGTGGGGGCGGCAAAATAATTGTAGGGGAGGGGATAAATCTTTGTCAAGAACCTTCCCCGTAAGGGGGGCCGGATTAGTCTCAGGTTTGCTTCAGTAGCAGACGGAACGGGGAAGGCTCTCTCGCTTACGAGGCTAATCAGGAGGTCTGGCTAACGCGGCGGAATGGGCTGGGTAATCTCCTCCAGGTTGCCATCCAAGTCGGTGATGACCAGTTTCCCCGAAGGCAGACGCCAGACCCGGATATCGCCATCACCATGGGTTAAATCCCGGGGCACCGGGACTACTTCAGGAATATTGGCCTGGATTTCCACTATCCCTACCGCAGCGCCGGCTTCCCGTTCGGTTTTGGATTTGCATTCCTGATAGGTCACCCCTTCTTTTACTAAGGTTTCGATAAGTTCGGTCCGGTCAGAGCCGCTTTCCGTGACATAAACGATCATGCCGTCTTTCCTCCTCTCCAGGGTTACCGGTTACTGCCCTAACGGCAGCTTTGGGCGGATTAGGCCTGATTTTCCCTTATCCAGATCCTTTTAAAAATAAGGCGTGAATTGGCGATGTCAATTAATGTGAACAGATTCGGAGGAAAACTCTTAGCGAGGAGTGCAGCGGGAAAGCAAGAACATTCGGCTGTTTCGGGCCACAACTTTTAGGCGGGCCCGAAGGCCCGCCCAGAAGATTTTTAAGAAACTTCACACGCGGTTGTTTCTCAGAATATCTGAGTTAGTGCTTAAAGGAAACCGAAACTGAAGACTCTTATTTAATGGCCTCGCGCTGGGTTTTCATGCGTTCCATCAAATAACCGAAGCCCTTGGTCTGGATCGTCTGGGAGAACTGGGTCCGGTAGTTATGCAGAATGCTGACGCCGTCCACGATGACGTCGTAAAGCTTCCAGCCTCCGCCCGCCTTGTGCAGGTGATACGTGACCGGAATGGATTCGTTGGGCCGGTTGATGGTGGTGTCTACCGTGGCCTTATTACCCTGGGTGCTCTCCCGCTTATAGGCAATATTTTCTTTTGAGAGAAACTTGAGCACCATGCGCGTATAAGAGTCCTGGAAAAGGTAACTGAAGTTTTTGAGAAATTCCTGGCGTTGGCCGCCGCTAAGCTGGCCGGAAGCGCTGCCCAGGGCATCTTTGGCCATATAGGGGAAGTCAAAACTTTCTTCAATTATTTGATGAATTTGGCTGGAACGTTGAGATTCACTCGCCTGACTGCTTTGAATGGCCATTACTTTGTCCAGGATTCCCTTCACATACTCCTTGGGGCTTTGGGCCAGGGCTGGGACAACGCAAAAGCACCAGGTTACCAGGGTCAGGCTCACTATCCAACGTAATCTTTTCATGAGTCTTTCTCCTTACCATATGATTGAACCAGCGCACCATCCCCAGGTAGGGCAGGAACGATGGTTCCCGGGTTTCTCGTTCCATTACCCGAATAAAAGCCGGGAGAAAACTTAAAGAAGCTACCAAGACGCTAAGACTGCCCACAGTGGCCAGCAAACCCAGGCTAAAAACCCCATTATGGCCGGAAACCATTAAACTGCCGAAGCCTACTGTGGTGGTTAGAGCCGCCAAGGCGACCCCTTTGGCAGTGCTGGCAGGCAGAGTGATGGACCTAGCGGATTCTTCCAGCTGCCAGCGCATCAAAATGATGATCCCGAATTCGACCCCCTCCCCTAGAATCAATGGCACAAACAAAACATTGGCCTGATTGAAGGTCATGCCTAGCAGCCACATCAGGTCTAAGGTGAGTCCGGTTCCGACGATCAGGGGCAGAAAGGCCAATAGAGTTAATTTCCAACTACGGAATAAGATAAGCAGCATCCCGGCAATGGCAAGGAGGGCCACACCTGCCGCCTTGAGACAGGCATTGCGGAAACCCAGGGTAAAGACATAAAGCAGCACGGGGTCTCCGACGGCGTTAGGATCGACGCTCCAGAGGCTCTTGACGAAAAGCTTCAAGGGATCGAAATTCCAAATGTCTTGGGAAGGGAAAACCCGGATAAGAAAGGTTCCCTGGCTGCTGATAAAGCGTTTGCGCACCGCCTCGGGCAGATTCGCCAGGGTGAGGGGCGGGGTGTCCAGGGCCGAGTTGACATAACCTTCCACCAGTTTCCACTTTTCATGCAAATCGTTGCTGAACTGCCGCTCAAAATTCGCCAGACGTGCGGCTACCCGTTCCTGTTGATTGCCCTTCAACAGGGGGAGGATCCGGTTGATGAGGTCATGGGTCTCGGCAATCTGTTCGGCAGTGGCCGCCTTTTCTTCCTGAAGACTGCGGGCTGCCTCACCGATCTTGAAATTGATGCGGCTCAAAATAGCCGCCGTTTCCGCCAGACCGGAGACCGACGCCGGCTCTTTGGAGAAGTGGATGGATCTCAGAACCGGCCGGAGTTTCTCCAAAATGGGACGCTTGGCGTCCACCTCGGAGGGGAGAAAGGACAGAATAGACTCCACGTGGGACACGGTGGGCAACTGTTTCAAGGCCGTGATGCGGTCCTGCAGTTCATCGAGGGAGGAGGTGGCCACCGCCCCGTAAGAAGTGGAATACTTCGAATCCTGGATGAGTTTGTTTTCCCAAACCACAGATTCGACCCGTTGATTTTGCAAGTGCAGCGGGTTCAAATCGAAGGGAACGAAACGCCAGGCAGCGACGCCGCCGAGGCCCACCAGGGCTAGCCCCAGAGCCACG
Source organism: Deltaproteobacteria bacterium (assembly GCA_023381945.1). The sequence goes on from JAMCQY010000185.1 coordinate 2,847, forward strand.
ATGAGCCAGGGCCGGGTCCAATGCAGGTGTAGGAACGGCTGGGGCTGGCCTTCCTCAATCTCGGGCCCGGCCGTCCACCGGTAGGAGACGCTGATCAGCGCCGGCACCAGCACCATGGTGGCCACCAGCATTGCCAAGATACCCATAGTAAGGATCAGGCCCAACTCCGCCAGTCCCGTAAAACCCATGAAAATCAAGGGGAAGAAGGACAAGGCCGCGGCAATTCCGGCATAGAAGATGCTGGGCGCAGTGCGCTGGTAGGTGCAACTCAAGATTTCAAAGGTGCAGAACTTGCGTCCTTTTTGCTCCTCCTCCAGGCGGCAGAAATAGTGGATGCCGTAGTCGATGGTGAGGCCCAGCATCAGGGGGGCAAAAATCATGGATAGGAGGTTGAGGCGCCCCACCACCAGCGTCACCAGACCAAAGGTCCAGCACAGGCCAATGATCAGGGTCAAGGTCTCCACCAAAGGCCGCCGCACGCTGCGGAGAAAGAGGAATAGCAGAGCCATCTGGCCCGCCAGAGACAGCCAGGTGGCCAGAGAGATATCGGATAAGGAACTCTCCATCTCGTCGGATTCCAAGGCATCCGGTCCGGTCACCCCGGCCTGGATTCCTGGAAAACGGGTCTTGACCCGGTCCACTATCTTCCCA
>JAMCQY010000262.1 GCA_023381945.1 Deltaproteobacteria bacterium
CCGCCGCGTTTGGGGCACAAAATCGATAAAGGCCTCGTCCAGGAGCAGATAGACCCCGGCGGCGTCCAGCCGAGCTGCCACCTCCAGCAGCAGCTCCGGCGCCATCAGGACCCCGCTGGGGCTGGAGGGATGGGCCAGAAAAACCAGGTCCGCGTCCCGAGGGTCCAAGAGTTCGGACAAGGTGAAATTGCCGGCTTCAGTGGTGACCTGGAAGGCCACCGGCACCTGGGCGGCTCGCAAGGCGTGCTCATATTCACTGAAGGCCGGGGCCACAATCAGCGCCTTCCGGGGAGACAGGCCTCGGGCTGCCAGGTAGAGGAGTTCGGTGGAGCCGTTGCCCACCAGGATTTGCTCCGGGCTGAGACCGTGATAGGCTGCCAATTCCCGGCGCAATTCCAGGCAGCGGCGATCCGGATAATGGACGATTTCTCCCAGGGCTTGCCGGACGGCCTGATTAATTCCCGCTGGAAATCCCAAGGGATTGATATTGGCGGAAAAATCCAGGAGGTCGGTGAGTTCGAGCCCCAAACTGCGGGCCAGGTGGTAGACATCGCCCCCGTGCGGCGGGGTGGCTGTGGTTCGGTCGTTTAGGCTCATTTCAAATAGTGTTCCAAAAAGGCATTATGATGGTTAGCGCAGCTAAAACCTGCGGCTACAGGCGCAGAGGCGCCCGCCCCACCAACTATAATTGAATCAAGGACCGGATCCGGCCCAGGTCGAGATGGCTGCGGAGCAAGCCAGCCAGGCGGTCCAGTTGGGCTTCTTGAAAATCCCGGAACGACCCGGCTGCGGTAGCCGGCTCTTCCCGGCAACAGGCCCGGGCAATTTCGGCCAAAAACTCCCGGCGAAATTCGTCCCGGTCAAACAAACCATGTAAATAAGTGCCCCAAACGCGGCGGTCCGGACTGACCCAGCCATCCCCCACCTGCACCGTTGCGCCGTTGCGGCTGATAATCTCGAAGGCTGCCGCACCGTCGCCTAAAGGCACGGTCTTTCCCATATGGATTTCATAAGCCTCAATCAACGCCCCGGCGTGACCTGGCGCCCGGGCCTGCACCTGGGTGGTGGTCTTGGCTCCGGCCATGGTAGTGACCACCGGCAGCATGCTCAGCCCCCTCTCGGTCCGGGGCGGCCCTTCCACCCCCAGGGGGTCCTGAACTTCCCGCCCGAGCATCTGATAACCGCCGCAGATGCCCAGGACAAAACCGCCGTTGCGAGCGTAGGCCTGAATCTCCTGAAACAGGCCGGTCTCCTTCAGATAGAGCAGATCGCTGATGGTGTTTTTAGTCCCGGGCAGAATGACCAGATCGGCTCCGTCCACTCCCTGGCGTTCATCCAGGTAGCGCAGCACCACTCCCGGTTCCTGCTCCAGCGGGTCAAAATCGGTGTAGTTGGAGATGTGGGGCAGGCGTATAACACCGATGCGGAGGCCGCCGGACTCGGCCCAGGAGCCCGGGCACCGTTTGCGCCCCAGGGCGACACTGTCCTCTTCGGGTATCATCAGGTCCGGCGCATAGGGCAGCACCCCCAGGACGGGCCTATGGGTGCGGTGCTCGATGATGCGCTCGCCTTCCTTGAACAGGGCTGCGTCCCCCCGAAACTTGTTGATGATAAAGCCGGCCAGGAGCCGGCGCTCCTTAGGAGTCAGCAGGTGGAAGGAGCCGATGGTGGCGGCGAAGACCCCGCCCCGGTCGATATCGGCCACCAGGAGGACTGCGGCCCCGGCTCTCTTGGCCATGCTGAAGTTAACCAGGTCATTCTTTTTTAGATTGAGTTCCACCGCACTGCCGGCGCCCTCCAGGACGATGAGCTCATGGTCCCGGCTCAACCGGCGGAAGCTCTCCATCACCTTGCGGGTGAGCTTTGGTTTGTGCCGGTAGTATTCCTGGGCCGAAAAGTTGGCATAGACCTTGCCCTGGACGATCACCTGGGAGCCTACTTCGCTGCTGGGCTTCAGCAGGATCGGGTTCATGTCCACGTGAGGGGTCAGGCCCGCGGCCTGGGCCTGGGTCACTTGAGCCCGGCCCATCTCGCCGCCCTCCGGGGTGATGAAGCTGTTCAAAGCCATGTTTTGGGCCTTGAAAGGCGCCACCCGGATACCTTCCTGGCGGAAGATGCGGCAGAGGCCGGCCACCACGAGGCTTTTGCCAACGTCGGAGCCGGATCCCAGGATCATTAAGGGGCGGTATTTCATAAAGCAGTAGTCAGTAGTCAGTGATCCGTAAAGTATCTATTACTTTTCCCAATCAATCAGCACTGGGGGTTCCATTCAGCCGTTGCCGTAACCGTTCTCGTAAGGATGGCCGCCCGCCGTCTCTTCCCGCGGTTGCGCCACCTGTCCCTAGGTCGGAGTCATATCTCCATTCAGCCACTCCCGGCATAGCCTGGGTCAGCATCGGCGCGGCCGGCAGGCCTTTGACGTAATGATCCAGAAAGGCGCGGCTGTAGGCGATGATCTCCTGGTGGCATGATGAGCGGAGGTCAGTCCAGGCGAGATGCCCGGCGCCGGTGAATTCGACAAAATATTTGGGGCCCGGCGTCTGATCATAGGCGCCCTTGGCCCGGCGCAGCGCCGGGGTAATAGCAAAATCTCGCGTGCCTCCCTGATACATCACGGGTACTTGCAAACCCTGCAAAGTACTGTGCACCACAAACGGCTGGGTATACGGGGACAGCGCCAGTACCGCCTTGATGCCATTCAGCCTCCAGCCCCGCCAGGCCCCGGCCAATGCGAGCATCGTATAGCCTCCCAGGGAATGGCCAACGAGCCCGAGGCGCCGAAGGTCGGCCTGCTCGCGAAACCGTTCGTCGGTTTGGATGGCGGCCACCAGCTTGCGGATATCCTCCCCGCGGTCCCGGTAAGTTTGCTCGCTCCATTCGGCGGGCCTCCGGAATCGTTCTTCAGGAGGACTGAACCAGCTAAAAATACCTGAGAGCCCCAGGGCATCCTGATGATCAGGGGCGAAGACCAGGTATCCATGTTCGGCCAGCGCCTCCATCAGAAAGCACGATTGCGTGGCGTTGCCGTGAAAGCCGTGGGAAAAAATAATGACCGGCTTTTTGACTGCAGCCTGCTCCGCGGCCGACCAGACCGCCACCTTGAGACCGCCGAGTTCAAAGGTTTCGCCGTCATATCCGGCTGCCGCGGCCGGCATCACGGCCAAGAACCAGATCACGATTATCAGAAAGCCACGGCGCATGATAATTTTCCCTTAGCCGGTTCCTTCTCCTGCTTCGGTCACCTGATATTTGGCCAGGTAACCCCGGGGCGTAACCATGTAAGGGCCGTAAGCGAAGGTCTGGGAATTACCCACAATCACCACGGTCTGCATGTCCACCCGTTCGTTTATAAGCTTACCCAGGGTTGAAATGGTGACGGTCTGTTCCTGGCGCATGGCCCGGGAAACGATGCCCACCGGGGTTTCCGGGGGTTTATGGCGCAGCAGCAGCTCCTGCACTGCCCCCAGTTGCCAATGGCGTTTTTTGCTCTTGGGAT
>JAMCQY010000336.1 GCA_023381945.1 Deltaproteobacteria bacterium
GCAAAGACCATGGCCCGGAAAATTTGGCCATCTTGCGCCACCTGGCGACCAACATGCTTAAACGGGAAAACTCCCTAAAGGGGGGCATTCAAACCAAACGCCTCAAGGCCGCCTGGGACCATGCTTACCTGCTCAAAGTTCTTACAACGTAATTTTTACATGCGATTGCCCTGGGGAGACGGCGGCGCGGCGTGCCTGGCCTAGTTTCTGTCTTTGGCCTTGGCTGCGCAGGCGTTTCGCCTGCGCAGCCTATGCTATGCTATGCGCACCGATCTGGCGGGCGAAACGCCCGCCCCACCAAAAGTTTTCATGGATTTGAGAGAGCCAAGACTCTTAAGCGACTGTCAAAAAGTTTTAATTGCACAGGCTGGAAAGCCTGTGCCACTAATCCTTTCATGGTTTGGGGGGAGCTAAAGGCTCATGAACGGCTGGTTGCAAAGATTTTCAAAGTTTTGAGAGTTCTCTGCCAATTTCTGCAAGGAAAAATCTCCTGGCCGATTTTTCCTTGCAATTAAGCCGGGTTTTTCCCAGAATCCAGACATGACAACCTCCATAGTAAATAAGCGACTTGCCGCCTTGAGAGAGCTTTGCAGCCAGCGGGAGATCGACGGCCTGCTGGTTACCGGCCCGGAAAACCGCCGCTATCTCAGCGGCTTCACCGCGGATGACCCCGATTGGGGCGCCCTCCTGATTACCCAGGACGCCATGGCGCTGCTCACCGATTTTCGTTACCAGCTTTGGGCTCAGCAGGAAGCCCCGGACTTTCAAATAGTCATCTATAAGGTGAACCTGGGGGAAACACTGGCAGGGCTGCTTAAGGAACTGGGGGTGCAGCGGCTCGGGTTTGAAGCGGCCCACGTGACTTTCCGGGGCTATCAACGCCTGACTGAGACCGTCGGCTCCAAAGGGGTTCAGGTGGAGTGGCAGCCCCTGGAAGGGGTGGTGGAAGAACTGCGGGAATCCAAGGCCCTGGAGGAATTGGCGGCCATGCGCCGGGCCCTGAAGGTGAGTGAGGAAGTGCTGCGCCAGGTCTACCGGGAGCTTACCCCAGGCAAGACGGAGCGCCAGGTAGCCTGGGAAATCGAGGCGGGCCTGCGGGAGGGCGGGTGCGAGTCCCTGGCCTTTCCCCCCATCGTGGCCGCCGGCGAAAACAGCGCCCGGCCGCATCACCAGCCGGGGGACCATATCATCGAGGCCGGGGAGCCCATTATTATCGACATGGGCGGCCGCTTGAACGGCTACTGCGCCGACATTACCCGTACCTATATCCTGGGGCCGGCGGATGAGCAGTTTCGCCAGATTTACAGTCTGGTGCGTCAGGCCCAAGCCAGCGCCGAGGCGAAGCTCATGGCCGGGATGGACAGCCTGGACGCCGACGCCCTGGCGCGGGGGGTGATTGCGCAAGCAGGCTACGGCGAGGCCTTTGGCCACTCCCTGGGCCACGGGGTGGGCCTGGCGGTGCACGAAAATCCCGCCATGAGCCCCAACCCGGAACGCCGCACGGTGCTCAAGGCTGGCAGCGTGGTCACCGTGGAGCCGGGGATTTACCTGGCCGGTTGGGGGGGAATAAGGCTGGAAGATATGGTTTTATTGAAAGAAGACGGCGCCGAAGTGCTGAATAAATATGTGGACTTTTATGAGTGGGATTAGGCAGGGCGAAGGGGCCGTGGAGAAAAATCGGCTCGGTGATTTTATAGGGTTTGCCAAAAATTATTTCCGATTGTTGGATTTTTTAAATCCCCCTAAATCCCCCTTTTTCAAAGGGGGACTTTTAAAAGCAATTCCGTAAGTTCCCCCCATTGGAAAAGGGGGGTAGGGGGGATTTTGGTTTTTGACCATGCGCCATAAGGGAAAAAACTTTTGGCAGCTATAGGTTCCTCCCTACGGCCATTATTCAACGTGGCAAGGCTTGCAGCATGGTCTCGAAACGAGACTTTACCCCCTGTGACAGAGCCTGATCTGCCAGGGCCCCGCTGATACACCTTGATAGCCGTATCTGGCTATCTGCCTTTTCATACTTCTACCCATCGACTTCCCGCCCGCTTCGCGACCAGCGGAAGGGCACCGTTCTAATTACCGCCAAACCCGACCTTCACTTTAGGCGGATATTTCTTCAGCACTTCCAGGTAGCGGCTGGCCTCCGCCCCCAGCGGCACCATCATCGGAATATGCCGGATACCGCTGTTCACGTCTTCCTGGGGGTCGGTATAGAGGTTGACCATCAGCACGCCTCCGGTCTGGGTGACCACCGCGCCGCTGAACCCGGCCTGAAACCCCCGGGGGAAGATGGCTTTCTCCAACTCCGCGGTGATGATGGCCTTGAACTCATCAATGCGGACCGCGGAAAGGAATTGGTTGAGGGTGTAAATCCGGCTGCGCCGGTTGGACTGGCCTTTGTCGGCCAGCAAAAAAGAGGCCTGGTCGATGCCGTCGACGTAACGGTCTTTCGGAAGGAATTTGTTCACCGCGGCCCCGGGGGCGCCGGCCAAAGAAGTGCAGGTGTTGAAAAGGTCGGCCAGGTCGAAAAGACCGTCGCTGCGGCGGGGCTTGATCATTCCTTTCCAATAGACGAAAGTCGGGACCCGGACCCCGCCCTCCCAGGAGGAGCCTTTGAAGCCCCGGAAGGGCGTACGGCCATGGGGCGGGACCTCTCCCTCGGGCCCGTTGTCCGAAGTGAAGAAGATGATGGTATTTTCCAGTTGGCCGGTCTCCTCCAGGGTCTTCACCAGCCGGCCTAAAATGTCATCCGCTTCGACGACGGCATCGCTGTAAACCGTACGGGCCGGGGATTTGCCGGCAAAAGCATTATTCGGATAATTGTCGAAATGGACCGCCCGGGTGGCGTGATAGAGGAACCAGGGCTGCTTGCTGTCGGCCATCTTGCGGATAAACTTCTCGCTGTAGTTGCACCAATCCTGATCGAGATTACCGATGGTGCTCAGATTGATCTCGTACACCTTTTCGGCGCCCTTCTTGCCCTTGACGCAGTGGACGTTGTTATGATCGAACCCGAGTTTCTCCATCATTTTAAACCGGGCGGGGCTGAGGGCCACTTCCGGGTTGAAATAGATGTCCCGCCACTCGGTGTACATGTCGGACACCCCGAGGAATCCGTAATAATCATCATAGCCGACGTTTTGGGGCAGGGAGCCTTCGTTTTCCCCTATATGCCACTTGCCCACCCCCTGGGTCACATAACCGAGCTTTTGGAGAATGGCCGGCATGGTGATGACGCCGTCCAACCCCCCGGGCTCGCCGTACATGGGCGGACGGAGCAATCCATGGTGCAGCGGGTTCTCCCCGGTGTGAATGGTTGCCCGCGTCGGGGTACAACTGGGGGTGGAGTAAGCCGAAGTCAGGACCAGCCCTCCGGAGGCCAGGCGATCAAGGTTGGGAGTGGGATTGCCCACCGCCTCGCCGCCGCCGTTGAAACCTGGATCCATCCAGCCCATATCGTCCGTAAGGAAAATCAGGATATTGGGCTTTTTGCCGAATCGTTTCTCCAGGGCGGCCAGCTTCTCCTGGGCTTGCTTGTCCTGATCGGGATGGACGATCACCGGCTCCATATTGTCGGCGACCTTGACCGGCTTGACCGTCATGTACTCATTGGGGTGCATGTAGCCCTTGGCCATGGTCTGCCCGGTAATCGCACCGCGGGTGATGTCTTCGGCTTTCCCGGTTGCGGCTTTCTCTGGGGAGGTCTGGGCGCCGACCGGAAGAGCCAGAAGGAGGGCTAGGGGTATGGCGAATAATGCGGTTATCCTTCTGATAGTTGAGCGGATGGCCATTTCATCTCCTAAGCAACTCCGCAGGGGCTTGAGATCGCCATCGGGCACTGAATTTGACTCTCACGCAGCCGCCGCGCCCTGGCTATTCCCTGCATTTCACGACTTATACCACAAGAAACCGACGACAAACATCAAAATTTCCAAGGCTCTCGGTAAATTTGATCTCGAGCAACTGGGTATTTCCAAAGGAGTCGGGAAAGGAAAAGGTGGGGGACGATTGCTATCTTGCCAAGCTACACAGATTTGTCAAGGGAGGGCGCTGAAGGCCCTTCCTTTGAAATCCTCCCCCTAGACCATTTTGGGAATTGCCCCCAAAAGCAAATGGCCGACCCGGTTTTCGCGAATCGGCCACTCTCCTGCTTCGACAAAGTATGGCAGCAGGAACCACCTTTGCCGCTATTCCCTGCCCCGTCTTGACTGCCCTGCCGCTCCATATTTCAGACAAGACCTTGGAAAACAGCAGACAAAGAAGCAAGGAGTAGATTTAAGATAGATTGAAATTCGTCTCTGTCAAGGCATAGATGAAAAAAGTTCCATTAGATTCCGCAGTGATTCATTACTGAGCGGGGCTGGGTTTCTGCCCCTCAGTTGCAGGTCCCCTCACGCGCCGGGGTTTTTGTCCTCCATGCGGGCTTGCTTGAGCAGGCCCGGGTTTTGGTCCAGGCGACGGGGCCATCCGGGCAGGACCTGGTCTTTGGCCTCCATGCGGGGCCGCCTGAGGTCCTTGGGGCGGGGTTACCTGGGCAGGGCCAGGCCTCTGTCCTATGTAGGGGGTTACTCTAGGTTGGCCTGGTCTTTGTCCCTCGATCGGTGCCATCCGAGGACCTGGTCTCTGTCCTCCATATGGGGTTACCCGAGCAGGTTCACCGGGCCTCGGTCCTTGGTGTGGCGTTACCTGACCAGGCCCCGGCCTTTGTCCTTGATAGTGGTTCATCCCGGTTGGGCCTGGTCTTTGTCCCTGATACGGGGCCATCCGGGCAGGACTGGGTCCTGAATGGGGTCTTTCCATCGTGCGGCCATGGAATCCGCTCTGCCAGCCTCCGCCCTGGCCCCCATGGTACTTATTATAAAAATTCTGGTCATAATGCTGACCAGGATGGTGACCGCGCCAATAGGGATAATTCTTGGTAAAAGTCTGCCAGTATTGGGGATGCTGTTGATACCAGGTATTCCACTTCGGCTCATACCAGTTACCGGGCCTGACAATATATGTGGGAGGGTAAGCGTAATACGGGGCCCAGCCATATCGGGGGCCGTAATAATTATACAGCATGCCATTTTGAAACCAGTCGCCCTGGTAATAGACCCACGGTGTATTGGGTCCAACCCAAGGGGTCGCGTAAGAGGCCTGGGGTGCAGGGGCATAGTAATTGCCTCCATAACCCGGAGCGTAGGGCGCCTGCTGATATGGCGCCCCGCACCCAAACACGGTCAGAGCGCTTATCAACAAGATTGACGCCCAAGATAAAACGGTCATATTCCCTCCACTGCTTAGTCATTAGGTTAGTTCCCGGTATCGGCATAGGATTAAAGCGACCTTTAAAACCTTTCCCGACCGACCTTGCGCCCTCTCTTCCTAATTGGTTAGATGGACCCTGGCGCCATATGTTAGGTCTTAACCTCGCAAATTCGAGAATCACGGAGGCAGCTGCTGACTGCCTCATCGACCTGGGGCCGGAAGGGGGCGGGGAGGGGGGCCGCCGGGTGGCCTCGGGCAGCCCCGCGGAGGCAGCCAGCCACCCGGACTCCCGCACGGCGGCTTTTCTACGGGAGCATCTATCAGGGAGTTGATTTAGACAGGCAGGCGAAGCGCATTGCCAAATATTAGTGGTGTTTCCCCTTCGCCTATCCCTTCTGGACGTCGCAAACCATCACCACCAGGTCGCTGTTCTTGCCCTGGGGGTCCTTGACCAGGTCCTCAAAGACCGCTTTTACCGAGAAGCCAGCCTTTTTAAAGGTCGCCAGGGCCATGGGGGACTGGAAGTGGATTTCGGCGATCAGCTTTTCCAGGCCGAATTCCCCGGCCAGTTCCACGATCTCGTTGACCAGCAGGGTGCCCAGGCCCTTGCCCCGGTAATCGTTGGCCACCACCACCCGGATATTGCCCAGGTGGCGCTTCCAGCCCACCTTACGCATATGCAGGGTGGCGTCGGCGACGATGCGGCCATCGGCCTCCGCCAGGAGGGGAAAGACCTTCTGATAGTCGATGTTGTGCACCCAATGGTCGATGACCGCCGGGTCCCTGACGTCGCTGCGCAGGAACAGGATATCCTTCTCATCCAGACCCCGGAAAAATTCCAGTAGCTTATCCCGGTCCTCTTTCACCATAGGGCGCAGAATCACCCGGCTGCCATCCTTTAATACTCCGGTCTTCTGATAAGGCGTCATCTCGCTCCCCCTTAAAAGGCAGTGGTCAGTAGCCAGTGGTCAGTTTCCCGTGAAGCCAAAGATAATAGATTTATACCGCAAGACAATGATAAAATGCAATAAATCCGCGAAGTTATTGCTGATTGCCAACTGCTAACTGCTTACCCTAATCCCTGACCCCGGGCCCCTAACCTGCTCACTTCCCATACGCCAGGCGTTCTGCCAGGTAGGGCGGCAGCCCGGCCCGGAGAATCCGGTGTTGGGCGGCGGCAACATCATAAGGCACCGATTTGAACTGGATTGAGAATGCCGCGTCGTCGAAGACGGCATAGGCCGCCTCGGGACTACCGTCCCGGGGCTGCCCGACACTGCCGGGGTTAATGAGGTAGTGGCCGTCCGGGTTCAGGTCAATCTTGGGAGCGAGGTTCTGTAAGCCCACTTTGCCCCGGATGTCCCGGTACCAGAGGGCCCGGTGGTGAGTATGGCCGAAGAAGCAGACGCTGATACCCGAGGTCTTGCTCAGGTCGCGCAAGACCTGCTTGCCCTGAAAATGGTAGGCAATGTAAGTATCCGGGCTGGTCGGGGTGCCGTGGCAGGCCCAAAATCCCGGAGCTTTCAGGGTTAAGGGGAGCCTTTGGAGAAACTCCAGGTCGAAGCTCTGCACCTGCTCCCGGCACCATTTCAAAGCCTGGTAGGCGATGATGTTGAAGGCTTCCGCCCGTTCCGGTGAAAGCAGGGCCAGGTCGTGGTTGCCCGCCAGGTTGTGGATATCCGGCCGGCTCTTGAGCAAGGCCAGGCATTCCGCCGGATTGGCGTTATAGCCCACCAGGTCCCCCAGGTTGAGGATAAAGTCCACTTCCTCATGGACAAGGCGTTCCAGGACGCTTTCCAGGGCCTCCAGATTGCTATGAATGTCGGAGATCAGGGCTATACGCAAGTTGCGAGTTTTGAGTTTCGAGTATTTGGTTGCTATTCTGTACCGAGTTTATTTTATGAAAAAATGACAGTTTCAAACAGCTATTTCAAGGAAATGTTTGGGAGATTTTGATTAAATCCCAAAAGGGAAGCAATATTGCATGAATTAAATATCCCAACCCCATCCCAAAATCTAAAAACTTGAAACTTGAAACTCGAAACCCGCATCATTGACATTTTCCGGGATTCTGATAATTTTTCCCCCACATGGAACCGGGCAGCATTGTGGAATTTTTTGAGGAAAAGCGCCTCCTCTGCGGCGTCGTCTTGGAGCTCAAGGGCGAACGCTTACACGTCCTGGCTCAAACCGGCCGGGAACTCACCCTCCCCCCCAAACGCCTCCTGCACGCCGGACCTTCCCTGTCTCTGGCGCGGCTGAACCGCCAGGAATTGCTGAAACGCCTGGAGGAGACCGGCAATAAGCGGGAAAGCTTAAAGGCCGCGATTAACCTGGAGGAATTGTGGGATCTGCTGGTCCAGGAAGGGCAAACGAGCACCGCGGCCGAACTGGCGGAGCTGTGGTTCGGCCGCACCTCAGCCGACGAAGTGGCGGCCACCGGCCGCTGCTTGCGGGACGACCGCTTCCTGTTCAAACACAAAGACATGCAGATTATTCCCAACCCCCCGGAATTGGTGGCTCAACTGAAAGAGCAGTTTGAACGGGAGTTAGCCCGCCAACAGGAGCTGGAGGAGATTGGCTTCTGGCTCCAGGCGGTCTGGGAAGGGCGGGAACATCCTGCGCAGCCGGCATGGCGGGACCGGGTGGTGGCTATCCTGCGCCGGATGGCGGTATTCGGGGCCGAAGCTCCGGATTGTGCCCAGGGCAAGGCCTACCTGGATAAGGCCCGCCTAAATGCCGCAGATGCCCCTTTCCGGCTGCTGGTGCGACTGGGGGTTTTCCACGAAGATGAAGACCTGGAGCTCTATCGCCTGGAAGTCCCTCTGGAGTTCACTCCCGAGGTTCTGGCCCGGGTCCGGCAGCTGTCAGAAGCGACGCCGCCCGACCCTTACGCCGATCACCGCCGGGATCTGACCAATCTGAAGGTTATCACCATTGATGGGGAGCGTACCCGGGACTTCGACGACGCCCTCAGCCTGGAAGAGGCGCCGGAGGGCTGGCGCCTGGGTATCCACATCTCCGACGTCGCGGCTATGGTCCAGCCCGACTGCTCTCTGGACCTGGAAGCCCGGGAAAGAGGCACCTCCATCTATCTGCCCGAGCGGCGCCTCCCCATGCTGCCGGAGGAGATCTCCGAAGACCTCTTGAGCCTGTTGGCCCACCAGGAGCGCCGGGCCCTGAGCTTCCTGGTGACCTTGAGTCCGGAGGCCGAGGTGCTGGATTGGAGCATCGTGCCCAGCCGAATTCAGGTAAGTCGCCGGCTGACCTATCACGAAGTGGACCTGCTCCTAAACCAGGATTCCACCCTGGGGACCCTGGCCCGGCTAAGTGAAAAGCTCAGGGAGGCGCGCCTGGCCCAAGGGGGCTATGAATTGAAGCTACCCGAGGTCTGGGTCGTTTTCACCCCCCAGGGGGGATTGCAGGTGTCGGTGGAAGACCAGGAGACCCCCAGCCGGCAACTGGTGGCCGAGGCCATGGTGCTGGCCAACTCCCTGGCGGCTCGCTTCCTGGCGGAGCACGGCATCCCGGCGGTCTATCGCAGCCAGCCGGAGCCCAGGGAACCCATCCGGCGCGAGGAGCACAAGAGCCTGCTGGAATTGTGGCAGGACCGGCGGCGTCTCAGCCGGGTGGTCATGGACCTGGAGCCCATGCCGCATTGGGGCCTGGGGTTGGACTGCTACACCCTGGCCACCTCGCCCATCCGCCGCTACCTGGACCTTCTCACCCACCGCCAGCTCCTCGCCGCGGTGAGCGAACTCCCACCGCCCTACCGGCGCAGAGATCTGGAACAGATCTTGCCGGTGATAGAGCCGGCCATGCGCCGGGCTGGGCAGCTCAAAGCCCGGCGGCTGCGTTATTGGCTTCTGAAGTACCTGGCGGCCAGGGTGGGACAGAAAAAGGAGGCCCTGGTGCTGGAATCCCTGCCGCGCCGCCACCGGCTGATCTTTCCCGATCTGCTGTTGGAGCTGTTCATGGCTGCCCCTCCAAGCCAACGGTTTTCCCCGGGAGATACTATCCTGGTGCGCCTGGATAAGGTGTTGCCGCGGGAGGACCAGATTAAGGTGAGTTTGGCATAAGGTTGATCTAATGCAAAGATGATCTCACGCAAAGACGCCAAGGCGCAAAGAAAGACGCAAAAAATGTAGATTTAAAAAGAAAAAGTTTTATTCGAGGCCGTTGACAATCCGGCTGATGCCGTTCTTGATCAAATTAATAAACCTAACCTCTTATCGGCTAGGCGAAGATAGGTGAGAAGCTGCTTCTTGTGGACCGGACCCACCTGTTCTATTGATTTCAATTCAACTACGATTAAATCCTCAACAATCAGATCGGCAACAAAGGCCAACTCCAGTTGCACAGATTCATAAACGAGAGGAATCGGCTCCTGCCTCAGGACCTTCAGGTTTCTTTTTCGCAATTCATGGGCCAAGACCTCTTCGTAAACCGACTCCAGCAAACCGGGACCTAAAGTAGTGTGCACCTTGTAAGCCGCATCCACAATCAATCGAGCGACCTCATTTTCGTGCATCTATGGCGCCTTTTATTTTATTCTTGCGTCTTTGCATCTTTGCGTGAGATAGCCTTCTTATGCTCCGAATACTCTCGCAAAGATCGTATCCACCTGCCGCAGATAGCGGCTCAGGTCGAAGATGGCCGTGAGTTCCGCCGGGGTCAGGTGCTTGCCGATGTCTTTATCCTCCTGCACCCGCTGGGGAAATTCGCCGCCCTCCTGCCAGACCAGCATGGCCGGCCGCTGCACCAGGCGATAGGCCGCGTCCCGGCTGAGGCCTTTCTCGATCAGGGCCAGCAGCAGGCTCTGGGAGAAGACCAGGCCGTGGGTAAGGTTGAGGTTCTTGATCATGTTGGCCGGATAGACCTGGAGGTTCTTCAACAGGCGGGTCAGGCGGGCCAGCATGAAGTCCAGGAGCACCGTGGAATCCGGGGCGATGAGGCGCTCCACCGAGGAGTGGCTGATGTCCCGTTCGTGCCACAGGGCCACGTTTTCCAGGGCCGCCAGGGCATGGCCCCGAAGCAGGCGGGCCAGGCCGCAGAGGTTCTCGGAGAGGACCGGATTGCGCTTGTGGGGCATGGCTGAAGAGCCTTTCTGGCCCGCCGCGAAAAGCTCCTCCGCCTCCCGCACCTCGGTGCGCTGCAGGTGCCTGATCTCCAGGGCCACCTTCTCTATGCTGGCGCCGATCAGGGCCAGGGTGAGGAAATATTCGGCATGGCGGTCCCGCTGGATGACCTGGGTGGAGATGGCCGCGGGTTTCAGCCCCAGGCGGGCGCAGGTCTTGGCTTCCACCTCCGGAGGCAGATGGGCGAAGGTGCCCACCGCGCCGGAGAGCTTGCCCACCGCGACGGTCTCACGGGCATTTGAAAGCCTAATCCGCTGCCGCTGAAATTCAGCGTACCATAAGGCAAACTTGAGACCCATGGTGGTTGGTTCGGCGTGGACCCCGTGCGTGCGGCCGACCACTGGCAGGTCCTTAAATTCATAGGCGCGGTTTTTCAAAACCGCCAGCAGCTCGTCCAAATCGGCCAGCAACTGGTCGGCTGCCTCTTTCAGACGCAGGCCCAGGGCGGTGTCCAGGACGTCCGAGGAAGTTAATCCGTAGTGGAAGTAGCGGCCGTCCTCGCCCATGCAGCTGGCCACCTGGTCTACAAACGCGGCTACGTCATGATGGGTCTTCTCTTCGATGGCCAGGATCTGTGCGACGTCACAGGCGGCCTTACCGAAGGCCCGCGCCGGCACCTCCCGGGGGATGATGCCGCACTCCGCCATGGCTTCCATAGCTGCCAGTTCCACCTTAAGCCAGGTGGCAAACTTGTTCTCGTCGGTCCAGATGCGGGCCATTTCTTTGCGGCTGTATCGGGGGATCATATCTTCACCTCTATCGGGTTGGAATCGGATAACTTTGTTGTGGGTGCGGGTAAAAAACGGCCCAACGGCACAGGCTGGAAAGCCTGTATTACTGCTTAAGGGCGGACACTTGGGTCCGCCCCTACGGATGGTTATGCGCATGCTGATTATAAACAGAAGGCCCTGATAAGAGAAGCAGATTGACGAAACAAATTGGCATTGCTAAATTTCTTGGTATCGGCATCCTATTTTAGATTCTTCGGTTGCTTCGCTCCCTCAGAATGACAATTTTTGCGAAACCTGGATTTTGCAAGAGGTTCTGAAGGTACTAACAGTCACAGAGAAAATATCTCTTTTGGGCAACTTGCGTGCACCGGCTGATTCCGTTAGAATCTAACGAGTTATGTCTCAGAAAAATGACGCCTTCCAGATAAAGCGCAAACCCACCCGGGCCATTCATATCGGCCCCGTGCAGGTGGGCGGCGGGGCCCCGGTGGTGGTGCAAAGCATGACCAACACCGACACCCGGGACGTGGCGGCCACTTTAGCCCAGATTCAGAGATTGGCCGCAGCCGGCTGTGAAGTGGCCCGCCTGGCCATCCCGGACCAGAAGGCGGCCGCGGCCTTCGGCGAGATCAAGCGGGAGAGCCCGCTGCCCCTCATCGCGGACATTCATTTCAACCATCGCCTGGCTTTGGCGGCCCTGGAACAGGGGGCCGACGCCATCCGCATCAACCCCGGCAATCTGGGGGGCGAGAAGAAGACCCGCCAGGTGCTGGAGGCCTGCCGGCAAAAAGGCGTGTCCCTGCGCCTGGGGGTCAATGCCGGCTCCCTGGAAGCGGACCTGCTGGAAAAGTTTGGCGCCCCCACGGCCGCTGCGCTGGCGGCCAGCGCCCTGCGGTGGATCGAAAAATTCGAAGATTGGGGTTTTTTTGACTTCAAGATTTCCCTGAAGTCTTCCGATGTGCTGGTGACCGTGGCGGCTTACCGGGAGCTCTCCCGCCGGACCGATTATCCCCTGCACCTGGGAGTGACGGAAGCCGGAGGACTGATTGCCGGCACGGTGAAGTCCGCTTTGGGGATCGGCATGCTCCTGGCTGAGGGTATTGGAGACACCATGCGGGTTTCCCTCACTCGCGACCCGGTCGAGGAAATCCGGGTGGCGTATGAAATACTCCGGGCCCTGCACCTCAGGGAGAGGGGAGTGGAACTCATCTCCTGCCCCACTTGCGGCCGCTGCCGCATCGACCTCTTTTCACTGGCCGAAGAGGTGGAGCGCCGTCTCCTGACCGTGACCGCGCCTCTCAAGGTGGCCATCATGGGCTGCGTGGTGAACGGTCCGGGAGAGGCCCGGGAAGCCGACGTCGGCATCGCCGGCGGCGCCGGCTTAGGGCTGCTCTTTAAAAAAGGCGAGATTGTCCGCCAGGTGCCGGAAGCGGAGCTGCTTTGCACCCTGCTCTCCGAAGTGGCGGACCTCACCGGCGAGACGGTGGACCTGCCGGAAGAGAAATAACCGCAATATCGTTTTGTTGGCTATTTGAAGTATTGCCGCGTTAGAAATTTCCCCGCACTACAAGCCTCTTTAAAATCGATTTTTAATATCCACCTGAGCACTAGGTATTTTCACCAACTAACGCTTCGCTGCACTCAAAGGACATCTTGTCTATGTGAAGTCTGACAACGGCATGTGGCTATTTGGCCCCATGATGCTCTTGCAAAAAGCTGTTTTGTCATCCTGAGCGCAGCGAAGGATCTTTATTTTAGGCCTATATATGAGATTCTTCGGTCGCTCCGCTCCCTCAGAATGACATTAACGTTGACTTTTGAAAAGGCTGCAATGGTAAAAAAATAATCCCGCCAGACCTTTTATTTCATTTCTACCATAAAAGCCTATGGAAATCCGGGATTACCTGATTTATATGTAAGCTCAATAAACAATTAAGTTGGTAATGAAGTTAAGTTACGGCACAAAAAATCGGCGGGCCATGAAGCGCTAGGCCATGAAAAATCGGATTTTCTTAAAAAATTGCTTGACAAACGGTCAAAAAATTCTTATGCGAAGACATAAACAACTTAAGATAGATGAAACGTAAGAGGAGTCTTGGGTAAAATAAAGTGTAAACAAACAGAAGCAAGGCCGTAATGGATCGGGGACGCTGAACCTGGATCGGGCTGCGCGCCACAATTTTTCAATGGGGGGCTGGAAATGAAGATCGTGGGCTTAATGGTAGTAACGGCTTTGTTGTTGGCGGGATGTGCCACCTTCCAACGTTCGGAGGTGATCGAAACCGACAAACTTGATGGCTATGCCTCCGGAAATTACCGGGACAACAGCGGCGGCAATAACGGGGTATTTGGAATTGCCGGCGGCGGCGGCGGCTGGAGTGGGGGCGGAGCCGGCGGTGTGGGATCGGCTGGAATGTTCGTCAAGACTGGTCCGCCTAACAGCGGCGCTTATCAGTTTGCCAGGGCCATTGCGATGATCAACTACAGCAAAAAATTGAAAGCGATCAGATACGACCAGACCGGGCGGATCATCGACTATGAGTTCGATCAGCGGCCCCTCAGCCAGGCGACTGTTTATCCGCCGGCCCAAAGGACCGTACCGCAATCCTTCGGCTATCAGCCCGTGCAATAGAAGGTGCTAAGACCATGAACAGGAAAATCATCTGTCTGCTTGGCGCCATGGCGTTGCTGGCCGGTTGCGCGCAAGATTTCCCTTCAACGGTTACCACTCCCTATGAGCCATATACTTATAATTCTTTGGTGACCAAGATCCCGCCGGGTGGAAACCCTAACCCCACCTTTGATCCATTGCAGGTGGAGAAGTCGGCACTGCCTGATATCAAGGACCTGCCGTCGTCACCCGTCGTTGATCAGGCGGGGCCGGCCCGTAAATATACCGGCATCATTAAAAATAAGACCCGGTACGAGGTCTCGGTGCCTTCGGGAAACAGCGGCGCTACTTTGACAATTCCGGCCAGGGGGTGGATAGAATACACTGCTTATGCGCGCCACTTCCCGCTGACGGCCTATCATAACGGCAAGCCGTTCTACTGCATGAATATTAACGCCAGTGTCGGAGATTATCCCTTTATGTGCGACAGGTACGATTTCATGGTGGAGATCGTCAAACCTGAACCGAGGCCGCTGGCCCCGGGCAAAAAAATGAAGCGCTATAAACGGAAGGCCAAGGTGGTGGAGGAGGGATGAAGGGCTTAGGCTACTAGGAGCGGGTTCTAGAAATGTTCGTATTGTAGGGGCGGGTTTGAAACCCGCCCCTACTTTTGTTGGGCCACCTGTGCCACCAGGTCAAACCCGGCGATTGACGGGGCGGCTGAGGTTTTGCCGGATGTCCAGGTAGACTTCGCAGTAACCGGGCAAGTCCTGGCGCAGGCAGTAAAAGGCGTTAAGCATCAGGGAGGCCACCATGAGGTTGGTGAATAGAAGTTGGGGGCTGCCTGCGGCCATGAGCTCCTCGCAGGAGAGCTCACTGGGGTGGCGGTCCTGGGGCCGGGCGATCTCCGGGTGATAGCGGCCAAGCCGCGGAGTCAGGTCTTGGCCATCCCGCCGGAGATAGACCTGGATGTTGCCGTCCTCAAAATCATTGCCCCCGGAGATGAGGGTGAGCTCCGGCAGGGTGGCGGCGTGCTCGTCTGCCAGGTGGCGGGAGGCGTGGTTATCCACCATCAGAAAGACGACGTCACCCGTGGTAATGAGGTTCGGGGCGTTGTCATAAGTGAGG
Organism: Deltaproteobacteria bacterium; assembly: GCA_023381945.1. Next base: position 14,856 of record JAMCQY010000336.1, read on the forward strand.
TATTCCGGGATGGCACGCAAGGACAGGGCTTCGAACTCCTCTGCCAACTCCCGGGCCTTGATTTCGGCCTTATTGCCTAGACGGGCGAAAGCCTGGCGGGGGGCGTTGGCGCGTTCGAAACGGTCGCCGTCGATGAGGGTGAGGCGGGCCCTCTCCCCGGCATAGTTGAGGTAGCGGCAAAGAAAGGGCAGCAGGGCGCAGCCGATGCCGCCGATGCCGATGGCCTTGATCTCTATCATGTCAGTAGCCAGTAGTCATTAGTCAGTTGTCTGTCTACCTGGACATCTCATCTAAAAATACAGTCTAACCAGTTATTTTGAAAGATTTTTGTTCAAGTCGGTCCCAAGATGCACTTAAGAATGGGGAAGGCGCGTTGCTGGTGGGCCGCCGGGGTTACCGGCTTCGAGGCATGGCGGCCGAAGCCGGGCTCGGAACAAAAAGGGCGTTCCCGAGCGGGAGCCCGGGAACGCCGGCGAGGTTATTATTTCAGGATAATTGAGCGATAAACTTCTTTAAGATGTCCTCTTCCTCATGCAGAGGAACTTTCCATCTATGGGTTTCAGTTTTTACTATCTCCTCCCTGAGTTCCGAGAGGTAAACTTCGAGGGCATGTTTCAAGACTTCCTTTTCCTTGTCATTCGGTTCCAAGGCCATGTGTTTGCCTCCTTTTCAGGTTATCTTCCGCAAGATTTTGAGCGAGGTTTAATTATAAAATTAAGGTTTTAATTGGCGAAGTCAATCTACCCGGGTTGGATTTTTCGCCGAAAGCTTCAGAGCAAAAATTAAGCCAGGAAAATCTAGGCGCCGAATTCGATGGGGCGGGGGAGGGGGGTGACCAGGCGGTCGACTGCCGCGTCATAGTCGGCGGTCGGCGGAGCGGCGTTCCAGGGGATGGGATAGGGCGTAAAGAGGCGCTCCGGCGGGAGATGGCCGCGATAACCCTGGACCACGACAGAAGAGGCGAGGGTCAAGTCGCCGTCGAGGTTGCCTATGGTGAGATGGAAGCCGTCCTCGAAGCGTTCGTCGGCCTCATCCCGCTCGGAGTGGAAGGCCTCGAACCCGGCGTGACTGTGGATGGTGCCGAGGCGGATGAGGCCGGGCGGGAATTCCCTAACTTCATAGTCGCAATGGCCGCCGCCCACGGTCTGGTGCGGGATGACCAGCTCATAGGTTTGGTTCGCCTCCCGCCAGGCCAGCAGGGCCACGGCCTCGCTCTGGTAGCGCTGGTAAACCGCCCGAAAGAAGGCCACGGCCTGGAGCAGCAGATCGGCGGGCAGCGGCGGGGCAAGAAGCTTAATGCCCGGCTCCTGGGATTCCAGCCAGGGGATGCCGGACGCCGGCAGAACGGCCTCGAAGAAAGGGGTGCGCTTCACCAAAAAGAGCCCATCACGGGTGAGGAGATAATAAATGGGGTCGTCCGGGGGAGTAAAGTCTTGGTCTTTCAAATAAATAGGAAGCATATAAACAATTATCTCACGCAAAGGCGCTAAGGCGCAAAGATAAAGACCCAAAGATAAAGAATGGCTCAAAAGACCTTTTTAGTGTCCAGCAGCAGGGTGACAGGGCCGTCGTTGATCAGTCCCACCTCCATCATTTGGCGGAAACGGCCGGTGGCCACCTTGAGGCCGTGGCCGGTAAGGGCGGCGGCCAGGTCTTCGTAAAGCTTTTCCGCCAACTCCGGAGGCGCGGCGTGGTCGAAAGAGGGGCGGCGGCCTTTGCGGCAATCGCCCAGGATGGTGAATTGGGAAACCAGCAGAACTTCGAAGCCGGTATCCAGGAGGGAAAGGTGCAGGAGGCGGCCGTCCTCACCGGCAAAGACGCGGAGGTGGGCCAGTTTTTGGGCCATAAAGGCCACATCCGCAGGGCCGTCGTCAGCCGCCACTCCGGCCAGAACGAGGAGCCCCGGCCCGATCCTGGAGACTTCCTCTGTCCCGATCCGCACCCAGGCTTCTTTGACTCTTTGCACCATTGCCCGCATATTGAGTTCCGAGTTTCGAGTTAGGACCTTTTGCCCTAGGGAAATAATGTACAACATTTTTCTATCTAGGCCGTAAGAAAAGTTCCTAAAGGCGCTAAAAATTATTTCGAGAATTATTTTGGGGGCTTTGAAATCTCCCTCGGACGTCAATCTGTTGGTTTTCTAGTATTTTTATGGTAGGTTAACTCAAAACTCAAAACTCAAAACTCGAAACTCGAAACTCGAAACCCATGACGGCGTCGCGGCCCCTTTCCAAAGCCAGTCTGACTATTCCCAACCTTATCACTCTCACTCGTATTCTCCTGACGCCGCTGTTCATCATCTTCTTGATCCAGGGGCGGCACCGACAGGCGCTAATCATCTTCATTG
>JAMCQY010000279.1 GCA_023381945.1 Deltaproteobacteria bacterium
GACTTTTAAAAGCAATTCCGTAAGTTCCCCCCCTTTGGAAAAGGGGGGGGGTAGGGGGGATTTTGGTTTTGGACCATGCGCCATCAGGGAAAAAACTTTTGGCAACAGCTATAGGTTCCTCTCTACGGCCATTATTCAGCGTTGCAAGGCTGGCGGATGGTCTCGAAACGAGATTTTACCCCCTGTGACAGAGCCTGATCTGCCAGGGCCCGCTGATACACCTTTATAGCCGCATCTGGCCTGGCTGCCTTTTCATACTTCTACCCATCGACTTCCCGCCCACTTCGCGACCAGCGGAAGGGCGCCGTTCTAATTACCGCCAAACCCGACCTTCACTTTAGGCGGATATTTCTTCAGCACTTCCAAGTAGCGGCTGGCCTCCGCCCCCAGCGGCACCATCATGGGAATATGCCGGATACCGCTGTTCACGTCTTCTTGGGGGTCGGTATAGAGGTTGACCATCAGCACGCCCCCGGTTTGGGTGACCACGGCGCCGCTGAACCCGGCCTGAAACCCCCGGGGAAAGATGGCTTTCTCCAACTCCGCGGTGATGATGGCCTTGAACTCATCAATGCGGACCGCGGAAAAGAATTGGTTTAGCGTGTAGATCCGGCTGCGCCGGTTGGACTGTCCTTTGTCGGCCAGCAAAAAAGAGGCCTGATCGATGCCGTCGACGTAACGGTCTTTCGGAAGAAATTTGTCCACCGCAGCCCCGGGGGCGCCGGCCAAAGAAGTGCAGGTGTTGAAAAGGTCGGCCAGGTCGAAAAGACCGTCGCTGCGGCGGGGCTTGATCATTCCTTTCCAATAGACGAAGGTCGGGACCCGGACCCCGCCCTCCCAGGAGGAGCCTTTGAAGCCCCGGAAGGGCGTACGGCCATGGGGCGGGACCTCTCCCTCTGGCCCGTTGTCCGAAGTGAAGAAGATGATGGTATTTTCCAGTTGGCCGGTCTCCTCCAGGGTCTTCACCAGCCGGCCTAAAATGTCATCCGCTTCGACGACGGCATCGCTGTAAACCGTACGGGCCGGGGATTTGCCGGCAAAAGCATTATTCGGATAATTGTCGAAATGGACCGCCCGGGTGGCGTGGTAGAGGAACCAGGGCTGCTTGCTGTCGGCCATCTTGCGGATGAACTTCTCGCTGTAGTTGCACCAATCCTGATCGAGATTACCGATGGTGCTCAGATTGATCTCGTACACCTTTTCGGCGCCCTTCTTGCCCTTGACGCAATGGACGTTGTTATGGTCGAACCCGAGTTTCTCCATCATCTTAAAACGGGCGGGGCTGAGGGCCACTTCGGGGTTGAAATAGATGTCGCGCCACTCGGTGTACATGTCGGACACCCCAAGGAATCCGTAATAATCATCATAGCCGACGTTTTGGGGCAGGGAGCCTTCATTTTCCCCTATATGCCACTTTCCCACCCCCTGGGTCACATAACCGAGCTTTTGGAGAATGGCCGGCATGGTGATGACGCCGTCCAAACCCCCGGGCTCGCCGTACATGGGCGGACGGAGCAACCCATGGTGCAGCGGGTTCTCCCCGGTGTGAATGGTTGCCCGCGTCGGGGTGCAACTGGGGGTGGAGTAGGCCGAAGTCAGGACCAGCCCTCCGGAGGCCAGGCGATCAAGGCTGGGAGTGGGATTGCCCACCGCCTCGCCGCCGCCGTTGAAACCCGGATCCATCCAGCCCATGTCGTCCGTAAGAAAAATCAGGATGTTGGGCTTTTTGCCGAACCGTTTCTCCAGGGCGGCCAGCTTCTCCTGGGCTTGCTTGTCCTGACCGGGATGGACGATCACCGGCTCCATATTGTCGGCAATCTTGACCGGCTTGACCGTCATGTACTCATTGGGGTGCATGTAGCCCTTGGCCATGGCCTGCCCGGTAATCGCACCGCGGGTGATGTCTTCGGCTTTCCCGGTTGCGGCTTTCTCCGGGGAGGTCTGGGCGCCGACCGGAAAAGCCAGAAGGAGGGCCATAGGTATGGCGAATAATGCGGTTATCCTGCTGGTAGTTGAGCGGATGGCCATTTTATCTCCTAAGCAACTCCGCAGGGGCTTGAGATCGCCATCGGGTACTGAATTTGACTCTCACGCAGCCGCCATGCCCTGGCTATTCCCTGCATTTCATGGCTTATACCACAAGGAACCAACGATAAATATCAAAATTTCCAAGGCTCTCGGTAAATTTGATCTCGAGCAAATGGGTATTTCCAGAGGAGTCGGGAAGGAAAAGGCAGGGGACGATTGTTATCTCGCCAAACTACGCAGATTTGTCAAGGGAGGGCGCTGAAGGACCTTCCTTTGAAATCCTCCCCCTAGGAATTGCCCCCAAAAGCAAATGGCCGACCCGGTTTTCGCGAATCGGCCACTCTCCTGCTTCGACAAAGTATGGCAACAGGAACCACCTTTGCCGCTATTCCCTGCCCCGTCTTGACTGCCCTGCCCCGCCATATTTCAGACAGGACCTTGGAAAACAGCAGACAAAGAAGCAAGGAGTAGCCATAAGATAGATCGAAATTCGTCTCTGTCAAGGCATAGGTGAAAAAAGTTCAATAAGATTCCGCAGTGATTCCATTAACTATGATAATTCGTCAGGTCTGGCCTGAATTTTTCCTTCAGCCAATAAGCCATTCCCCGAGTTTACAGGGTAAGCAGGCGGAGGCGGCGCGTTTGCGCCGGCGGACGCTCCATGATCTGGAGATGCTCTTTACTGAGCGGGGCTGGGTTTCTGCCCCTCAGTTGCAGGTCCCCTCTCGCGCCTGGGTTTTTGTCCTCCATGCGGGCTTGCTTGAGCGGGCCCGGGTTTTTGTCCAGGCGACGGGGCCATCCGGGCAGGACCTGGTCTTTGGCCTCCATGCGGGGCTGCCTGAGGTCCTTGGCGCGGGGTTACCTGGGCAGGGCCAGGCCTCTGTCCTTGGTAGGGGGTTACTCTAGGTTGGCCTGGTCTTTGTCCCTCGATCGGTGCCATCCGAGGACTTGGTCTCTGTCCTCCATACGGGGTTACCCGAGCAGGTTCACCGGGCCTCGGTCCTTGGTGTGGCGTTACTTGACCAGGCCCCGGCCTTTGTCCTTGATAGTGGTTCATCCCGGTTGGGCCTGGTCTTTGTCCCTGATACGGGGCCATCTGGGCAGGACCGGGTCCTGAATGGGGTCTTTCCATCGTGCGGCCATGGAATCCGCTCTGCCAGCCTCCACCCTGGCCCCGATGGTACTTATTATAAAAATTCAGGTCATAATGCTGACCAGGATGGTGACCGCGCCAGTAGGGATAATTTTTGGTAAAAGTGTGCCAGTATTGGGGATGCTGTTGATACCAGGTATTCCACTTCGGCTCATACCAGTTACCGGGTCTGACAATATAAGTAGGAGGGTAAGCGTAATACGGGGCCCAGCCATATCGGGGGCCGTAATAATTATACAGCATGCCATTTTGAAACCAGTCGCCCTGGTAATAGACCCACGGTGTATTGGGTCCAACCCAAGGGGTCGCG
>JAMCQY010000274.1 GCA_023381945.1 Deltaproteobacteria bacterium
TCCAAATGGCAATGATAGTAGAGCAATTATCTCCAGAACAAATTTCGTTGAAACACGAGATCAAAAAGATCCTCAAGTACATTGGCTCAATCATTGAGGAAGTGCGGCGTCTTTATCTGGATTTAACTCCGGGCGACCTGGAAGACCTGGGCCTGACCGCGGCGTTGCACTCCCTGATCGAGGATTTTGCCGATCTGCAAAAGCAGATAAAATGGACCATTAACATTGACGAGCTGGACGGCCTGTTCTCCTTGCCCATCCAGACGGCCATCTATCGGGTCGTACAGGAAGCCATGACCAATATTGGCAAGTATGCCCGGCCCAACAAGGTGTTAGTGGAAATTAAACGGGTAAATGGCGAGTTCTCCTTTACCATCCAGGATGATGGGATCGGCTTTGAGAGGGACAAGGTTTTCAACGAGAAAAAAACCGTGGGCTTGTTGGCCATGGAAGAGCGAGTCAAAATCCTGGGCGGCTCTTATGAGCTTTGGAGCCGGGAAAACCAGGGGACGAAAATTTCTTTTACCATTCCAATTCCGGGAGGAAATTAGACATGGCTGCCTATAACCTGGTGCTGGCCGATGATCACACCATGTTTCGCGAGGGGGTGCGAAAAATCGTCGAAAAGATAGGAGATGTGCAGATCAGCGGCGAAGCCGGAGACGGCCTGGAGTTGCTGGAACTCTTGAAAGAATCTTCCCCAGATATGGTCGTCCTGGACCTCTCCATGCCCAATATGCGCGGCCTGGAAGCCATCAGAGAAATTAAGCGCCTTTGTCCGGCAACTAAAATTTTGGTTCTGACCATGCACAAGAAAAAAGAATTTATTCGACAGACTTTGAAAGACGGCGCCGATGGATTCCTTTCCAAAGACGATGCCAGCAGTGAGCTCATCCGTGCTATCGGCATTATTAAACAAGGAGGAAAGTATTATTCTCCCATGATTTCCAGCATCTTTCCGACCCTATTTTTGGAAAAAGAGCAAAGCGAGGTCTTGACCAGCCGAGAAAGGGAGATCCTGAAACTCCTGGCGGAAGGAAAGAAGAGTAGAGAAATTGCCGAAGTCTTATTTATCAGCCCCAATACCGTGCGCCGGCATCGCGAAAATATCATGGAAAAATTGCACGCCAAGACCTTGGCCGATCTGATCAAATATGCCATCTCCGGGGATTACTTTGAAGAGAATTTATAATCCGGAAAAGGGCTCCCCCAGACACGCCACTCACTTTTCCACCTTTTCGATGTCCTCCTTCTTATCTCCATTCAGGTCGGTCCGGGAAAACTCAGCCAGGCTCGGCAAGCGCAGCTGAATGTCAGCCATCCGGCTCAATTCCACCCTGGCCTGATTAATCCGGCAATCGAGCAGGTGGCCCCCGGCCCGCCGGTCGCCGGTGAGAAAGTGAAAGTGAAAGCCGGTGACATTAACCCCGGCCAGGTACTTGGGGTGGAAGAAACCGATGATGACTCCGTCCACGTCCCGGAACTCAAAAACCTGCTGCTGTTTAGCTACCTCCGTCAAGGGCCGATAGGGCCTGGCCTGCCGGGGGACGCTGCGAGTCTTGACATAAGAAAATTTCCCGGTGATTTTGATGGCATAAGGAAAGTTCGGCGAAGACATCCGTTCCGTGAGGTATTGCTCCAGTTGTTTCAGGTCGGTGATATCAGCGGCATTCACACTCTTATCGGTTCGAAAGAAGGTGACTTCGGCGAAAGGCGTCTTCTGCGCCGGGGCCACGGGATAGACCTTGCCGTCGGTTTTCACCTGGTAAAACCGGCCATCCACCGCCACCATTTCGCCGTCCAGGGCCTCGAAGGTCCCCAGGCCGAAGTTGCCGTGTTTCTTTAATTCCCCGAAGCTGTAATCGCTGTCGTAAACCCCGTTCATCAGGGCCTGAAGGGTAGAACTCTGAAACAATACCTTCGGTTCCGCCGCTAAACTGGCAGAACAGGTTAATAACCAGCAGAAAAAAACGGCCAGCACGGCTTTGGAAATCTTCATCTTGCGCCTTTGCATGAGATTTTTATTGCAGATGGAGACATTACTATTACTGCCCCATTTCTCCCTCCCAATGTTCTTTGGCCCATTGGCGGATCAGCTCCGGGGGGGCGAGGTCCTGGGTGGCGGCCGCCAGGGTTTCGGGCAGCACCTTGCCGGACCTGACCAGCTCCTCGCCGGCCCGGGCCACTGCGGCCAAAACCTCCTGCACCTTGTCCGCCAGGAAAGGAGCCACCATGGCTTCCGAGGTGTGGCGATAGATTTCGGCCGCCAGCAAATCGCCGAAGATCATCTGCATATTCAGGGACAGGCACCGGAAGGTCTCCATGGCCGGAAACCCGCAGACACTGATAACCGCCACTTTGGGGATTTTTGCAAACCGGTAGGCGACGCCGCTCTGTCCCGACGAGGCTGCCGGCATGACCATGGGCAGGGTGCGCTCGATGAACATCTTCAGGCGGGCGTTCATGTTGTAGTGGTACAAGGGCGTGGCCAGAACCGCCAAGTCAGTCTGGATGTAACGGTCAAAAAGATCTTCCGCCATGTCGTCCTTCTGCACGCAGCGGCCCGGCGTTTTGGTCCAGCAGGAGAAACAACCCAGACAGTGGTTGATCTTAAAATTACGGAGGTAAAGGGTCTCGGTCACGGCCCCGGCTCGGCGGGCCCCCTCCAGGAATTTTTGCAGGACCAGTTCGGTCTTACTGGTTTGATTATCTCTGGGGCTGCTGTTGAACGCCAGGATGTGCATGGGACCTCCTCGTGAAAATTGCGATTCGGATGCGTTCCCGAACTACTCTAGGTTTTCCGCACCAGGCGGATAACCTTGCCTTTGTCGGGGGGCGTGGCTTCCGGTTCGGGGGGCGCTTTCGGGGGGATGAGCTCCAGCCGCACGGGCCGGCCGCCCATGGTGAACTCCTCGCCATTAATGTGCGCCTCTTCCAGGATCCACACCACGGGCTGGGGCGGCAGGGTGAGCACCAGCAACTCCACCTGATACCAGCCCCGCTTGACATCCGGCGTGATGTCATTGAGGCGGGCAAAAAAAGCGGGCTTACGGTCCAGATGGACCAGTACCAGGTCATTGATGGTCGCCATATTTTTCCAAAGGCAGCCGGCGGCTTGCGCGGTTTTCCTCCGGCAAAGCGGGCGGCCTTACTCTAACAGATCGGCGGGAAAATGCAAGGTTCCGCGATTCGCTAATTATGGCAATAGTCAGTGCAGGCTGGGCGCGGCCCACCAATTCGCTATAAGGTCTTCTTGAATACCTCGTCCGTTGTTATAGCGATTGCCAAAAATAATTTCTTGTAGGGGCGCACCCGCGTGTGCGCCCTCCTGCGGGCGGACACAAGGATCCCCCCCCTACAATCCATCGGGTTATCGGAAAAAACTTTTGGCAAACGCTATAAGTCTCAGGATTGGGATGTCCGGGTTATCTGAAAAGAACCCGCTTTTACGGCTATACCGAAGCAGGGGCTCCGCCGGCCTTGCTGCGGTTTTTGCCGACGCCGTGAAACTGATCACTGGCGCTGACTGCCCTGGCAAACCGGACAGCCTTGCATACAGAGGGGTTTTTCCAGGCCGCTGGCCTGGAGCAAGTCGCCATCCTGCAAGAGATCCCGGGTGAGGCCGTCGGCGGCGACCTGGCCCGCTTTCAGAATGATGGTGCGGTCGCACAGGTCCAGTACCAGGTCCAGGTCGTGGGTGGCGATGATCAGGGTATGATGGAACGTCTTCAGCAGTTCGATCAGTTGCCGCCGGGTTTTGGGATCGAGGTAGGAGGTCGGCTCATCCATCACCAGGATATCGGGGGACATGGAGAGAACCGCGGCGATGGCCACGGCGCGTTTTTCCCCGCCGGACAGATGGTAGGGCGGCCGGTTTTTAAGATGCAGCGCCCCCACAGTGGCCAGGGCCTGGTTGACCCGCTCCTCCACTTCCTCCAGGGGGAGTCCCAGGTTCAAAGGTCCGAAAGCCACGTCATCATAAACCTGGGGCATGAAGAGCTGGTCGTCCGGGTCCTGGAAGACCAGGCCGACGGTGCGCCGCACGTGGGCCAGGGTTTCCTTGTTCAACGGCAGGTCGCCGATGCGCACGGTGCCGGCCTGGAGGACCAGACAGCCGTTCAGTTGCAGCAGGAGGGTGGATTTGCCGGCCCCGTTGGCCCCGATGAGCGCCACCTTTTCGCCGTGGGTGATCCTGAACGAGAGGCCACGCAGGACCGGAGTGCCGTCGGGATAGGCATATTCCAGGTCTTTGACTTCCACTAGGTGATGACTCATCTCAATAACCCTTCCACTGCATTTCCCAACACGTAGGAAAGATTATAAATCCGTAGCAGAATAAACAGGGCGGACCAGCCCACAAAAAAAGCCACGTCATTAAGACGAATTCTCACCGGACGCACCAGGTGGATTTTCCCGGCAAAGCCCCGGGAAAGCATGGCCAGGTGGATGCGGTTGGCGCGGGCCAAAGTGCGCAACAGCAGCTGGCCGATGAGGTAGCTGAAGACGGTGAATCCCAGGCCGCGGCCCTGGAAGGACCGGAGAGACCGGGCCCGAATCAGGCGCAGCGCCTCTTCCGTCAAGACGAAAATATAGCGATATAGAAACATCAACTGCATCACAAAGGTTCTCGGGGCTCCCAACTTTTCCAGGCCCAGGCAAACCGCGTTGAGGCCGGTGCCGGCAATCAGGATCAGACCGGCGCTGACTGTCAGCAGGAAGCGGAGCATGATGGAGGCGAAGGAGACCCAACCGCCGGAGACGGCGACCGGCCCCAAGTGCACCATCACCGTGCGGTCCAACCAGGGGTTGAAAATGCCGATAAAAAAAGCAAAAGGAGCTGCCAGCAACACTTTTTTGGCCAGGTATCCTGGCGGCAGGTTACCCACGGCGCTGAGGGCCACCGGAAAAATAAAGAAGGGAATAAGCGCGGTTATTTCGTATTTACCGAACGAAACCACGGTGATGATAAATGCCAGGGTGGTGAGGATTTTCGCCCGGGGGTCCAGCCGGTGGAGGGGCGTCTCCTGGCAGGCAAGGGTTTCTAAATAGCCGATATTTAATAAAGAAGATTCGATACTTGCCATATTTAAGATTTTGGTGGGGCAGGCCTCTGCGCCTGCCTTCTCCTAGGCTTGCGCTTTTTCTTTGCGCCTTTGCGTCTTTGCGTGAGTAAAATATCTCCTTAAACCAAGACCAATGATCCCGGCCAGCAGCAGGGTCATGGAAGCCCCCAAGACCCCGGCCAGAGATTTGCCGGCGCTGATTTCAGACCGGCTTTCTTGCGGCTCGACGGCTTTCCCGCGGGCCGGTTTCTTGAAGTCGTAATCCGGCAAGAAAGAGAGAGCCTTCTGGACCCGGGCCAAAGCCTGGTGAGCTCCCGCTTGGGGTGAGGCCAGCTCCTCTTGGCCGGTGACGCCTTTTATGGCCCATTCCAACCCGTCCGGATGCGTTGAGGCGAACCAGGATAAGACGCCGCCGGTAATTACGGCAAACAGGGCCAATCCGATGAGCAGCGCTTTATGTGAATGGGCCCGGGCGCCTTCCGGGTGAGTGTTCATGGTCAGAATATCCGGGTGTGTTTTCCAGACGAAAGTCACCACCGCCGCGGTGATCAACCCCTCCACGATGCCGATGGCCAGATGAATGGGCTGCATGAGGAGGAGAAAAAAGGTAAAAGACAATTCGGCCAGGCCGGAAAACCAGGTCTCCAGAACGACCCCGAAGGCTCCCATTTGCAACCCCAGGATCGCGGCCGCCACGGCTCCCACCAGGATGCGCCCCCGGGTCGGCTGACTCCCGGCAATCCTGCGATAGATCAGCGGATACGCAATGAAACAGGGGAAGAAACCGAGATTAACGATGTTGCACCCCAAAGCCAGCAGGCCGCCGTCGGCAAAAAACAGGGCCTGGACGGTGAGGACCGAGGCCATGACCAGAAACGCGGCGTACGGTCCCAGCAAGATGGCCAGGATCATGCCGCCCCCGAGATGGCCGCTGGAGCCGGTGGCCGGAATGGCGAAGTTGATCATCTGGGCTGCAAAGATAAAGGCGCCCAGAACCCCCATCAGCGGCACTTTGTGCTCATCCAGATTTTTCGTAAGTTTTTTGGCGCTATAGGCGGTCAGGCTCGCAGTGGCGGCCCACATGGCGCCGCCCACCGCCGGAGAAATCAAGGCATCAGCCATGTGCATGACTGCTTCTCCTCCTGGTTCCAGGGTGCCGAAAAAAAAGCCGCGAATTCCTGGCCCTTCTGGGCCGGCCTTCGTGGCTTAGTATAGGCAAATCCCTCTTTCGGCAATCATCCGGGGTTCATCCCCGAATGTTTGTTTTTTTACCCGAATTTTAAGAGCCTGTCAATAGGGGGCAATTTGTTCTTTGCTGTAGGGGTGGGACCCAGGCGCCCGCCCATGTGGGCCCTAAACGCCATACTCCCTCCTGCGCCAGGCCTGGAGGGCCGCGAGGAGCTCGTAGGTGAGCCGCTCCTGGCCGGGCATGCGCCCAAGTTTGATCTCCGGCTTGTTGTCGCCGTGATAGTCGGAGCCGCCGGTGACCAGCAGCCCCAGTTCCTTTGCCAGCTTCAGATAGCGGGCCTCCTGCTCCGGGGTGTGCTCCGCATAGATGGCCTCGATGCCGGCCAGACCCAGGGCCGTCAATTCCTCTAAAGTGTTTTTCAAGGCAGAGGCTGAGCCCAGGTTCAGGGTGAAGGGGTGGGCCAGGACCGGTGCTCCCTGCACGTCCCGGATCATGGCGATGGCCTCCGCCGGCGGGAAGCGGAACTTGGGGACGTAGGCCTTGCCGTCGTTGCGCAGGTAGAGGTCGAAGGCCTCCTGGATGGAGCGCACGTAGCCGGACTCCATCAAGGCCCGGGCAATGTGGGGCCGGCCGGTTTGACCCTGGCCGGAGATCTTCTCCACCTGCTCCAGGGTGATCTTGATGCCCAGGCCGTTCAATTTGGCGATGATTTGCGGATTGCGTTCGGCCCGGGCCCGTTGCAGGATGGCCAGGCGCTCGCTCAAGTGGCCGTTGCTGAAATTGATGCCCAGACCCAGGATGTGCATGGAGCCGCCGGGAAAACGGGCGCTGATTTCCACCCCCGGGATAACCTCCACTCCGTATTTCTCGCCCGCGGCCATGGCCTCGGCCAGGCCTTCCACCGTATCGTGATCAGTAAGCGCGAAGGCCGCCAGGCCCCCTTCCTTCGCCAGCCGCACCACCTCCGCCGGGGCAAAGGTGCCGTCCGAGGCGTTGGAGTGGGTGTGGAGGTCAATGAATTGCATGATTCCCTTTAAACGACTGCACGCAGCCGGCCCAGAAATAGATGACCTTGTCCGACACTACGCCTAATAATTTGACCTTGTCTGCCTTGCTGATCGGTTCAATAAACAGGTTATCCAGGAAATAAGTCACCGTTTCCGGGCAGGACATGGACATGGGGTCCAGGATATCCTGCTTAAATCTGGCGCCGTATTCCTCGAAGCGGCGGCGGCTGAGGTCGTGGAATTTATCGGCGAGGCTCTGAATCTCGTCGGCATCGGCCACCTGCCGGTCCTTGATGACCACCTTTTTGATGAAATACTCCTCCATATCATCATAAAATCCGTGGATTACCGCGATGGCCTTATCTTTGTCGCATTTCGCCAGGGAATAAGTATCCGCTACGATGAACATGGCAAAGGCCAGGGCCTCCACCAGGTCGATGGGCTTTTCAGCCAGGCCCTGGTCCGCGATCAACCGGCTGAGATCGCTGACCATGCCAAAGGTGAGGGATTTCAGGCTCTCCCGGTCTTGCCGATCGTAGATGGTCGTAGGTTCATCAGTCATTTTCTGAAAATGTAGCGCCGGTGCCCTCGCCGGCGCGTGAAGGCCGAACCGCTGGGGCGGCGGTTCTACATTTTACCCCCTAATCAGCTCAATCATCTCCCGTACGGCCCGCTCGATCCCCACCAGGATGGCCCGGGCCATGATGGCGTGGCCGATGGAGTATTCGGCGAACTCCTCTTTGCCCCGGAATGGCTTGATATTCCGGTAATTGAGGCCGTGGCCGCACTTCACCTTGAGGCCGAGGCTGCGGGCGTGCCGGGCGGCGTTCAAGAGTTCCTGGAAAAGCCGGGTGGCCTCGTGCCGGTCGGGGGCGTCGGCGTAGGTGCCGGTGTGGAGTTCCACCCATTCGGCGCCCACCTCCTTGGCCGCCTCGATCTGGGAGTCCACCGGGTCCACAAACAGGCTGACCCGCAGGCCCCCCTCTTGCAGATGCCAGAGGTAATCCTGGAGAAAGACCCGGTTGCCCGCCACTTCCAGTCCGCCTTCGGTGGTGAGTTCCTGGCGCTTTTCGGGCACCAGGGTCACCAAATCCGGCTTCACCTCAGTGGAGATCTTCAACATTTCTTCCGTGGCCGCCATCTCCAGATTGAGGCGGGTCTTGACGGTCTGGCGCAGCAGACGCAGGTCACGGTCCTGGATATGCCGCCGGTCTTCCCTGAGGTGGACGATGATGCCGTCGGCTCCGGCCAGTTCCGCCAGGGCGGCGGCGGTCACCGGATCGGGTTCATCAATGAGCCGGGCCTGCCGCAGGGTCGCAACATGGTCAACGTTAACTTCGAGTCGAGGCACGGCGGTTTCTCCTTTCATTAATAAGCTATCAGCCTTCAGCTATCAGCTTTAGAACCTTTTATTAGCTGCTTCACCAGGGAAGAAAACGGGCTCATGAGAAACGTGCCGCTATTCCTGGCCTTTTAAGCTGAAAGCTGACCCCTGAAAGCTATGGAATTACTATCTTCGGATGCAACAGCGCCATCAGCTCCCAGGTCTTGGCCGTCATCTCCGCCTCCGCCTCGGGAGCATCATGCTCGTAGCCCAACAGATGTAATATACCGTGAATGAGGAAAAAGTCGAAGAGTTCTTGCCAGGGCCAGTCGAATTCCTGGGCCTGGCGGCGGGTGGTTTCAACGGAGATGGCCACTTCGCCCAGGGACGGCGGGGGCTGGGTGCCCGACAGGGTAGGGGCACGGCGTGCCGTGCCCGTGTCTATTGATTCAGGTGAGATTTCCTCTAACGGAAAAGAAATGACGTTGGTGGGGCCCCGGCGGCCGAAGGTCTCCCGGTTGAGACGGGCCATGGCCCGGTCGCCCAGCAGGGTGAGGCTGAGTTCGGCCTCAGACCAGCCCAAGGCGCTTAAGATCTCCCCGGTTTTTTTCCTGACCCTCTCCAGATTTATTGCCGTTTTTCTTTGGCGGTTGCTTATCCAGATCTTCATTGATCTTTTTCTTTTCCACGGACTGGGGATATTGGATGCGCTGGTGGAAGATGCCCCCCAGGATCATATGGAAGCTCTTGGCGATGTGGTGCAGGTCCTTCAGGGTCAACTCGCATTCGTCCAATTGGCCGTCGGCGAAGACATTGTTGATAATCTTCTGCACCAGCCCCTGGATCCGGGCTGGGGTGGGCTCAGTCAGGGTCTTGGAGGCGGCCTCCACCTGGTCCGCCAGGAGCACCAGGCCGGCTTCCTTGGTCTGGGGCCGGGGGCCGGGGTAGCGGTAGTCCTCGATATTGACTTTCTCGGGATTCAGCGCTTGGGCCTTGGCCTTATGATAAAAATAGCTGATGAAGCTGGTGCCGTGGTGCTGGCGGATGATGTCGGCGATGGCCTCGCCCAAATAGTGTTTTCGGGCCAGTTCCACTCCATCCTTGACGTGGGCGATCAGGATCAGGCTGCTCATGGAGGGGGCCAGCTTCTCATGTTTGTTTTCCCCGGCCATCTGGTTTTCCACGAAATAGACCGGCTTCTTGATTTTGCCGACGTCGTGATAATAGGCGGCAGCCTTGGCCAGCATGGGGTTGGCGCCGATGGTTTCGGCCGCAGCCTCCACCATCTGGCCGACCACCAGGGAATGGTGATAGGTGCCCGGAGCCACCAACATCAGTTCCCGCAGGACCGGCTGGTCCAGATTTAAAAGTTCCAAAAGGCGGATGTTGGAAGAATAGCGGAAGGTCGCTTCCATGATCGGAGTTAAGCCCAGGGCCAGGATGCCGGTGAGCAGGCCGCCGGAAATCGCGAAAATCTCGCCATTGAGCAGATCTTTCAAGGCGAAGGGATACTCCAGCAGCTTAAAGGCCGCCAGCAGACAAACGTTGGCCAGGCTGATATCCAAACCGGCCCTGATCAAAGAGTTGCGGCGGCGGCAGTTTTTCACTCCCCAAACCGCCACCAGTCCGCCGATGACGAAGTAGAGAAACAGCGGGAACGGCCGCGGCACCATCAGGGCGGTGAAGGTGGCGTTGAGGAAGGCCACGCCCACGCCGGTTTCCAGACCCAGAAACATGGCCGCGAAAATGGCGGGCAGGCCCATAGGCAGAAGATAGACCAGATTGAGGCCCACCACCGGCAGATTTTTGGCCAGGTTTTCACCCAGGACCAGGAGGGATTTATTCATCAAGGCGCTGGTGAGCAGCAAGGCCGCCAGAAAAGCCAGGTCCCGGGGGCGCTGGGAGAAATTCCGCAGAGAAAGACTGGCTAACTGATAAAATACCGCCAACAGCACCATCAGGCAGAAAAATATGCCCAGAAAGATCACCACCGCCCGGTTGCGTGGATAGAGCTTCTTCTGGGCATCCAGTTTTACCAGGTGCATGGCGGTGACGGGCTCGCCTTCCCGGATGAGCATCTCCCCCTTTTTGACCTTGAAGTAGACCGGCTGTAATTCTTTCAACCTGACCTGCTGACGTTCATGGGTCTCGGCCCAGTTGGGCGAGACGTTGGGAACCAGCAAACACTGGGTCAGGTCGCAGACCACCCAACGGTCTGCCGCGGAAACCTCCATCGAGCTCTCCCGGCAATAACCCGCGGCGGATCTGCGCCCCTCGTCCAGCACCAGGAAGGAGAAAGGCGGCCGCTCTAACTTTTCACGTTTGGAGGGCAGGCGCCGCACCAGGATTTCCTTGGGAGGCGGCTGCAAGACGGTGTGGCTGCTGACCACCCCCTGATTGAAGAACTGGGTCAGGACCTGGCTGGTCATGGCCTCCAGGTAAGGGGAAAAATCCGATTTGGCCAGGAGCTGGAAGGTGGTATTGGGGATGGAAACCCCCAGAAACCGATCGAACTCCGGCTTATGCTCCAGGAGCATTTTGTAGGAGCTGGTCGGTTTGCGCCTGGTTTTGGAGCCGGCTGCCAGTTGCTCGTTATTGGCGGCGTTTTCCTGGGAAAGCCGGCGCATGTATTCCATGGCCTTCTGGAGCCGCTGCAGCACCTTTTCAGCTATATGCTCTTCTTGGTCGAAGACCTGCGGGGTCTCGGACAGGAGCTCTTTCCGGCGTTTTGCGGTAGTCTGCTCGTCTTCCACCAGGAACTCCCCGGTGGCCTTGATGTTCTCCCGGCCGATATCCCCCACCTGGTAATGCTTCGAGATGGTGGCGGACCTGGGAGCCAGCAGGAAGGCCAAACCCAGGCTCAATACCAGGAGCAGAGCCAGTTTGGTAAACCGTTCATCCCAGGCGGGCGGCGCCAGCTTGCTTAGTGAGCGGGGCAGTCGGGAGCGTAGGCGCTCCAGGCCGAAAATATGGCGGATTTTGCCGCCGGATTCTTTATCGTTCACTTGAGCGTCCCGCCTCAGAGGCGCGCCGGATTCGGCGGCTGTCATAAGCCCTGATAATATCTTGCACCAAGGGATGCCGCACCACGTCCCGGTCAGAGAAGTGGATAAAGGCGATGCCTTCGACGCCGCGTAACAGCTCTTTGGCTTCCACCAGACCGGAGGTGGCGCCGGATGGCAGGTCGATCTGAGTTACATCACCGGTGATCACCGCCTTAGAGCCAAAGCCCAGGCGGGTAAGAAACATCATCATTTGCTCCGAAGTAGTATTTTGCGCTTCGTCCAAGATGACGAAGGAATCGTTCAAAGTGCGGCCCCGCATGAAGGCGAGGGGGGCCACCTCAATGATGCCCCGCTGGACCAGGCGGGACGCCTTTTCGAAATCCATCATATCGTGCATGGCGTCATATAAGGGACGCAGATAAGGGTTGACCTTTTCCGCCAGGTCGCCGGGCAGAAAGCCCAACTTTTCCCCGGCCTCTACCGCCGGCCGGGTGAGGACGATGCGGATGAACTCCTGATTCATCAACGCCGCCACCGCCATGGCCATGGCCAGATAGGTCTTGCCGGTGCCTGCCGGGCCCACCCCGAAGACGATGTCATGCGTCCGCATGGCCTCGATGTAGCGCTTTTGATTAAGGCTCTTGGGGGAGATGCGCCGCTTCATGGCGGAGATGTAGACCGTGTCCAGGAAGATGTCTTTGACCGAGGCGTTCTCTTTGTCCTGCAGGATGCGGATGGTGTATTGCACGTCCTGGGCCAGCACCGGGTAGCCGGAACGCAGCAGCTCGTAGAGCTCGAGCAGTACCCGCTGAGCCAGGCGGACTTCGGCCTCCGGACCGTCCACCCTCACCTGGTTGCCTCGCACCTGGGTCTTGACCCCCAGACTGCGGTTGACGATCTTCAGGTGCTTGCCCTGCTCGCCGTAAAGGGCCTGGGCCAGGGCATTATCTTCAAAGGTGATTTGGGCGTTAGCCATGGTGCGTGCTTGGGAGAGTCGATCTTTACCCGTTGGCCGGTGTGAACCCCAGGATCTGGCCGCGGACCTGCCGCTGCCGGGGACGGTTATCGAAATCCAGCAGCACGATCTGTTGCCAGGTCCCCAACTGGAGACGTCCCTGATCAATGGGGATGGAAAGTGAAGGCTTCAGGAAGGCCGCCCGGACATGTGCATAACCGTTGCCATCGCCCCAGCGGCGGTCATGGGCGTATTCCAGGTCCGCGGGAAAAAGCCTCTCAATGGCGGCCTTTAAGTCGTGCACCGCACCGCTCTCGTATTCGATGGTGGACAGGGCCGCGGTGGAGCCGGAAATGAACAGGGTCAGCAAACCCGCGGTCACCGCGGCTTGCCGCAGCCGTTCCTGGACCGGCTCGGTGAGGTCCAAAATATCGGTCCCCGCCGTGGTCTCGATTTTCAGATCAAAGGTCTCCAGAGAGAACATTTAAATGAACGGATTCTACCAGAAAAGAGGGATAGCTACAACTATCTGCCACCCACAAATTTTATCATAAAATGATCTGCCGGGGGTCAAGACAAATATCCGGAAAAACGGGGATAATGAAAAATATTTCCCATTTGATAGGGGTGACAGCGCCCCAAAGCCTTGTTCGGCTGCGGCCACCACGACCGGGATATATATAAATCGAGGCGCCTGTGAAGGCTCCGAGAAAAATTACCTTTTCCGCGAAGCCATGCTAATATGACCCCGACAAGATATTTGGAACAGTTTGTTGAGGTTAATACGGGGATAGAGGGCTGCCAAACCAGTCTGCGAGGGGCGCCGGCAATGATTGTTGCGGCATCTCAGACCAAGTTCCACCTGATACCGGTAGATCAATGCTGCCTGCAATTTTATCTATTTCAATCTATTGGCTTTTTCTTACCGCAGTTTTCTGCGGAATAGGCCTGTTCTCGGCGAAATTCTTTGCTCTCGATGAGAGTAATGGTGATTTCTTTTTTTCCATATTTTGGCTGGGCTGGTCATCTACTCTAATAATATTGCAGATTTGGCATCTAGTAGCTCGGGTCACTATTTTTTGTTTGCTTTCACTGGTTATTATCGGTGTTTTGGGAATAATAATTAACATCTGGGTTGGCAGATTAAGGAAAAGTTTTTTATACGATATAAAATATCTATGGTTGATTCTTTTTTTGCTATTGCCGTTTTTATCCAGATCTGCACTTGAGCCAATCACCAATTATGATAGCGGCCTTTACCATCTTCCCACAATCAAATGGATATGTTCGTATCCTATAATTCCAGGTTTAGGAAACTTACATGGCCGATTAGCATTTAACAGTTCGTATTTTCTTTATGTCGCTTTGCTCAACAATGGCTATTGGGTACATAAGTCCCATCATTTGGCTAACGGCTTATTATTTTTGGTAATTTTCCTTCATATTTTTATTAAATCTAAAGACATCATATTTAAAAAAGTAGATATTGAAGTAGCCGATATCATCGGAGTCCTATTCCTAATCCCACTTTCTTTCCTTGCTATTTTTTCTTGTTCCAGCCCTTCTCCAGATATTCCAATATTTCTACTTGGTTTTGTCGCAATTACCTATTTTGCAAAAGTAATTTATGCGGGGGACGGGCGTCAAATAACTGCCAATGCTCTTTTAGTCGTCCTGATCTGTGGCATCGCCATAACAATTAAGGCGAACTTCTTATTTTTAGGATTGCCGATGATACTCATCGTATTGGCAAAATTAATTTTGCAGCCGAGTTCTGTCAAAGAGAATATTAATTATAAAAAGGTCATCCTGCTTATTCCATCCTTAATTATAATAATTTTGGCCCCGTGGTTGATTCGGAATATCATATTGAGCGGCTACCTGGTTTATCCGAGTACTTGGGTATCTTTCAACGTTGACTGGAGAATGCCGGCTGAACAAGTGATTCAGGAGCAACTGTGGATTAAAAGCTGGGCTCGTTTACCTCTTTTACCACCGGAACAGGTATTGAATAACTGGCATTGGTTCTTTCCTTGGCTAAAAAGAATGGTTTCAGGAAGGTTTCCTTTAATTCTAACTATTTGTCCCATTCTTTTGGGAATTATTGCCTTACCAATTCTACTTAGGAGGAATAAATTTCAAGATGAACGGCTTAGCAATTTATTGAGCTACATTACCTTTATATTGCCATCCATAATATCAATTATTTGTTGGTTTGTAACTGCGCCTGAACCCCGTTTTTCGGGAGCAAGTTTCTGGTATTTTGGCGCCGGAACCATGGCAGTCGCCTGTCAACGACTTCAACCGTATAAATGTAAGAAACTTATTCATCTTTATTTATTAATATCTCTAACTTTTATTTTATTACTTTCGTTTTACTACTTTCTTCTGCCGAAGAAAAAGCGAGGTACTTCCTCGTCAGTCGAAGGATACTATCTTATTCCGAAAATCGAGCTTCGGACTTTTGTCACCAGGTCAGGATTGCAGGTCTATGTCCCCAAAGATGGGGATCGATGCTGGGATGCCCCGTTGCCGTGTACACCTTACCCCAACGGCAATCTCTCTTTGAGGGAAAGCGGAAATATTAGCAAAGGTTTTAAGATCTTAAAAAAATAGCCTGAAGCTTGAGGCATTCATGAAATCAGCAGGGCAGGGGGCGCCGGCCTCAGGAGGTTTACACGCGGCGGGCCCTTAAGTTCCCCCCAAGTTTAAGGGGAGAACAGGCGGGGCACCGTGCTGCTGTCCAGGATTGCACACCGATCCATTAAGGCTTGACTATGGCGGCGGAATAATCTAAAAATTTGCAGTTTGAGAAAATTGGCGCGAGTCTAAATTTAATCTGCAAAACAGGCTGAAAAATTGGCACTATCTGATCAAATCCGTGATCAACGTCTGCAAAAACTCCAGGAGCTGCGGGACCAAGGGGTTGATCCCTATTATAACAAATTCGTCCCCAGCCATACCATCGGCCAGATAATCGAGGAATTTGGCTCCTTTTCCAGTAAGCAGTTGGAAGAACTGGACAAAACCTTCCGCCTGGCCGGCCGCCTCATGCTGCTGCGGGAGTTCGGCAAGGCCAGCTTCGCCCATATCCAGGACGGCACCAGCCGTCTACAGATCTACGTTCAGAAGCAGGTGGTGGGGGAGGAGGACTTTGGCCGCTTTAAAAAACTCGTTGACCTGGGCGACATCATCGGGGTCGAGGGCGCCCTGTTCCGCACCAAGACCAATGAGCTGACCCTGGCGGTGCGGCAGTTTACCCTCCTGACCAAATCCTTGCAGACCCTGCCGGAGAAATACCATGGCCTCACCGACATCGAACGGCGCTACCGGCAGCGCTACCTGGACCTGATGGTCAACCCCGAGGTGCGCCAGGTCTTCGAATCCCGGGCCCGGATTATTCGGCTGCTGCGGCAGTTCTTTGACAGCCGGGGCTATCTGGAGGTGGAGACCCCCATGATGCAGCCCATCCCCGGGGGCGCTACCGCCAAGCCCTTCGTCACCCACCACAACGCCCTGGACATGCAACTCTACCTGAGGATCGCCCCGGAGCTCTATCTGAAACGCCTGGTGGTGGGAGGGCTGGAACGGGTTTATGAAATCAACCGCAATTTCCGCAATGAAGGCCTGTCGGTCCTGCACAATCCGGAATTCACCATGCTGGAGTTTTACCAGGCCTATGCCACCTTTGAAGACCTGATGGTTCTGACCGAGGAGCTGTTCAGCGGCGTGGCCGGGGAGCTTTTGGGGAGCCCGCGGCTCACCTACCAGGGGGAATTGATCGACCTGACCCCGCCCTGGCGCCGCCTGGATCTTAGGGAGTCCCTGACGGCCATCGGCGGCATACCGGCGGCGGTAGTCCACGACCGGGAGGCCCTGGTGCAACTGGCCCTGGAGGAAGGCGTGGTCCTGCGCCCCGGCGAGGGTTACGGCCGGTGCCTGACCAAGCTCTTCGACCTCAAGGTGGAGGCTAATCTCCAGCAGCCCACCTTCATCCTGGGTTATCCCCTGGAGACCTCGCCCCTCTCCCGGAAGAGCGACACCGACCCCGAAGTGGTGGACCGTTTCGAGCTCTTCATGGCCGGCCGGGAAATGGCCAACGCCTTCTCAGAGCTCAATGATCCGCTTGACCAGCAGAAGCGCTTTGAACAGCAATTGACGGCCCATGCTGCCGGTGACGAAGAGATGCCCCACGCTCTGGACGAAGACTATGTCCAGGCCCTGGAGCACGGCCTGCCGCCCACCGCCGGCGAAGGCATCGGCATCGACCGCCTGGTGATGCTTTTAACTGATGCGCCCTCCATCCGGGATGTCATCCTATTCCCGTTGCTCAGGCCGGAGAGGTAGGTTCATTGGGTTTTTTTGAAACTTTCGTGGCCCTGCGCCTCCTCCGGGGAGTCAAGCGTCAAAAAGGCTTCCTCTCGCTCAGCACCTTCATCTCCACTGCCGGGGTGGCTGTGGGGGTCATGGCCTTGATCATCGTCATTGGGGTGATGACGGGCTTTACCCAGGAGCTGAAGGACAAGATCCTCAGCGTCAACGCCCACGTCCTGGTCCTCAAGGCCGGTGGCGCCTTCACCTCCTACCAGAAGGAAGAGGCCGAGATCAAGACGATCCCCG
>JAMCQY010000074.1 GCA_023381945.1 Deltaproteobacteria bacterium
GCCAACCTCACCGCGTCCCGCATGTCTTTCAAGAGCATGCGCAAATTCCGGCTGTTCCAGAGCGATGCCTATCTGGCCGTGGATTTTGAGAACCGGGAATTGACTTACGCCTCCAAGAAAGCGGGGGCCACGGGGCCGATCCCCGGAGTGGGGCTGCAGACCCGGCGTTTTAATCCGGAGGATGTTTTAAATAAGGAGATCATTGCCTTCGTGAAATCCATCAAGACCGGCCAGGAGCCGCCGATCAGCGGTGAGGCCGGCCGGGCGGCCCTGAGCCTGGCTTTAGAGATTATGGCGGCCATGAAAATAGCGAAAGGGTAAAATAAAGAGGAACGGAAAAAAGGCAAAGGGCGAAAACATCCTGCCAGCAAAATGGTCATCCTGTTCTAATGGAATTCGAAAAGCTTGGTAACTAATCCTCCCAAAATCCTCATTGTTGCCGGCGAGGCTTCCGGCGACCACCATGCCGCCCACCTGGTGGCGGCAATAAAAGAAAAAGAACCCCGAGCCGAGTTTTTCGGGATCGGCGGCGAGGCCATGGCCGCTCAAGGGGTGCGTCTTCTCTGCCACGCCTCCGATCTCTCGGTAATGGGCCTGTCTGAGGTGGTGGGCAGCCTGCGCACGGTGTTACGGGCTTTGCGCGACGTGGGCCGCGCCCTTAAGCGCGAGCGCCCCTCCTTGGTCATCCTGGTGGATTTCCCGGACTTTAACTTTTGGGTGGCCAGATTGGCTAAATTTTACCGGGCCAGGGTGATGTACTATATCAGTCCTCAGGTTTGGGCCTGGCGCACCTACCGGGTGCGCACCATCGCCCGCCTGGTGAACCGCATGGTGGTGATTTTTCCCTTTGAAGAAGAATTTTACCGGCAGCGGGGCGTGCCGGTGACTTACGTGGGGCACCCGCTGTTGGAGGCGCTGCCGTGCCAGGTGGATCGCCGCAGTCTGTTAAAAAAATGGGGTCTCGATCCCGAGCGCCTCACCCTGGCCTTGCTCCCCGGCAGCCGGGCCAGTGAGATAGAGCGCCATTTGCCGATGATCCTGGCCGGAGTTCGAGTAATCCACCAGGCGATTCCGGAAGTCCAGTTTATCTTGCCCCTGGCCTCTACCGCCCCGGCAGAATTGGTTGAGGACATGGTAAGGGCGGGTTTAAAACCCGCCCCTACGGGCCCGGCTGAAACCACTCCCCCCATCAAAATCCTTCAGGGGCAGTCTTACGAGGCCCTGTCCGCGGCCCATCTGGCGGTGGTGGCCTCGGGCACGGCCACAGTGGAGGCGGCTATTGCTGCCACACCCTCGGTCATCGTCTATCAGGTGTCACCCATTACCTTTAAGGTGGGGCGGCTGCTCATCCGGGTGCCGCACGTGGGTATGGCCAATCTGCTGGCCGGCGAACGGGTCTTCCCGGAACTTATCCAGGATGACTTCACCCCGGCACGTCTGGCTCGTGAGATCCTGGAGCTGATTGCCCACCCGCCGCGTCTTCAGGCTATCTTTCGGGGCCTGGCCCGGGTCATCGCCCTGCTTTCGGGCCCTGGCGCCTCCAGCCGGGCAGCCCAGGTGGCCGTGGAATTAATGAATAACTAGGAAGAAAGATCTTCTGCTCTTGCCTGCGGCTTCAGGCACCTTATCTTTACTAGGGGATCTGATTCTGGCTGCCCTTTGGAAGCGATCTTGATATTCAATGGTCAAAGAACTGCAAATTTCTGCCAGCATTTTTTGTCTGCAAGCATGAATTTATCATTAAATTATTGAAATTGTGAAATAGACCCATTAGGGTTTATAGGAGGCACAGGAAATTCCAGAAAGACAATTATTCGACCTGGAATATCCTATCGCCAGTAATCCCTGCGGCTTTCTAAGATTAGGTTTAGCTACCGAAAAACCTTTTGCATAAGAGGAGGCAAGGTGACGATGATCAAAAAAATTCAATCATTGTTAGGTTCTGAGGCCGACGACCTGTGAAGTCATAAGTGTACCGGCATCCCTAAAGAGAGCCTGCACCTGCCTGGTCCGGATTTCATCGACCGGGTCGTAGTGGGAAGCGACCGGCCCCCCGGGGTGCTGCGCTCCCTGGCCGCCTTGTTCGGCCACGGCCGTCTGGCCGGCACCGGCTATCTCTCCATCTTGCCGGTGGACCAGGGGGTGGAACATTCCGCCGCGGCCTCCTTTGCCCCCAATCCCATCTATTTCGATCCGGAAAACATCGTCAAGTTGGCTCTGGAAGGGGGCTGCAACGCCGTGGCCTCTACCCTGGGAGTGCTGGGCTCGGTATCCCGAAAATACGCCCACAAAATCCCCTTCATCGTCAAGATCAATCACAACGAGATGCTCAGCTATCCCAATTTCTATGACCAGACCTTGTTTGCCAGCGTCGAGCAGGCCTTCGATCTGGGGGCGGTGGCGGTAGGGGCAACTATCTATTACGGTTCAGTTGAATCCCGGCGCCAGATCCTGGAGATCAGCGAGGCCTTCAAGCTGGCCCACGAGCTGGGCCTGGCCTGCATTCTTTGGTGTTATCTGCGCAACTCCGCTTTTAAGACCGAGCAGGGGGATATGCACGCCTCCGCCGACCTTACTGGCCAGGCCAACTACCTGGGCGTGACCATCGAGGCGGACATCGTCAAACAGAAGATGGCGGAGTGCAACGGCGGCTACAAAGCCGTCCCCAAGTTCGGCAAAACCAACGAACTGGTCTACACCAAACTGGCAGGCACCCACCCCATCGACATGGTGCGCTACCAGGTGGCCAATTGCTTCATGGGCCGGGCGGGCCTGATCAACTCCGGCGGCGGCTCCGGGAAGAATGATATGGCTCAGGCGGTGCGGACCGCGGTGGTCAACAAGCGGGCTGGCGGCATGGGGCTGATCTCCGGACGCAAGACTTTCCAGCGGCCCATGAAGGAAGGGGTGGAGCTGTTCAACGCCATTCAGGACGTCTTCTTGAGTAACGAGGTGACGGTGGCCTGAAACAGCCCGGGTCAGACGCCTGCGCCACCCAAATTTGCAGAGTCGGCGCCCATTCCGGGCGCCGTTTTTTTATGGGTTTCCCCCGCCAACGAGATAATGTAAAATCATAAAAAAAATTCGGCACTTCAGGATAAGATATGTTTACCGGTTTAGTGGAGGGCGCCGGAGAGATCGTCGGCCTCACTTCCATGGCGGAAGGCCTGCGCCTCTCGGTCAAGACTTCGTTTCCGGCCGCAGAGTTGGTTCTGGGCGAGTCGGTGGCGGTGGCCGGGGCCTGTCTGACAGCGGTGGCCATATCCCCGCCAACGGCCAGTTTTGAGGTGTCGCCGGAGACCCTGGTCCGCACCACTTTCCCCTTGAAAAAGGTGGGTGACCAGGTAAACTTAGAAAGATCACTTAGACTTGGCGACCGCCTGGGCGGTCACCTGGTGACCGGCCACGTGGACGCGGCCGGAACTGTGCGCCAGCGCCGGGAAGGGCCTAGCCATTTGCAATTGC
>JAMCQY010000415.1 GCA_023381945.1 Deltaproteobacteria bacterium
CGGCCAGCTGCCGTTGGGTGGCGGCGTCAATGGCGGTGGGCTCCTCCCGCGGGGTCTGGACGTAGACCGCATACCAGTTGGTATTGAGCCGGCCGGCCAACCGCGAGGCATAGCGCAGCAGGGAGGCGGTATTGGGGCCCCGGGAACTGAGGCAAACCATTACCTGGTCGGGAGCGACGTCATGCTCGGATTCCGGTTCGGCCCGGCGCTTCAGGTCGATTTGTGAGGCCAGTTCGCGCAGGGTCAATTCCCGCAACTGGTCCAGGTTGACCCGGCGGAAGAAATTCTCCAGGGCCACGCCGATCCGCTCCATGGGATAGATCTTGCCCTCTCGCAGACGTCGCAGCAGGTCTTCCGGGGCCAGGTCGACGTTGACGATCTCGTCGGCCTCGGCCAGCACCGAATCGGGCAGGCGTTCGTGGACCTTGACGCCGATGTGGGACTCCACGATATCGTAAAGGCTTTCCAGGTGCTGGACGTTTAAGGTGCTGATGACGTGGATGCCCGCGGCCAGCAGGTCCTCCACGTCCTGGTAGCGTTTGGCGTTTTTGCTGCCCGGGACATTGGTGTGGGCCAGTTCATCCACCAGGGCAACCTCGGCCCGCCGGCTAAGAACGGCCTCCAGGTCCATCTCCTCGATGACGATGCCGCGATACTGCACCTGCCGCCGCGGCACGACCTCCAGACCTTCGATGAGTTCGGCCGTCTCTTTGCGCCCATGGGTTTCCACCAGACCCACGACGATGTCGACGCCTTCACTTTTGAGGCGGTGGCCTTCCTGGAGCATCTGCCAGGTCTTGCCGACCCCGGCTGAAATATTATGATAGATCTTCAGCTTGCCCCGCTGGGCGCGGCGAATCAGGCGCAAGAAACTGAGAGCTTTGTCATCTGCCATGATTAATTTCGAGTTTCAAGTTCTTATACCCAGTTGCGCTCAAATAGGTAATTTTTTGTAGGGGCGGACCCATGTGTCCGCCCTGATTGAGGGAGCACACACGGGTGAGCCCCTACAAAAGACCGTCTTACTTCCATGGGTGCAATTTGGTATTAGCTTTTAGTTTATGTTTCAAAGCTTATAGTATTATTAGCATACAAGGGCATTAGACGATATACCTCTTAGCCTTCCCTCTCCCCCAATGGGGAAGCGGGTTAGGCTGAGAGGGAGGGTCGATGTAGGGTGGGCACGGCCCACCATTTCCTTCCTCCGTCTCCGGTCTCCCGTCCTATTTTACCAAGCCGTCCAGGGCCAGGTTGAGCCGCAGCACGTTAACCCCGGGCTCTCCCAAAAACCCCAGGTCAGGTCCTTCGGTATAGTCCTCAATGAGCCTTTTCACCTGGGTCTCGCTCAGGTTTCTGGCCTTGGCCACCCGGGCCGCCTGCAGCCCGGCATTTTGCGGGCTGATATGCGGGTCCAGGCCGCTGCCGGAGGCGGTGACGGCATCGGCGGGCACCAGGATTCCGGCTGTCAGGCTATTTTCCTCACGGTAATTTTTTGCCCGCTCCTTCACCTGGTCGATCAGTTTCCGGGACAGCGGCCCCAGGTTGCTGCCGCCGGAACTCGCGCCGTCATAACCCGTATCGCCCGCGGCCGAAGGCCGCGGGTGAAAATACTGCGGCGCCCCAAAATTCTGGGCCAGCAATTTGCTGCCCACGACTTGCCCCTTGGCCTTGATCAGGGAGCCGTTGGCCTGGCCGGGAAAGATCACCTGGGCGATGCCCCAGACCAGCAGCGGATAGATGCCGCACAACAGGATGAGCAAGCTCAGCATAACCAGGCCCGCCACCTTGATTTCCTGTAGAAGTTCTTGGATCTTCATGGTTGTTTTCTCTTTATGCCAGGCGCAAAGCCGCCACGATCAAGTCGATGAGCTTGATGCCGATGAACGGCACAATCACGCCGCCCAGGCCGTAGATCAGCAGGTTGCGCCGCAGCACCGCCGCGGCCCCCAGGGGCCGGAATTTGATGCCCTTCAGCGCCAGGGGAATCAGGGCGATGATGACCAGGGCATTGAAAATCACCGCACTGAGAATGGCGCTCTGCGGCGAGGCCAGCTTCATGATGTTAAAGGGGGCGATTTGCGGAAAGGTCGCCACCAGCATGGCCGGGATGATGGCGAAATATTTGGCCACATCGTTGGCGACGCTGAAGGTGGTCAGCGCCCCCCGGGTCATGAGCAGCTGCTTGCCGATCTCCACCACCTCGATGAGTTTGGTGGGGTTCGAGTCCAGGTCCACCATGTTGCCGGCCTCCTTGGCCGCCTGGGTGCCGGTGTTCATGGCCACTCCCACGTCGGCCTGGGCCAGGGCCGGGGCATCGTTGGTGCCGTCGCCGGTCATGGCCACCAGATGCCCGGCCGCCTGCTGGCGGCGGATCAGGGCCAGCTTGTCCTCGGGCTTGGCTTCGGCCAGGAAATCGTCCACCCCGGCCTCTTTGGCGATGGCCGAGGCGGTCAGAGGATTGTCGCCGGTGATCATGATGGTGGTGATCCCCATGGCCCGGAAGCGCTGGAAGCGGTCCGGCAGGCCGCCCTTGACGATATCCTTGAGATAGATGGTTCCGTAAATCTTTGCAGCGCTGGCCACCACCAGGGGCGTGCCGCCCAGGAAGCCGATGCGCTGAATCTCCCGCTCCACTTCCGCGGGCATTGGCTGGCCCACGAACTCCTGCACCGCATCCGCCGCCCCTTTGCGAAACTGGTCGCCGTTGAGGTTAACGCCGCTCATGCGGGTTCTGGCGGTGAAGGGAACAAACTCGGCGTGGGGAAACTCATGCAGATCCCGGCCCCGCAGACCGTATTCCTTGGCCAGGACCACGATGCTGCGGCCCTCCGGGGTTTCATCGGCCAGTGAAGCGAGTTGGGCCACATTGGCCAGTTCCTTGACGTTGACCCCCGTGGCCGGCAGGAACTCCACCGCCTGGCGGTTGCCCAGGGTGATGGTGCCGGTCTTATCGAGCAGCAGCACGTCCACGTCGCCTGCGGCCTCGGCTGCCCGGCCGCTCATAGCCAAAACGTTATGCTGCACCAGCCGGTCGATGCCGGCGATGCCGATGGCGCTCAACAGCCCCCCGATGGTGGTGGGAATCAGGCAAACCAGCAAGGCCGCCAGCACCGGCACGGAGAAGTCCACCTGGCAATGACTGCCAAAGGGCTTTAAGGTGATGATGACCACCAGAAAGATGATGGTCAGGGCCGCCAACAGGATGGTCAGGGCGATCTCGTTGGGGGTCTTCTGGCGGCTGGCCCCTTCGATGAGGGCGATCATCCGGTCCATGAAGCTTTCCCCGGGGTTGGCGGTGACCCGCACCACAATCTCGTCGGAGAGCACCTTGGTGCCGCCGGTGACGGCGCTGCGGTCGCCGCCGGCCTCGCGGATCACCGGCGCCGACTCACCCGTAATCGCCGATTCGTCCACGGTGGCGGCGCCCTCGATGACCTCGCCGTCGGCCGGGATCACTTCG
>JAMCQY010000335.1:0-592 GCA_023381945.1 Deltaproteobacteria bacterium
GGAAAATTCGATGTACTGGCCTTTGCCGGTGCGATCCCGGTGCGCCAGGGCCCCTAAAACGCCAACGGCGCCCATGAGCCCGCCGAAGTAGTCCGCCAGCCAGATGCCTGATTTCAGGGGCAGTTTGTCCGGGAAACCGGTGATCCAGGCCATGCCCGATTCCGATTGGGCGATGGCATCGTAAGAGGGCCGCTCCACGTAGGGACCCCACTGGCCGAAGCCGTTCAAGGCGATGTAGATGATCCTCGGATTGATTTCGGAGAGCTGCCGGTAGCCGATGCCCCATTTATCCATGGTGCCGGCCCGGAGGTTCTCCACCACGATGTCGGAGCGTTTGACCAGCTCCCGGAAGAGGTCCTTGCCTTCGTTCACCCGCACGTCGATGCTGATGTGATACTTGTTGCGGGCCTCCTTCAGATAGCCGAAGGCGCTGCCTTTGTAAAACTTGGCAAAGGGGGTCAGGGACCGCATGGTGTCCCCGGCGCCGGGAAGTTCCACTTTGAAAACCGTTGCTCCCAATTCGGACAAATAAGCGGGCAGCGAAGGACCCAAAATCAGGGTGCAGAGCTCCACGATCTTGATATCTGCCAAA
>JAMCQY010000335.1:602-3449 GCA_023381945.1 Deltaproteobacteria bacterium
ATGGACTCGGCCCATTTAAAATAATCTTCTGTTGCCATGTCGCCTCCTCTCGGTTTTTAGAAATACCGTTCAATTCAAGTCCATGGGCCAAATAAACAGATGCCGGATCCAGCCGTCTTCCCTGAAAGATTGGATCGCCGCAACTGCTCCGCAGCCACTCGCCGCCGGGAAAAAACCGAACGCCAACCAGCCGGAAAGTTTGATCCGGTGTCGGCGTATGGTAACTAGCTTTTTCCAGATATGTCAAAATCAAAGTGGGTTTCGTGAAACTTTTCTTTAATGATATTCGTAGAAGCCGCGTCCGGCCTTCCGGCCCAGCCAGCCGGCTTCCACGTATTTGCGCAGCAGAGGACAGGGCCGGTACTTGGAATCGCAGAAGCCGTTGAACAGGGTTTCCATGATGGCCAGGCAGGTATCCAGGCCGATCAGGTCGGCCAGGGCCAGCGGACCCATGGGATGGTTGGCGCCGAGGCGCATCACGGTGTCAATGTTTTCCCGAGTGCCTACGCCCTGATAAAGGCAGTAGGCCGCTTCATTGATCATGGGCATGAGGATGCGATTGATCAGGAAGCCGGGATAATCGTTCGCTTCTGCCGGG
Source organism: Deltaproteobacteria bacterium (assembly GCA_023381945.1). The sequence continues at coordinate 1,201 of JAMCQY010000335.1, forward strand.
GTCTTGCCAAATTTGACAGTGAGATCATGGATTAGCGCAAAGGTCTCATCCGAAGTGGTCAGGGCCCGGATGAGTTCCACCAGTTGCATGACCGGCACCGGGTTCATGAAGTGCATGCCGATGACCTTATCGGGCCTCTTGGTCTGCGCGGCAATGCGGCCGATGGGGATGGAGGAGGTATTACTGGCCAGGATGGCGGCGGGGGCACAGATGGCATCCAGCTCCCGGAAGATCTGAAACTTCAGCGCCTCGTTTTCGGTGGCCGCCTCGATCACCAAATCCGCCGCGGCCATATCCTTCAGGATGACCGTGGTCTTGATGCGGCCGAGAACTGCGTCCCGGTCTGCGGGGCTCATCTTGCCCTTCTCCACGTTTTTACCTAGGATCTTGGTGATGGTTTTGAGGCCGCGCTGCACAAATTCCTCGCTGATATCGCTCATGATCACGGAGAAACCACTCATGGCGGCCACCTGGGCGATGCCGTTGCCCATCTGACCGGCGCCTACCACTCCCACGGTTTTAATCTGCATCTGATTTTTATCTCCTCTCAGACAGCCGCTTGAATATATTGGGGCAACATTAAAGAGACCCGGTTTTTAACCCCCCTTTGTAAAGGGGGCAGGGGGAATTAAATGGGCTTCTTAAATCCCCCTAAATCCCTTTTTTTCAAAGGGGGACTTTTAATATCGTTCAATCCGCCAGCGAAAACAGCGGCACGACTCCCTCTCCGGCCGTATGCTTCATATGCTGCACCACTTGGTGGCCCAGTTTCACCTTCTTGCCGATAATCTCCATGGTGACGGTTTCCGGGTCGGTGCTGTTCAAGAGCCCGGTGAGCCAGGGGCCTTCCCGGAGCTGGGCCAAGACCACGACGTAAGGGGCCTTGAAGCCTTCGGGGGCTACCCTGATCACCGTAAAGGTCTTGACCGTGCCGTCCCCGGAAAGTTGCGTGATTTCTTGATTGGTAGAGCCGCAGTCGTCGCAGACGGCCTTGGGCGGCACGGTAATGGTGCCGCAGTCGAGACATTTCAAGCCCTTCAGAACATTCTCTTTCAAAGCTTCGAAATATTGGACGTGGGTTAGTTTGTACATGCAATCTCCCTGTGATTAGCGGCCGAGGAGGATATTTACCACTACGGTGCCGGTGCCTCCCAGGGTGTCGGTCATGCCGATCCGGGCCCCGTCCACCTGCCGATCGCCGCACTCCTCCCGGAGCTGTTTGGTAATTTCGTAGACCTGGGCGCAGCCGGTGGCCCCCACCGGATGCCCCTTGGACTTGAGGCCGCCCGAAGGGTTGATGGGAATTCTGCCGCTCAGGCTGGTTTCGCCCAGGTCCGCGGCCAGGCTGCCTTTGCCGAATTCGAAAAATCCCAGGCACTCGCTGGCGACGATTTCAGCAATGGTAAAGCAATCGTGCAATTCCACCACGTCTACATGCTTGGGTTCGATGCCCGCCATCTTGTAAGCCTGCGACGATGAGGCGAGCCGCGCCCGCATCACCGTGAAGTCTTTTTGCCGGGAATAGGGCCGGCCATTGCCTTGGCCCACCCCCAGGACTTTGATGGGCTTGGCCACCAGCTTGTCGGCAATCTCCCGGGTGGCCAACACCACGGCGGCGGCGCCGTCGGATATGGGACAGCAGTCGAGGACCTGGAGCGGGTCGCACACCATGGGGCTGCCCAGCACCTTTTCCACGGTGATCTCTTTTTGAAATTGGGCCAGGGGATTCAATGTGCCATGGTGATGATTCTTCACCGCCACTTTGGCCATGCGTTCCTTGAGGGTCGCCAAAGGAATGCCGTACTTATCCGCATACTGGTGAGCCAGCATGGCGAAAACCCCGGGGAAGGTCAGGCCGGTGAATTCCTCGTAGTGGCTGTCCTCGATCATGGCCAGGGCCCCGGCCACCTGGGAGGTGCCCATGTGGGTGAACTTCTCTACCCCGCCGGCAATCACGATGTCATAAAATCCTGAGGCCACCCACATGAAGGCGTCCCGAAAGGCCACGGAAGCCGAAGCGCAGCCGCCTTCCACCCGGGTGGCCGGTACATGCGACCCCAAGCCGATCTCATCCGCCAGTAAGGGGGCCAGGTTCATCTGGCCTTCGGAGAAATCGCCCAGGACGTTGCCGATGACCAGACCCTGGATGTCCTTGGAAGTTAGATTCGATTCGCGTATGGCCTCCAGGGCGGCTTCAGCGAAGAGTTCCTGCAAGCTTAAGCTGGACGGCCCAAACTTGGTCATGCCCA
>JAMCQY010000301.1 GCA_023381945.1 Deltaproteobacteria bacterium
GAAAATGCTCCCGCAATATGGCGGTGGCCGCCAGGGATTCCATGGTAGGCACATCTCCGGCACAGGCCATCACCACGTCAGGTTCCATCCCCTGGTCATTGGAGGCCCATTCCCAGAGGCCGATGCCCTTGCTGCAATGGGCGATGGCCTCGTCCATAGTCAGGTATTTTAGATGCAGCTGTTTATCCGCCACGATGACATTGACGTAATTGGTGCTGCGCAGGCAATGGTCCGCCACCGACAACAGGCAATTGGCGTCCGGGGGCAGATAGATGCGGACAACCTTGGAGCTTTTGTTGGAAACCACATCCAGAAAACCCGGATCTTGATGGCTGAAGCCGTTATGGTCCTGACGCCAGACGGTGGAAGTGAGCAGGATGTTCAGGGAAGACAGGGGAGGCCGCCAGGAAATCTCCCGGCATTTTTCCAGCCACTTGGCGTGCTGATTGAACATGGAGTCGATAATGTGGATGAAGGCTTCGTAGGAAGCCAAAAAGCCGTGGCGGCCAGTTAGCAGGTAACCTTCCAGCCAACCTTCCAGGGTATGCTCGCTGAGCATTTCCATCACCCGCCCGTCCGGGGAAAGTTCGCCGCCGTCCGCATCCTCCGGCAGGGTCTCTCCCAGCCAGGTTTTTTGGGTGACTTCATAGACCGCGGTGAGTTTATTGGAGGCAAATTCGTCCGGCGAAAACAGCCTGAAATTTTCCATGTTTTCCCGCATTACATCCCGCAGGAAGGCGGCGAGGGCAGCCGTGGTTGCCACCATGCCCTGAGCCGCTCCCGTCACCTCGACGGCATAGCTGCGGAAATCCGGCAGGCGCAATGGTTTGCGGACCAGCCCGCCGTTCGCTAAAGGATTGGCGCTCATCCGGCGGGGGCCGCAGGGAGCCATTTCCTTCAGTTCCGGAATCAGCTTCCCCGTTTCATCAAATAATTCCTCTGGCCGGTAGCTCTTCATCCAGGCTTCCAGCAGCTTAAGGTGATCCGGATTGTTGTGTACGTCAAAAGGTACCTGATGAGAGCGCCAAAAGCCTTCCACCTTGTGGCCGTCCACTTCTTTGGGACCGGTCCAGCCCTTGGGGGTGGCGAGCACGATCATCGGCCACTGGGGATACTGCTTAGCCCCTTTGGTCCTGGCTTCATGCTGGATCTTCCTGATTTCGCTTATGGCGGTCTCCAGGGTTTGCGCCATCGCCTGATGCATGGCTGCCGGTTCGGAGCCCTCGACCAGATAAGGTTTATAGCCGTAACCTGTGAAGAGACTCTCCAGCTGCTCCCGGCCGATCCGGGCCAACACCGTAGGATTGGCGATTTTGTAGCCGTTCAGATGCAGTATGGGCAGGACGGCGCCATCTCTGGCCGGATTGAGAAATTTGTTGGAATGCCAGGAAGTAGCCAAGGGGCCGGTTTCTGCTTCACCGTCACCTACCACCGCGGCCACGATGAGGTCCGGGTTATCAAACGCGGCGCCGAAGGCGTGGGAAAGGCTGTAGCCCAACTCCCCGCCCTCGTTGATCGAACCAGGCGTTTCGGGAGTGCAATGGCTGCCGATACCGCCGGGGAAGGAAAACTGCTTGAAAAAATAGCAAAGTCCCTGCCCGTCTTCGCTCTTCTCCGGATAGACTTCCGAATAGGTTCCCTCCAGATAGGTGTTCGCCAGCACGGCAGGGGCCCCATGTCCGGGGCCGGAAATATAGATCATGTTCAAATCGTATTTCTTGATCAGGCGATTCAGATGCACCCAGGTAAAGGCCTGACCGGGGTCGGACCCCCAATGGCCCAGGAGGCGTTTCTTTACCTGATCTATCTCCAGAGGCATCCTCAGCAAGGGATTATCCCGCAGATAGATCATGCCTATGCACAGATAGAGAGCCGCTCGCCAATAGGCGTCTATCTTCTTTAATTCTTCGGGGCTGAGGGGACCACCATTCGTTTGAGTCTGTTTGGTGTCTGAAGCAAACATAGGCTCCTTCCCTTGGTTAGGTTAGTGGAAGTCTGATTTTTGCGAATATTATGGAACTTGCCGGCGCGGCCGAGGTATTGAAAAAGACGCGGCAGCCGAAAGAGTTAGGGCAGGGTGCGATGTGGTTCTCTCGGATTATTTGGGGGACTGCCTTACCTTCCTAAGCCAGCCATATGAATTTATCTTTAAGGATCATTTCTGCAAATATCAAGTTGACGGCTCACTTTTTAGGAGAGCCAGGCGCCGGAATAAGGAGATGTTGGTTCTGCTGCAACCATTTCCGGTTTTAACGATTCGACAAACCGTTCAACTCCCCGCAAAAATTTGGTAATTCTGCAAGGCTTCCATTACCCCGTGAAAAACCAATCCCATTCCAATAGCTGATACAAAAAAGCCGACAATTCGAGTGGCCGCGTCTATACCCCTTGGCCCGATCCGGCCCGTGAGTTGCCGGGCATAGGCGAGTGTCAGATAAGTAACTAACATCGCTGCAAAAATTGCCAGAGATATGCTTATCAAAGAGACAAAGTTATGCACCGGATGTCTTACCAATGAAGACATTCCCAGGACGGTGGCCAGGACTCCCGGCCCGAACATGAGGGGCATGGCCAGGGGCACAAAGGCGATGTCTTGCGGATTTGCATCTCGCCCGGCGCTGGGGAACACCTTACTGGATGGGGAAGGCAAAAATAGACTGAAACCGATGCGCATCAGAATAATGCCGCCGACAATGCGAATCATGCTAAGCGGGACTGAAAAAATCCACAACATGGCGGTGCCGAACAGCAGAAAGAAAAAAATCAAGAGAGCGGCGTAGCTGCAGGATAGGCGGGCAACCTTAAGGTGAGCCTCTTCATCCTGACCGTACAGAAGCTCAAGAAAGATCGGGAAGGACTCAAGTGGATTGATAACTGCCAATAACGTCGTGAAGGTTGTAATAAACAGGGCCACAGGATGCATTCAACTTCCTTCCGATTGATCAACCAATCGATAGATGGGCAGACACCTAGTATGGCGTCCCAAAAGTTCTTTCAAAATTATCTGGCGGTTCTGTAGGGGCGGACCCATGTGTCCGCCCAGTTTGAGGGCGCACACGCGGGTGCTCCCCTACAAATCCCTTTGATAAATATATCTGGAACACGATACTAAGCCCGCCACTTATTAAACTCGAATCAGCCTCTTCCTTGCCCGCTGCGCCGGCCGCCGCCGCAGCCACCACTTGGCCGCCTCCACCACCGGCAGGATGAGAAGGCTCAGGATCACGGCCAGCAGCCAGTCCTGCCAGCGCAATGGCGTGGTATGGAACAGGAAGGACAACGGCTCCCATTCGATCACCATTACCATCATCACCAGGGAGAGGACGAGGGAGATAACCAGGAAGCGGTTTTTGAAGAGTCCCGCCTTAAAGGCCGAGAGGTAATCGGAGCGGCAGTTGAAGGCATTCACCAGTTCGGCCAGCACCAGG
>JAMCQY010000143.1 GCA_023381945.1 Deltaproteobacteria bacterium
TAAAAAATCCTAAATTTAATGAAGGTGTTTCTGGAAGACCGATCCAGGAGTAGATTGCATGCCGATTACTGTCATGGAAGTGCTGAAGCGCCTGCCCCGCACCAACTGCGGCGACTGCGGCCAAGCCACCTGCCTGGCCTTCGCCACCAGGGTGATCAAAGAGGGGGAAGACCTGGGAAAATGCCCGCACCTGGCGGCGGGTGACGAGTTCAGCCAATTGATCCGGTCCCAGCAAGAGACCGGGGTCGGCCGGCGCCGGGAGTCAGTGGCCATCTCCTTGGAGGTCCTGCAAGAAAAAGTGGCCCCGCTGGATTTCCAAGCCCTGGCCGCAGGCCTGGGCGCGGATTACGGGGAGGAGGACGGACGCCCCTATCTGGCCATCCCCTATTTTGGGTTCTGCCTGCAGGTCTTCAAAGACGAGCTTCGCTACCCGCCCGGGGCCCTGGCCGACCCCTGGGACGCCATCTTGCTTTACAATTACATTGCCTCGGGAGGCAGCCGGAAACCCGCCGGAGACTGGATCGCTTACAACAGCCTGCCCAATTCGGTTTCCAAGGCCAAGACCCTGGCCCGGCTGGAGCGGGAGCTGGCGGCCCATTTCACCGGCCGGGCGGCCGGCTTGCAGGATCGGGTGGTCCTACTGGGAGCCGAACTGGTCGCGGTGGGCGGCGAGGATGCCGACGTCCAGGCGGTTTTCCAGCCGCTGCCCCGGGTTCCGGTGCTGCTGCTCTTCTGGGACGCCGATCCGGAGGAAAGCTTCGAGGCCCAAACCCGCTTCCTCTTCGATGCCAGCGTCATCGATTACCTGGACTTGGAAGCCATGCTCTTTCTGGTGGAGCACCTGTTGGCGAGAATGGTGAAATGAGACAATGTGGGACAGCCGCCCTCGGCTGTCCGGATAAAGAGGGTGCCTGTCCTACTTAGGCCTGTGCCACTATCATCAGGCATGATTCCGCAGCCTCAGTTCAAGCGGGTCCGGGTTGAGATAGGTTTGCCCCTTCAAGTACGGCTCCTGATATTTACGCACATAATGATTAATCAGGGTTACCGGCACGATCAAGGGCGCCTCGCCCCGCCGGTAGGATTCAATGGCCTCCAGCAATTCCTGCTTGTCGCCGTTGCTCAACCGTTTCTTGAAATAGCCCAGCACGTGGTAGAGGACGTTGGCGTTTTTGCTGGCCGTGGATTTTAAGCGTAGCGCCGCCAGGGCCAGGGCCCGGTAGGCGATCAAAGCCTCGGGCAGCGGCATCTCGCCGGCCCTGGCCACCAACCGGCCCATCTGACGGTAGTACTCATTACTGTGGGCCAGAAGTTGGTATTTATGGCGGCTATGAAAGGCCACCAGGTCGCCGAGTTTTGGTTTTTGGGCACCTAGATCCCGCCAGCGCCTCCAGAAAAATAATTGCTCGAGGAAATTATCGCGGATTTCCGGGTCATGCAGCCGGCCCTCATCCTCCACCGGGACCAGGGGAAAATAATCCTGGAAGGCCCGGGCAAAAAGACCGGTGCCCTGGGCAGTTATCTTCCCTTGTTCATCATAGACCTTCACCCTGGCCGGGCCGCAGCTCGGGGATTTGCTCTTGAAGATAAAGCCTGACAGGTTTTCAGTGGCCAGTTGCCCCATCTTTCTTTCAATCCAGGCCGCCAGACGTCCGGTCAGGTCCCGCCCGGTACGCACCGTGAGAAGCCGCGGCGCCTCAGGCCTTCCCGTCAGGCGCATGGGCTCCCGGGGTACACCCAGGCCGCATTCCGCTTCCGGGCAGATTGGTACCAATTCCAGGTAGCACCCCATGGTATCGGTAAGGAATCTATCCCAACGATGCCCGCCGTCATAGCGCGTCTTCTGGCCCGCCAGGCAAGCGCTGATACCCAATTTAATTGGTGACATAGGTTCTTTTCTTTCAAAATAAATATATAATAGTTTTTTAAAATTGGACAGGTGACCGGCACCTAAGGAGCTCGGCCAAGCTGTTCTTAATCAATTGGTTGGATCTTTGGAACATGGACCTGGAACACCCCCGAAAACCCGCCCCCGAACCGTTATTGGCCGCCTGGATCAAGTGGACCATGGATTTTTGGGAAGACCTGGCCCATATGGGACCGGGCCTGAATGGGGCCGGGGCCGAAACCTCCACCTCCGAGACCGAGAGCTGCCTGGCCGCTTTAAACCTATGGCAAGCCTTCTTTTCCCTGCTAAGTGAACCGGAAACCGTGGCCGCCGTCTTTAAAGGGATCAAAGCCCCTTCGGAGGTCATCCTGAAGATTGCCCAGGCCGGCTGGAGCGGCTATTTTTATCTGCACCAGCAATGGCTGATTGGCCTCGACCCGGACGCTTTCCCGGATGAGACCGGCGGCTTTGAAAACCTGGACCAGGAAATTTTCAAAATTTGTACCGAATTCTACGAAAAAGACTTCCGGGAATTGTTGAATATGCCCCAAATGACCCGCCTGCCCGAGGAGGGTCTTAACAGGGCCATGGATAAATTCGGTCAGTTCCAGAGCGCCATGGCCGAATTCATTTATTTGCTTTTCCTTCCCCTGAAAAAATCTCTTAGGGCTGTGCGCGGGGGGTGGGAAGAAGACGGCCGCCCGCTGGAAGACTTCAAAGAATATTACCGCAGATGGCTGCGCGCTCTGGAGGGCCATTACATGACCCTCTTCAAGTCGCCGGAGTGCACCCGCACCATGAGCCGCACCTTGAACGCCTTGGAAGATTTCAACGTGGCCAAACAGGCCCTTCTGTCCGAGGCCCTGACCACTCTGCCCATCCCCTCCCAGCGGGATATGGAAGACCTCTACCGGGAAATCTATCTACTGAAAAAACAGGTCAAGGCACTGATGAAACAGCGGGCAGACGGCCCTGGGGGCGCCTGATGGACCGGACCAAGATACCCCTCGACCTGATCCGGGAGAAGCTGCGGGCTGAGGCGGAACAGGCCAGGCACCGGCTGGAGAAGGCCAAAGACATTCTGCTGGGCCCCCTGGATACCGAAATCGGCGCCACTCCCTATGCGGTCGTCTATGCCGAGGACCGCGTCCGGCTGAAGCATTACCTGCCAATCACCACACCAAGGCTGAAGACCCCTTTGCTCCTGGTTCAGGCCCTGTTTAACCGGGAAACCATCCTGGACCTCCAGCCGGACCGCAGCGTGGTGGGCAATTTTCTTAAGGAAGGGATTGAGGTCTACCTGGTGGAATGGGGCGACCCCGGCCCGGTGGACCGGCACCTCACCCTGAATGATCATATCGGCGGCTACCTGAATAATCTGGTCGATTTCATCCGCCAGCGCCACGGCCTGGCCCGGGTAAATCTGATGGGAGTCTGCATGGGCGGGACCTTTTGCGTCATGTACGCCGCCCTTTTCCCCGAGAAGGTTCAGAATCTGATTCCTTTGGTAACCCCCACCAATTTCGACACTGATAAGGG
>JAMCQY010000083.1 GCA_023381945.1 Deltaproteobacteria bacterium
GTAACATTTTGGACAACAGGATCATCTTAGAATATTTGGGGAAGATATCACTAAAACTATAGAAAGCAAGGGGTTTAAGGTGGTCGCGGTTAACGAATCCATATTTTCCGATGACCTGGTAAGAAAACATGTTCTATTTCCGCCAAGACTTTCAAAGCATCCACTGGCCACAAATTATCGAAAGGCGTTCTTTTGTCAAAAGACTTCTTAAGGCCACCGCCTGACGCCAGACAAACGCGTGCATTTTCAAGCGTAACCCTTGCAACCTACAGAATATTTTCCGCAGGACGGTGTTTGCAACCCGTTCTTTCATAACTCTTGCCTTAACGCTTATCGGAATGTCCACCAAAATCAAGGTCCGCCTGCAAAGACTGCTCTCCCAGGAAAAAGGCGCGGTGGTGCGCGAATGGGGCGCCCGCTGGCCGGTGGCCCTGGTCTATCCGCAGATTTATCCGGTGGCCATGGGAAATTTGGGCTTTCAGGCCATCTACCGGCTGCTCAACGACACCGCCACCCTCCACTGCGAACGGGCTTTTCTCCCGAGTCCGGAAGAGTGGCAGGAATACCGCCGCACCCGCACGCCTATCCTAAGCCTGGAGTCCCAGCGGCCCTTGAAAGACTTTGCCGCGGTGGCCTTTTCCATCTCTTTTGAGGCCGATTACCCTTACGTCCTGCAGGTCCTGGAAGGCGCCGGCATCCCGCTTTTGGGCGCCGAGCGCGGCCCCGGTGATCCTTTAGTGTTGGCCGGCGGCGTGGCCACCTTCCTCAATCCTGAATCGCTGGCGCCCTTTGTGGACGCGTTCTTTTTGGGTGAGGGCGAAGCCGGGGCGGTGCCCTTTTTCCAGTTTTTGGCGGAGGGCGGTCCGGAACAGGACCGCCATTTGCTGCTGCGAGACCTGGCCCAAACCATCCCCGGCGCATACGTCCCGGCTGGCTACACGCCTCGTTACTTTCCTGACGGCACCCTGGCGGCCTTCGAACCAAAGCCGGGGTTTCCGCTTAAGGTTAAAGCCCCGCACCTGGCTGAGTTGGCCCCCTACCCCACCCACAGCCATATTCTGGCCCCCCAGAGCGAATGGGGTGAGATGTTCCTGGTGGAGACCGGTCGCGGCTGCGCACGTTCCTGCCGCTTCTGCGCCGCGGGGTTTGTGTACCGCCCGCCCCGGGAGCGGCCGGTGGAAAAGTTATGGACCCAGATTGAGCCGGGGTTGCTTACGAAGCGCAAGGTCGGCCTGGTGGGCGCGGCGGTGTCGGATCATCCTGCCATTAAAGAACTTTGTCAAAAGATTTTGGCTCAGGGAGGCGATATCGGCATCAGTTCCCTCCGGGCCGATTCCGCCGATGAGGAGCTGTTTCGGCTCCTGGCCCAAGGCGGGGTGCGGAGCGTCGCCCTGGCCCCGGAGGCGGGGAGCGACCGGCTGCGCAAGGTGATCAACAAGGGCTTGACTCGGGATGATTTGGCCCAGGCCGCAATGGCGCTCAGCCGGGCGGGCATCCCGCAACTGCGCCTCTACTTCATGGTGGGCCTGCCCACCGAAACCTTAGAGGATGTGGAAGAAATTCCGCGTCTGGTTCGTTATTTGGAGCACTGCGTGGTCAAGGACAGCCATGGCAAGCGCCGCCTGGGGCTCATAACTTTGAGCATTTCGTCTTTCGTGCCCAAGCCCTTCACCCCTTTTCAGTGGGTCCCCTTTTTGGAGGTGGCGGAGTTAAAAAAGCGCTTGAAGCTGGTGACCCGGGAGTTTCACGGCGTCAAGGAAGTGCGGGTGCATACCGACCTGCCCAAATGGGCCTACGTCCAGGCCCTGCTGGCCCGGGGCGACCGCCGGGTGGGGGATATCCTGCTGGCCGCGCACCGGCATGGCTGGAACCGGGCCTTTCAGGAGAGCCCAGTGAACCCGGACTTTTTCACCATGAGGGAGCGCCAGCAGATGGAGATCTTCCCCTGGGACTTCATCGACCACGGCCTGAGAAAAGATTATTTATGGGAGGAATACCAGCGGGCCTTGCAAGAAAAAGAAACGCCGCCTTGCCTACCCAAGGTTTGCAAACGTTGCGGCATTTGTGGAGGAGTTTCGTAGGGGCGGACCCAGGTGTCCGCCCATGAATGCAGCCAATCTACAGGTCGGTCCCTTTAATGCCGGCACTCGCAGGCAAAAGCCTGCGGCTACATTTTCTTAAACCACCTCTGCTCCGAATATCCTGGCCATGTGTTTTAAGGCGAACTCGTGGGCCTCGGGGTCGAAATCGGCCACGCCCTGCCGATACACCGTGGCCGGGAGGTCCCGGTCGAAGAGTTCCTTGACCGTCTCCATAACGCAAATCGAGGTGCAGACCCCCACGATCTCCACTTGCTCCACCTGCTCACGCTCCACCAGTTTATCCAAATTGGTGCCGGCAAAGGCACTGTAGCGGGTTTTATCGACGCGGTAATCCTCCGGCTGCACCGGCAGTTCGGGAATTATCCAACTGCCCCAGGTGCCCCGGACCGCATGGGGGGTGAAGTGTTTGAATTCCCGGTCATCCGGGGCGTGGGCGTCGCAGACGAAGATCACCAGGCCGCCCTGTTGGCGGATTTCTTCAATCCTCCGGGCCACGAAGGGAATAATCTCCCGCCCTGACGGCCCGACGTACAAGGCCCCGTTGGGGTCGATAAAATCATTGAGCATGTCCGCCACAATCAGCGCCGTCTTCCCCATGGCCGCCTCCGGGAGGGAAAATCCGATAATTGTTCAATAATAAGTCCGATTGCCGGTGGAAACAAGGGGAGGCTTTCGGCGTTATATAGGATCCCTGCTACTCTTTGGTGAGGAGCTAAATGCGTTCAAGCTTTCCTTCGCTCTTGATCAAGATCATGAAAATTCACCAGAAAATCTCCCTCAGGAGGAATTTTTTACTCCCCGTTCTTAAAGTCGTGATTATAATATACGGTGAACTAGGGGAATTTCCCGGCCGCCACGGCAATGGCGGCCTCCGCAGGAGGGCAAATGCCGAAAACAGCGGTCTGGCTCATCATCATCTTCACCGTGTTGTTCATCCTGGGAATCAATACTGGGGAACTGAATTTTCTCCTCAACCTGGGCAGCACCCTCTGACTGTCCTGCATCGGGGTCGGCTAAATGGTCAAACTGAGGACCTTAGTCCAGACCCTGGTGGCGTTGGGGACCAACGCCTATTTGCTCTTCCCCTTCGGAGGCCCTGTCATCTATCAGGGGCCTCTGAAAGCCGTGTGCCATCCAGGGCTCAACTGCTACTCCTGCCCCGGGGCCTTGCTCTCCTGTCCGGTGGGGGCCGTACAAAACTTCCTGGGCAGTATTCGTTATTACACCCCTGGCACTATTCCCCAATTTGGGGCCATCGTCTTTGGCTATGTCGGCTTCATCGGCGCCATCGTCGGCCGCCTGCCCTGCGG
>JAMCQY010000246.1 GCA_023381945.1 Deltaproteobacteria bacterium
AAAGATTGTGTTACAATGGGCCATAGTCCGAAATCTCCTTTCTGTTTGATGGGTTATGCCTAACACATTCTAACAGATTCACAGGAGGTTTCGGGCTTTTTTTAATCAGTTAACCGGACAGAACTGGTCCAAGGTCATTTTGCCGCGGGTCATATGATCCCCGGTGCTAGTCTCGGTGGCCCGATGTACGACGCTTTGGCGCCGCCAAGACTGGTAAAATAATTTCTGCTCAAAAGAATCGGCTCCAGCTTTTGTCCAAAAACAGCAAGCGGGACGCCAGACCCCTCGGCTCTCGAGAGTTCATTACTTAGATAATTTTGACTATAACGAAATGGGTAATTCTGCCAATTGTGCTTTTTTTGTAAAGAATCATATTAAAACATAGTGGACTCCCATGATTACCATGAGAAACACTGCTGCTATCCAGATATCACGGCATTGGGGAGATTGACATGACCGGAATGATCTTTTTTGGGGGCCTGGTGTTAGGTTTTCTCATCGGCTGGATAGGTCTGGCCTTGCTAACCATGTCCAGTCTGAATAACCGCGATCAAGAGCTGGAGGCCGGCTCGCTCGGCAAAGATAGTCAATAATTCCACCCAACTGCTTCCGGAAGGCCGACTGGTCTCGAGGCACAGGAATCACCTTCCTGAGTCCCCCTCTTCTTGACCACCGGCAGTCAGGTTCAAGGGGCCTGCGGCAATAACCCCATGGCGACCAATACCTGACTCACTTGCTTTGCAATCCATGGAAATAATGACTTGAAATGACATTTTATTGGTTAGACTCTTGACATTCCAGTAACAATTATTAACTGGTAACTATCCTATGGATGACCTGGTTCGAAAATTGCGCGCCCTCGGCATTGCCGTAACCCCGCAGCGTCTGGCGATTCTGGCCAGCCTGCGCCACCGGCACGACCATCCCAGCGCCGAGAAGATTTATCAGGAGGTGCGCCAGCAGCTCCCCGCTATCTCGTTCAATACAGTTTATAAGACCCTGGAAGTCCTTTACCTGAAGGGTCTGATCATCAAGGTGAACCCGCTCCACGAAGTGGCCCACTATGATGCCGAAACACTCTGGCATGCCCACCTGGTCTGCCGGCGCTGCCGCACCATCGTTAATCTGTACCGCCAATCGGCCGCCGCGCCGGCTTTTGCCGCCGAAGAACTGGGAGGCTTCCGGGTGGAACATCAGTCCATCTGCTGCTGGGGGCTTTGTCCTCGCTGCCAGGAAGCGGAATCCGACTCATAAGGAACTGCAGTCACAGTTCGGGGTTTGCCCGGTGATGGACCATCGGCTAAAAACGCTGAAATTCTCACGAATACTGCGGAGGAAGATGACATGGAAAAGAGCATTCAGAATCTGAAGGCGGCCTTTGCCGGTGAATCCCAGGCTAACCGGAAGTATCTGGCCTTTGCCGAAAAGGCTGAGAAAGATGGCTATCCCCAGGTGGCCCGGCTCTTCCGGGCCGCGGCAGAGGCGGAAACCGTCCATGCCCATAATCACCTCAAGGCCTTGAAGGCCATCAATAGCACGGCGGATAATCTCAAGGAGGCCATCGCCGGGGAGACCGCCGAATTCCGGGAGATGTACCCGGGGATGATCGCCGCCGCCCAGGCGGAAGGCCATAAAGAGGCGCTGCGGAGCTTCGAGTTTGCCAATGAGGTGGAAAAGGTCCACGCCAAGCTCTTCGAGAAGGCCCTGGCCAACCTGGAACAGAAGGAGCAGATGGCGATTTACGTCTGCACCATCTGTGGGCACACCGTCGAAGGGGAGCCGCCGGATCAATGTCCCATCTGCAAGGCGGTAAAGAAATTTTTCAAGAAAATCGACTAAATACAGTTTCAAGTTCCGAGTGCTTAAGATTCGGAATCTACGAGGTCACCGATGGAATTGAAGCTATTCCGCTGTCGCATCTGCGGCGATCCTTATCTGGGGAGCGAGCCGCCCAGTTTCTGTCCCTTCTGCGGCGCGCCTCAAAAATACATGCAGCCCGCCGAGGAATATGTCGATAAGAACGACATCCCCAATCTCAGCCCCCGCTCCCGGGCCAACCTGGAAAAGGCCCTGGACCTGGAGGTCAGGAACGCCGCCTTTTATATGTGCGCCTCCAATTGTGCGCCGGCCCCCTTGGAAAAGGCCATGTTCAAGGCCTTATGGCGCACGGAGGCGGAGCATGCCTCTTTGATCTGCAAACTTCTGAAGGTGCCCAAGCCGGAGATCAAACCGGACGACAAAGCCTGCTTGAAGGACCCCAGGGCCAACTTCGCCGCGGCCCATGGCCGGGAAGAGCGGGCTGTGGCCTTCTATGGGCAGGCCGCCGCCGAGGCCGCCGAAGACCGGATCAAGGAGGTCTTCACGGCCCTGACGGAAGTGGAGACCTACCACATCGCCCTGTCGGAGGCTAATAAATGACTATACTTGGGGAGGATAAAACCCTACAGTCCTCCCCTATCCAACTGAATTCTATCTCTGCACAAACCTGAATTATTACTTTTCTTTGCCGGGGTTCGATTTGTCAATAATTCTGAAACATAAATTATCGCTTGAAAAATTAGATATTGGATATAAAATATATTAAATTTTGATTTTTGCTCATGGAGTTAGTTGCAATGAAAGTCTTGGTTTCGCTTTCGGAAGAGTTATTTGCTCGGATGCAGGCTGTGATTCCGCCGCGGCAACGCAGCAAGGTAGTGGCGGAGCTGCTGGAAGAAGAGGTGGAACGGCGGGAGCGGGAACTGTATGAATGTGCCCTGGCCGTGGAACAGGATGAGCAACTGCAGGCCGAGATGGCCGATTGGGACGTGACCGCGGGCGATGGAATCGAAACTGAAACGCGGTAACGTTTACCGGGTCAATCTTGATCCCGCTCAAGGATCGGAGATCAAGAAAGTCCGCCCCGGCGTGATGGTAGGCGCTTCGCCGCTCAACCAGGCCCGGAAAACTGTCCTGATCGTTCCCCTCTCCCGTGGTGGCGAGGCGAGACCGCCCATTACTGTGAAAGTCAGATGTCAGGGACAAGAAGTTCGAGCAGTGTGCGACCAGATCAGGGCCGTAGACAAAACCCGTCTCTCTGGCTGGATTGAGGAAATGGCCAGCGAAGATTTAGAAAATATTAGCAAGGCCCTGAAGCAGGTCCTGGCCCTGCCGTGATCCCGCCTAAAATCTACTCCCCTCCCCTTTCCTCCGCTCCTCCGCCAGGGTCTCGAGGGCCTCTCGGGCGGCCAACTGTTCGGCCTGTTTTTTGGTGCGGCCCTGGCCCCGGGCCAGGGGGCGCTCCCCCAGGCAGACCTCCACCTCAAAGATGCGGGCATGGCTGGGGCCGCTTTCCGAGAGCAGGTTATAGGTGGGCGAGCCCTGGCGGCGGGCCTGGGTCAGCTCCTGCAACCTGGTCTTAAAATCCTGCCAGGGGGACTCGGACATATCGGCCAAGAGCGGCGTAAACCAACTACGGGTCAGAGCCTCCGCAGCCTCGAGGCCGCCGTCGAGAAAGACTGCGGCCATCACTGCCTCCAGGGCGTCGGCTAAAAGCGACGGTTTCTCCCGGCCGGCCTGCGCCTCCTCACCCCGGCCCAGCAGGAGATAAGACCCCAGGTCCAATTTCCGGGCCAGCACTGCCAGGCGCCGGGCGTTCACCAGGGCGGCCCGACCCCGGGACAGTTCTCCTTCGGAACTCTCGGGAAAATGCTGGAGCAGCAGGCTGCTCACGGTCAGGGCCAGGACCGCGTCCCCCAGAAACTCCATCTGCTCGTTGCTGGGCCCGGCCTCCGGGTTTTCATGGGCAAAGGAGCTATGGCGCAGGGCCTGATCCAGCAGCGCCGCGTCCTTGAACCGGTAGCCCAGTCGGCCGGACAGATTAACCAGTTCCAGTTGCCTTACGGACGATAACTGGACCGGACGGTCAGATGGGTTTTTCTCTGGCATTATTTCTGCTCCGCTTGGATGACGTTGTTCGAAAACGGACTTTTCCCGCATCTGCCCGGGAAGAAGGACAACCAGCTACCCAGCAGATATAGTTTGAAAATTAATACCGCAATTGTGCAGGCAAAGGAAGCAGCTGCTGGAAAAATTTGTCATCTTGAGGCGTTCCTTATTAGGCGCACCCTTAAAAAATAGGGGAATGCGATAGGGGAAATCAGGGAAATCCTTATTGTCAGAAACCGGGAATGCTTATACTTTCCTTTTAAATAAAATTAAATACCCGTTTTATAAATTCACTTAGCAATAATCAGAGATTATTGGCAGGGGATTGAGAGGAGACACCATGGAGGCCATCATCCAGGTAATGGAGTCCACCATTGCGGCCAGAGACCCCTATACCGTTGACCATCAACAGCGGGCCACCCACATTGCCATCGCCATTGCCCAACGGATGGGGCTTTCAGACGAGCGCCTCGAGGAACTCCACGTAGCCGGCAGCCTCCATGATTTGGGAAAAATCGCGGTACCGACGGAGATTCTTTCCAAACCCGGGAAATTGACTGACCTGGAATTCGCCATCATCAAGACCCACCCGCAGGTGGCCTACAATATCCTGAAACCTTTGGAGATTCCCGGCCAAATTACCCAGATCATCATGCAGCACCACGAAAGGTTGAACGGCTCCGGCTATCCCTACGGCCTCGATGACCAGGAGATTCTCCTGGAAGCCAAGATTTTGGGGGTGGCGGATGTAATCGAGGCCATGTGTTCCCACCGGCCCTATCGCCCGGCCCTCGGCATTGACAAGGCCCTGGAGGAGATCGAAAGGAAGAAGGGGGTCCTTTATGATCCCGAGGTGGTGGATAATTGTCTGCTGCTTTATCAGGAAATGCCGACGGCCCTGATGGGCGAGGTCAGCCATATTAAGCGGAAACCTGTGGCTCCTCTGGACGCCCTGCCCGAGAAACAAGCCAAAGCTGAGGGGCCACGGCTGGAGGAGAAAGTAGGGCGGTGGAACTGGCAGCGTCTGATGGCCAACCGCCCCAAGTTCTTCCTGCATGTAATCAGCGCCCTGGTTATCGGCGGGGGAATTATTTACGCGGTTAGACATTGATAGCCGCGCAACCAAGAATTTCCAGGAGCGGCGCCGCAGGGTGCCGTTTCTTATTTTTGGCGGAAACTACTGCTAAACTCTCTTGACTTTTCGGCTATTTCCGGTTATTATCGAGATTAATTCTCAATTACAATGATTCAGTGGTGAAATCCGAACTCCAGATATTTCAGGAATATATCCGGCAGCGGGGCCTGCGGCGCACCCCGGAGCGCGAGGAGATTCTGCGGGAAATCTTCGCCTGGCACGGCCACTTTGACGTGGATGAGCTTTATCTGCTGCTCAAGGGCAAAGGCTCCAAGGTTTCCAAGGCCTCCATTTACCGGTCCCTACCCTTATTCATGGATTGCGGCCTTATCCGGGAGGTGGATTTCACCGAAGGCCATTGGCATTACGAGCATATTTACGGCCACGACCACCATAACCACCTCCGCTGCCTGGGCTGCGGCGAAATTCAGGAATTTGAGGAGCCCAGCCTGAAGCTTTTGGAGGAACAGTTGGCCGAAAAGTATAATTATCAAGTTAAAGGCCACCAGTTGCACGTGCACGGTTACTGTACCGCCTGCCGGCCAAAGGATTGAGGAAGTCAAGGTGTTTAGAAGGTCTCAAAAAGCTGTCCCCCCGGAAGGGCCTGAAGCTGTGGACCATTCCCTGGCCCTGGCCGCCCCCGGGCAAAAGGTGCGCATCACCGGCTACCAGGGTGGCCGCATGTTGCGGGCCCGGCTGCTGGCCCTGGGGCTCAACCTGGGCCAGGTAGTGGAAATCCTGCAAAATAATCGCGGCCTCATCATTATCGGCATTAACGGCGGCCGGGTGGCCCTGGGCCGGGGCATCAGCCAGAAAATCTTAGCAGAACCGGAAGCTTAGGTGGGATAACCGGGGGCGCTTAGGTGGCGCTGCTGAGTTTTTCCACCCTTTGCCAAAACTTTTTCCAAATGCTGGTTTTTTAAATCCCCCTAAATCCCCCTTTTTCAAAGGGGGACTTTCAAAAAGTATTCCTTAAGTTCCCCCCTTTGAAAAAGGGGGGCCTAGGGGGGATTTGGTTGCCGTTGTTTATCAATCCTTATCTTCCAGCTAGATGGCCGAATTCAAGCCTCCCATCCCGGCGGAAATCGCCGCCCAAGCCCTGGAAACCCTGGAGGGCGCGGTCGAGCGCCTCACCTTTGCCAACCCGGAAAACCACTATGCCGTGGTGCGCCTCAAGGTTAAGGGGGCCAGGCGCCCCGTTACCGTGGTTGGTCCCCTGGCCGGGGTCCAGGAGGGCGAACAGCTCCACCTTAAGGGTACTTACGAACTGCACCCTAAATGGGGCGAGCAGTTCAAGGTGGTCTGGTGGTACGCGGTGCTGCCGGCTACGGTGGCGGGCATCGAAAAATACCTGGCCTCAGGGCTGGTCAAGGGCATCGGGCCGGAAATGGCTAAACGCCTGGTGGCCCATTTCGGGGCCGAAACCCTGAAGGTCATCGATCACCAGCCGGAGCGCCTCAAAGAAGTGCCCGGCTTCGGCCCCAAGCGCCTTGAACAGATTCGCCGGGACTGGCAGGGCCGCCGGGAGATGCGGGACGTGGTGGTGGCTTTGCAGGGTCTGGGGGTGGGGCTGGCCCATGCCGGTAAGATTTTTCAGAAGTATGGTTCCCAGGCTCTGGAGGTGGTCACCACTAATCCTTACCAACTGGCCCTGGATATTCAGGGACTGGGCTTTCTCACCGCAGACCACTTGGCCAGCCGCCTCAACCTGGACCCCCTGGCGCCGGCCCGCCTGGCCGCGGGCCTGCTTCATATCCTGGATACCTTCGCCTCCGACGGCCACGTCTTTGTTCCGGAAGAGGAATTGTTGGATCGCACCCGGGAATTGCTTAAGGTGGAGCGCCAGCCCCTGGCCAAGGCCCTGGAGCACCAGGTAAGGGAAGGGCGGCTGACCTTGCCGGAACTTGACCATGGCCAGCGCGGGGTTTATAAGCGGGCCGCCTGGGTGGCGGAGACCGGGGTGGCGCAAACTTTGGGACGCCTGGCCGCCACCCCCGGCAGTGCTCCGCCCCTGCATCTGGAGGATCTGGTATCCCAGGTACAGAGACGGCGGCGGATTTCGCTCTCCGAGGAGCAGGCCCGGGCGGTGGCCGCGGCCCTTACGGAGAAGCTTCTGGTTATTACCGGCGGCCCCGGCACCGGCAAGACCACCATCATCAGTTGTATCCTGGACCTCTGTCTGGGCCTGGGGGCCAGGGTGCTGCTCATGGCCCCCACCGGGCGGGCCGCCAAGCGCCTGAGCGAGGCCACCGGGGCCCCGGCCACCACCATTCACCGGGCCTTGGAGTTTTCCCCCCAGACCGGCGGCTTCAAACGCGGTCCCGCCGAGCCCCTCAAGGCCGAGGTGGTGGTGGTGGACGAAACCTCCATGGTGGACATCTATCTTATGTACCATCTGTTGCGGGCGGTACCAAGCAGCGCCCGCCTCATCCTGGTGGGCGACGCCCATCAACTCCCGGCGGTGGGACCCGGCAACGTCCTCAAGGACCTGATGGACTCCGGGGTCGTCCCGGTGGTGCGCCTTACCCAGATTTACCGGCAGGCCCGGGAGAGCCTTATCGTGGTCAACGCCCACCGCATCAACCAGGGGGAGTTCCCTGTCCTGCCCAATAAACTGGGCCGGGGCGATTTCGTGTTCATCGAAGCGAATGAACCCGAAGATTTGAAAAGGCGCTTGCTGGACCTGGTAGCGGGCGAGCTGCCCCGCCAATACCACCTGGACCCGAGGCGGGATCTGCAGGTGATCACTCCCATGCACCGGGGGCCAGTGGGCATCCAGAACCTGAACCATGAATTACAGCAGCGTCTCAATCCGGCCAACCCTGCCTGGCAGTGGGGCGGCCGGGCCTTCCGCCGCGGTGATAAGGTGATGCAGCTCAGGAACAATTATTACAAAGAGGTGTTCAACGGCGACATCGGCTTGGTGAGCGGCTTTCTCAAGGCCACCGGCCAGCTCCAGGTGGATTTTGACGGGCGGCTGGTGACTTATGACGCTGCGGAGAAAGACGAGATCACCCTGGCTTACGCAGTGACGGTGCACAAGGCCCAGGGCAGCGAATTTCCCGGGGTGCTGATTGTCCTGAGCACGCACCATTATATGCTGCTGCAACGCAACCTGCTTTATACCGCGCTTACGAGGGGCCGCCGCCTGGTGGCGCTCGTGGGAAGCAAGCGGGCCCTGGGCATGGCCATTCACAACGACAAGCCGATACGTCGTTACACTAACCTATCGGCGCTGTTGCGGAAAAGCATTAGGATATAGGTCAAAACGGGGATGCAGGTTTAACCCCGGGATCCTATTTATCGTCCCCGAATAAACCTGATTATTTTTCCTAAACCTAAGAAGGATAATGAATAGTGCATGGTTTGGTAGAGGACAGGATTCGTAAAGCTGGTCAATATTGTCCCACAGGCTAACAGTAGAAGATAAAAATTGGTTTTTTGGTCATATTCATCGGAGGCGGACTCCCGGGTTTCTTGAGTTTTATCCCACAGGTTCCATAATAATTGATGGGCTTTTGAGACATCACTCAAGGAATTTTCCAAGATTTTGGTTGCCTTTCTATTATTTTTAACATCCTTTGTGGTCAAATTTATTTTTATTTTAGGGCCAACCCCGTATGGCTCCCACGTCATTATACCGCCGATTTCCATGGTTTCCTGACTCTTCGAGTCCCGCCAGTGCAAGATGGCTTCTTTCCCTTGAAGGGCGTTAGGATTGTTTACGGACCCAAAGTCATTGATCTCTATGATAATCGTTCCTTGGTACAGGTTCTTGAGGCTTGCCGGGATCAAGAGGGGGCCGTCGCCCTTACGCATTTTAATTTTGAGGTAAAGAGACAGAGGCGGGGAGGTCAATTTTTTTTTCGGCCTGTCGGCCTTCTTACGCAGGTTTCCAATCATTCGCAGCATCGCATCCGTTTCGGCCGGGTAGAGAATATTTTGACCTGAACGGCGATTTTGGGGCTCCTCGATTCCAGCAATAATATTCTCTTTCTCAAAGAAGTCCCGGACACCTTCTACCCATTTAGCCATAAATGCATTCATGTCCTCCTCTTTCCTATTCTTGAGGGTGTTTTCCCATTCCGCTGATAAAGACTGGAAGAGGACTTGCAGTTCTCCATCCAATTTGGCCCGAAACCCATGTAAATCCTCGGGAGTTTTTGGTTGCATGAGGTCCTCCTAGGCCCTACAGATTGTTGACGTGATTTTTCTGGACCTGGATTTTAAAAATCTTGGGGGTGTTAAATAAAAAACCGGAGTGGCTATCCGCACACTCCGGCCTCTTCCATAAGACCTTTTAGTTCTCTCAACCCAAGGAGGATTGTCAAGTGTCCATAAAATTTAAAAAATATCAAAATAAATTTAATTTTTTTAAGAAAAAATCAATTAGGAAATACCTGAATTTGCCGCAGGAATTACCTTAGTGAGGTTATTTGTTCACTTATTGATCACTTGCCTACCGCCAGCTCTTTCCGTATCCTTGATATACAGCCGGTTGGCTCTTCGCAATCGCAGTTTACTGGTGCGAACCAACCATGTAAAAATGCTTGACTTTTCACCGACGCAAGGGCACAATCATATTAAATAATCAGGGGGTATTGGTGGTTACCGATCTCTTTACTATACTGGAACAGAAGCTAGAAATGGTACTCGGACAGACTGCCAGGCTAAAGGAGGCCAACGCCGCCTTGGAGCAAACCTTGGCTGAAAAAGAACAGGCACTCAAAGAGGCCGAGGCCACCCTGGAAAAACTTTCCCAAGAGCGGGAACTGGTTCGCCAACGGATCGATAAGATCCTTAACCGCTTAAAAATTATCGATACAGGAGAATCGGCATAAAATCTGGTCAGGAGCCCAAGCCGGTCTTGGTGGAAATTTTAGGGCGCACCTTCTCTTTGAAGGGGAGCATGACTCCAGACAGCCTGCAAGCCGTGGCGCGCAAGGTGGACGAGCAGCTCCGCGAGCTTCAAAGGGCTTTCCCTGCCAGTCCCCTGGCCGACGTGGCGATTTTAACCGCACTGAACCTGGCATATGAATGCCTAGAGATCAAGGAGGACTACCAGCAACTCCAAGCCGACATCGAACAGCGGTCGAAACTATTGATTCAGATGCTGGAGACCCACGATTCCTATTTTCCTCCCGGTCCTTGATAAGATCGGCGGAAAAGCGGCAAGGGGTGAGGGAGACGGGAGAATATACAACATTCCGGGCGGAGTAAAGATATAACGCGCGGGGCAAAATATCGACCCATGCGGCAGGACATGAAGGTATGTTTAAACTTGGGTCATCCCAGGACTAAGATATTGGCTCGAAGGGAGGAGAAAGAGCCAAAACCTGATGCAGACAAACGGCAACGTGTTTAAGAACCTGTTAATTGATCTAGTAAGGGCTGTTCAACCAGATCAGCCCGCCGTCTGATAATTTCCGCCCGATCGCCTCTCCCAGCGGCTGCCGCCAGCCGCTACCCACCCACCTGCCTTTTTCTCGGAATTCATCTACCGGCATCACCACATCTGAGACCAGGCCCTGACCCTGAGGCAGGCAACTGTGTCGCAGTTAAAGATATAAGGAATTTCCATGGAGATAATGTCACACTTTTTGATCGAAGGTATGGCCCTGGCTTCGGGCTTCGCCGCCGGTTTCTTCTATCGCAAATACATCATGGACGCGCACCAGGAGTCTCTGGAGGCCCTGGGCAAGAAGATCCTGGATGAAGCCCGGAAAGAAGCGGATACCATCAAGAAAGAAACCAAGCTGCAGGCCAAGGATCAACTCCTGCAGATGAAGATGGACTTTGAAAAGGAGACCCAGGACCGGCGCCAGGAGCTCAATCAATTGGAGCGGCGCCTCCTGCAAAAAGAGGAGCACCTGGAACGGAAGGGCGACTCTCTGGATGAACGCGACTCGGAACTCGTTAAGAAACACAAGCAGGTAACCCAGCGGGAAGAAGAACTCAAGACTCAGGCGGTCCACTATGAGCAGTTGGTGGCCGAGCAAAACAGCCGCCTGGAGCAGCTGGCCGGCATGAGCGCCAATGAGGCCAAGGATTTTCTACTGCGGGCCATGGAACGGGAAATCCGGGCCGACACCGCCCGCATGGTGAAACGCCTCGAAACCGAGGCCCGGGAACACGCCGACCGGAAGGCCAAAGAAATCATCGCCCTGGCCATCAAGCGCTATGCCTCAGATTATGTGGCGGAACAGACCGTATCGGTGGTGGCTCTGCCCAACGAGGAGATGAAGGGGCGCATCATCGGCCGGGAAGGCCGCAATATCCGGGCTCTGGAAGCGGCCACCGGGGTGGACATTATCATTGACGACACCCCCGAGGCTGTAATCCTCAGCGCTTTTAACCCCATGCGCCGGGAAGTGGCCCGACGCAGCCTGGAGCGTCTCATCTCCGACGGCCGCATCCACCCTGGGCGGATTGAGGAGATCGTCGATAAAGTCACTGCCGAACTGGAGACCAATATCCGCGAGGCCGGCGAAGAGGCCGCCTTTGACGTCGGGGTTCACGGCCTCCATCCGGAACTCATCAAGCTGCTCGGCAAACTCAAATTCCGCACCAGTTATGCCCAGAACGTCTTGCAGCACTCCGTGGAGGTCTGTTATCTATGCGGCATCATGGCCGCTGAACTGGGCCTCAATGTTAAACAAGCCAAGCGGGGCGGTCTGCTGCACGACATCGGCAAGGCGGTGGATCAGGAGTCGGAAGGGGTGCACGCCCTCATCGGCGCCGACCTGGCCAAGCGCTACGGCGAATCGCCCAAGGTGGTGCACGTCATCGCCGCCCACCACGAAGATGTGCCGCCGGAATCCGTCATGGATGTCCTGGTCCAGGCGGCCGACACCCTGTCCGGGGCCCGTCCCGGGGCTCGCCGGGAAATGTTGGAGACCTACGTCAAGCGCCTGGAAGACTTGGAGAAAGTGGCGCTAAGCTTCGGCGGCATCAGCAAGTCTTACGCCATCCAGGCAGGCCGGGAAATCCGGCTCATCGTCGAGTCCGAAAAGGTCAATGACGAGGAAGCGGTGTTGCTCAGCCGGGAGGTCGCCAAGAAGATCGAGCAGGACCTTACCTATCCCGGCCAGATCAAGGTCACTGTTATCAGGGAGACCCGGTCGGTGGAGTACGCCCGCTAGGCGGCCCGGGATATGAACATCCTGTTTATCGGCGATATCGTCGGCAACCCGGGCCGGCGGGCGGTGGAAGAATTGCTGCCCCGCCTGGTGGACCAGCACTTCATTGACCTGGTGGTAGCCAATGGGGAGAACGCCTCCGGCGGCATCGGCATCACGCCTGCGTCCGCCGACCAGCTCCTGAGTTACGGCATTGACCTCTTAACCAGCGGCAACCACATCTGGAAACATAAAGAAATCCATGCCTATCTGCAAGATACCGACCGGCTGCTGCGCCCGGCCAACTATCCGCCGGAGAGCCCGGGGCGGGGTTATGCCATCGTGGAGACTGCCGCCGGGGAGAAGGCGGCGGTGATTAACCTGGAAGGCCGGGTCTTCATGGAACCTTTGGCCTGCCCCTTCCGCACGGTAGACGCCATTCTGAAGGAGCTGCCCCAGGAAATCAAGGTCATCCTGGTGGATATGCATGCCGAAGCCACCAGCGAGAAGCAGGCCATGGGCTGGTTCCTGGACGGCCGGGTGAGCGCCGTGCTGGGCACCCATACCCACGTCCAGACCGCCGACGGCCGCGTCTTGCCGGGCGGCACCGGCTACCTCAGCGACGCCGGCATGACCGGTCCGTTGGACTCGGTCATCGGCATGCGCCGGGAGATCATCCTGGAGCGTTTCTGGAGCCAATTGCCCCAGCCTTTCAAAGTGGCCACTCAGAATATTCAACTCCAAGGAGCCTTGCTAAATATCGGCCCCGAGGGCCGTTGCCGGGAGATTCAGGGGCTGCAGGTGGGGATCAAGGGGTAGTCCTTTCACCCATAGGCAATATTATGGCGGCGCAAGCATCTCGCTTGTGCCGCAGGGGCGGATTTCAAACCCGCCCCTCACCTGAATCGTCATAAAATCTGCCGCATCGCTGTCATAAATTTTCTGATTTTCCCCAGCCCTTTTTATTTTTCTTGGCTAATCACGCCTCCGTGGTTTAATCTTTGATAATTCGCGTTTGGAAGGAACTCACATTATGAAGATTCACGAATATCAAGCCAAAGAATTGCTGCGGAAATTCCACGTGCCGGTGCCCGAGGGCGCGGTGGCCGACACCAACCGGGAGGCCCGCCAGGTGGCGGAGGAACTGGGGGAAGGCCCTTTTGTGGTCAAGGCTCAGATCCATGCCGGCGGCCGCGGCAAAGGCGGCGGCATCAAAACCGCAGCCACCCCCGAGGAAGTGGAGCAGGTGGCCGACCAAATCCTGGGCATGACCCTGGTCACTCATCAGACCGGTCCCGAAGGCAAGGTGGTCAACCAGGTTCTGGTGGAGCAGGCCCAGGACATCGCTCAGGAACTTTACCTGGGCATCGTCCCGGATCGCGGCCTGAAAAGGGTGGTAATTATGATGAGCGCCGCGGGCGGCATGGAGATCGAAGAGGTGGCGGCCCGCACCCCGGAGCTGATCATTAAAGAGGCGATCAATCCCATCACCGGCTGTATGGGCTATCAGGCCCGCAACCTGGCCTTCGGAATCGGGCTGGACCCGAAACTCTTGCGCCCGGCCGTGAACTTCATCGAGAACCTCTATCAGATGTTCGTCACCCTGGATTGCTCCCTGGCGGAGATCAACCCGCTGGTGGTCACCAAAGACGGCAAGATGCTGGCCCTGGACGCCAAGCTCAATTTTGACGATAACGCCATCTTCCGGCACCATGACCTGGCGGCCCTGGAAGACCCCTCGGAGATGGACCCCCTGGAGTTTGAGGCTCGAAAGCACCACCTCAATTACATCCGCCTGAGCGGCAATGTCGGCGCCATGGTGAACGGCGCCGGTCTGGCCATGGCCACCATGGACCTGATCAAGGCGGCCGGGGCCGAGCCCGCCAACTTCCTGGATGTGGGCGGCGGCGCCTCGGCGGAGATGGTGACCAACGGCTTCCGCATCATCCTGGGCGACCCCAACGTCAAAGGCGTGCTCATCAACATCTTCGGCGGCATCCTGCGTTGCGACGTCCTGGCCAGCGGCGTGGTGGAGGCGGTGAAGACGGTGGACGTCAAAGTGCCCATCATCGTGCGCCTGGAAGGGACCAACGTGGAGCAGGGCCGGGAGATACTGAACACCTCCGGCCTCAAGTTCACCGTGGCCACCGATATGCGGGACGCGGCCCAGAAGGTGGCGGCGCTGGTGGCTTAAGTCTTGAAAATGATTCACTCTGCGCTCTCTGCGCCTCTGCGGTGAAAATATTTACCGCAGAGACGCTGAGGTCGCAGAGAAATAGAAAGGTTTCTATATGAGCGTTCTGGTAAATAACGAGACACGCGTGGTGGTGCAGGGAGTTACCGGCAAGGAAGGCTCTTTCCATGCCCTGGCCTGCGCCCAATACGGCACCAAGGTGGTGGCGGGGGTGACCCCGGGCAAGGGCGGCCAGAAGGTGGAAGCCATCCCGGTATTCAATACCGTGGCCCAGGCCGTCAAGGATACCGGCGCCAATACTTCCTTGATTTTCGTGCCCCCGGCCTTTGCTGCGGACGCCATCCTCGAGGCTGCAGCCGCCGGGATTAAGGTGGCGGTGTGCATCACCGAAGGCATCCCCACCCTGGACATGGTCAAGGTCATGGCGGCCCTCAAAGACAGCGGCTGCCGCCTCATCGGCCCCAACTGCCCGGGCATCATCTCGCCGGGCCAGGCCAAGGTGGGCATCATGCCAGGGCATATCCATCAGCCCGGGCCCATGGGACTGGTCTCCCGCAGCGGCACCCTGACTTACGAAGCGGTGCACCAGATGACCCTGTTGGGCATCGGCCAGAGCACCTGTGTGGGTATCGGCGGTGACCCTATCATTGGTACCAATTTCATAGATATGTTACAATTGTTTGAGGCTGATCCCCAGACCGAAGGGATCGTGCTCATCGGTGAGATTGGCGGGGCCGCCGAAGAAGAGGCCGCCGGCAAACGCCGGGGCCGCGCCGGGGCCATTATCTCCGGGGGCAGCGGTAAAGCCGCCGATAAGATGGCGGCCCTCGCCCAGGCCGGAGTGACCGTAGTGGCCAACATCGGCGACCTGGGGCAAAACGTCAAAAGGGTCATGGGGTATCGAGTCTGACGACTGACTAATGAAGATCTTGCTGCATATCTGTTGCGCCCCCTGCGCCATTTATCCGCTGGAAACCTTGCGGGCCTCGGGCCACCAGGTGCGCGGCTTTTTCTTCAACCCCAATATCCATCCCTACCAGGAATATATCCGGCGGGCCGAAACCTTGGAGACCTTTGCCGCCAAAGTCGGCCTGCCGGTGATTTGGGACCGGGGCTACCCCCTGGAAGAATTTTTGCGTGACCTGGCCTTCCGGGAGGCGGAGCGCTGCCGGTTCTGTTATTATCGCCGCCTGACCGCCGCGGCCCGAGTGGCCCGAGGCGGCAAGTTCGACGCCTTCACCTCCACCCTGCTGTTCAGCAAATTCCAGAACCACGAACTCATCAGAGAATTGGGCCAGTTGATAGTCCGGGAGGTGGGGATCCCCTTCTATTACGAGGACTTTCGCAAAGGCTGGGCCGAAGGCAGGGCCAACGCCCAGACGATGGGGCTTTATAAGCAGCAATACTGCGGCTGTATCTTCAGCGAGCGAGACCGGTTCATGCAGGCCGAGAAGGGGCGGGTGCCACCGGGGAAGCCGATGAAGAAGGAAAAGGCCAGGGGGGTGGCCGGAGGATCGAAGGCCGCAAAATTCCTGTAGATTTTTCTTTAAAGTTCTTTTAAACTTGGGACGAATATAAGAATTATGGATTGCTTCCAGGGACTGCAATCTGACAGTTATAGATGGTCCAACAGATGATCAGCGATACGAGAGGATTTGTACGGCGATGGACGCCAGCCGTCTGACCCTGACTAATCGACCGGAAAACCTGCGTCTGCTGCTGGACTTCATCCAAAAATGGGGCAAGGACCGAAGTCTGCCTCAGGCCCGGCTCGACTCACTGGAGATGGCTGCCGGCAAAATCTTCCGGCACGTGGTGGACCATGCCTATCAGCCCGGTGAGCCCGGGTCCATCGCAGTGCAATTGCAGGAGAAGGGCCCCAGATTGCGCCTGATGTTCGAAGACGACGCCAAGCCGCCCGGCGAAGCAGCCCCAAATGCCGACGATCCCCCCGCCAGTCCGCCGCACCTTAATGGTTTGCAGCACCTGGCGGAAAGCCTCATCTATTACCGCACCGCAGACCGCAAAAACCGTCTGGTGGTCTTCTTGAGTTGACGGGCACGCACCCCGCGCCCCTGGATAAAATCACTTCGGAAAAATTTCTTAATTACCAGAGTTATCGGGTATGCTGCCTGGCCTTGGCAAAGGCGGCGTCGGCTTCTTGCTGTCGGCCGCGTTCCTTGAGAAATTCCCCTAAGTAATTCCAACCCTCAGCATAATCGGGCTTTAACTGCACGGCCTTGCGGAGTTCTTTTTCGGCCTCATTGAGATCCCCCGATTGAGTCAGGGTGCTGCCCAAAAGGCTGTGCGCCTCGGCCCAGTCGGGCTTGATGGCGAGAGCTTGCCGGAAGGCCTTGGCCGCCTCGGCGTTGCGGCCTTCTTCAGCCTGGATCAGGCCGTATTTGAAGTAATCCTG
>JAMCQY010000339.1 GCA_023381945.1 Deltaproteobacteria bacterium
CCGCATTCCCAATGAAAAAGATCAAAGTAGCCATTATCGGCGCCTCCGGTTATGCCGGGCTGGAACTGGTGCGGATTTTGGTCCGCCACCCCGGCTGTGAACTGGTAGCTCTCCATTCCCTCGAATATCCGGGCCGTCCCGTAGCCGAAATCTTCCCGGCCCTGGCCGGTATTGTCCCGCTCACCTTCAGCGACTGTGCTGCCGAGGAATGCGCCGCCCCGGTTGAGGTAGTCTTTACCGCGGTGCCGCATCAGGCGGCCATGAGCATGATACCTCCCATCCTGGAGCGGGACTGCAAGGTAGTAGATCTGAGTGCGGACTTCCGCTTCAAGAACGCCGCGGTCTATGAACAATATTACCAGCCCCACAGTGCCAAGGACCTGCTTGGTGAAGCGGTCTACGGCCTGCCGGAAATCCACGGCTACGCGGTCAGCCGGGCCCGGCTGGTGGGCAACCCCGGCTGCTATCCCACCTGCGTCATCCTGGGGTTTGCTCCCTTGGTGCAGAATAAGCTGGTTTGCCTGGATTCGCTCATTGCTGATTGCAAGTCCGGAGTCAGCGGCGCCGGCCGGACCTCGGCCCTGCCTGCCTCATTTTGCGAAGTCAACGAGGGCTTCCGGGCCTACAAGGTGGCGGAGCACCGCCATAACCCGGAGATGGAGCAGGAGTTGAGCCTGCTGGCCGGGGAGCCTGTCCAGGTCACCTTCTCCCCGCACCTTACGCCCATGAGCCGGGGCATCCTGGGGACTCTGTACGCCCGATTGGTAAAGCCATTAACCGAAATAGAAATTCTCAATTTTTACCAGAGCTTCTATGCCGATCAGCCCTTCATCCGCCTCCAGCCCAGTGGGGTTCTGCCCAACACCATCAACGTCCGGGCCAGCAATTACTGTGATATCGGCGTGAAGGTGGACGCCGCCCGTAACCGGGTCATCGTGGTCTCGGCCATTGACAACCTCCACCGGGGCGCGGCCGGCCAGGCAGTGCATAATTTTAACCTGATGATGGGCTTTCCAGAGACCACCGGGTTGGACCTGGTGCCGATGATTCCTTAGCTATCAGCGGTCAGCTTTCAGCTTTTAATTCATGTCATTCTGAGGGAGCGCCAGCGACCGAAGAATCTAGTAATTTTTAAAATTTGATATTACTAGATCCTTCGCTTCGCTCAGGATGACGGCAAGAGGATACCATTTTCTGAAGATTCAAAAGCTGAGGGCTGACAGCTACTCTTATGTCCCGCAACATCCGCTTACTTCTGGAATACGACGGCAGCCGCTACCACGGTTGGCAGCGGCAACGAGGGGATCTGTCCATCCAGCAAGTTCTTGAAGAAACTCTGGAACGCCTCACCAACCAACCGGTCAAGCTCATCGGCTCCGGCCGCACCGACGCCGGGGTGCACGCCCTGGGCCAGGTGGCCAATTTTCACACCAGCAGCACCGTCCCTTTAAAGGCTTTCCATGCGGGCCTGAATTCCATGCTGCCTGACGATATTGCCGTTTTAAAGGCGCAAGAAGTTTCCCCGGAGTTTCACGCCCGCAAGTCTGCCCTCTCCAAGACCTACGAATACCGCATCCTGAACCGGCCCAATCGTTCGCCCCTGTACCATCATTACGGCTGGTGGCTTTCCCATAAACTCGATCTGCCGGCCATGACCGCGGCCGCCCTGGCGTTGCCGGGGGAACATGATTTTTCCGCCTTCAGGGCCTCGGGCAGCGGCAACCGCAATCCGGTGCGCCGCATCTTCAGCGCCCACTGGCAGACTCATCCCGGCGGCTGGCTGCGTTTCACCATCACGGGCAACGGCTTCCTGCGGGGTATGGTGCGCAGCCTGGTGGGCACCATGGTGGAAGTTGGCAAAGGCAAGTATGAGCCTTCCCTGTTGGTGGAACTACTCCAAAGCGGCGAGCGCCAAATGGCCGGCCCTACAGCCCCGGGCCGGGGCTTGTATCTGGTGAAAGTGGTTTATTAGTCGTCAGTAGCAAGTTGTCAGTTCTTGATGAAAATCAAGTTACTATGGATTTCGTCCTTTCGGCTGATTACATTTCAAAGAGAATAGTGCAGGATCGGTTATTCCGGCTCTCTGCCAATAAGGCAAGGGGCTGATGGGAAGGGGAGGGGCATGCGAATTCTCTTTTTATTTAGTCTTATTGTCATGCTCCTCGGCTTTGTGACCCTACCCGTCAGGGCAGAAGCACCAAAAATCACCGGCAAACCGGTAATTGACGCCCCGGCCTGGCTCGATTGGCCGGCAGATCAAGGGCTGCTGACTCCCAATCTAAATGATCCCGCGGCCAACCTCCTCAATGATGTGCACGCCCAGATCGGGTCCTGCGATTTAGTGCTCTCCACCGAAGGAAATTTTCATCCGGCGCTGAAAGACATCTGGCCTCATTTTTTGACCAAATTTAAGGGCCAGCCCTTGGTTAACTGGCTCTACACCACCAGTCCCCCCATCTCGCCTGAACAATTGCAGCACGGTATAATGCAGGTGGGCAATCTCTATGTCACCTGCCGGCCGGCGGTGGTCATAGCTTCTCGCAAGGTCCTCGAGAAGTTGATGAAAGCAGGCGTTACGGAGGGGCCGGCTATTCCCTTGCTCCAGGACCGGGGCGAAGTGATCCTGGTGAAGAAAGGCAATCCCAAGGACATTCATTCCGTTTGGGATCTGGGGCGCAAGGGCGTTCGCCTAGTGACACCGAATCCTGAATTGGAACCCGGCGCTTTCGGCAATTATGCCGCTACCATTGCTGGAATCGCGGCCTACGATCCGCATCCTCCCCGGGAAATGAACGCTAAGCGTCTGGTGGATCTGATCTTCAATGGGGCCAGCGGCGATCCGGAAAAGTGGCTGGCCGGCCCCCGCATCCATCACCGCGATCTGCCCTGGTCGGTCGCCCTCGGCAAGGCGGACGCGGCGGTAATCTTATATCACCTGGGGCTTTATATTAAGCAGACCTTCCCTGAGCGTTTCGACCTGGTGCCATTGGGAGGCACGGTGGCTGATCCCCAACCGTTGCCAGGCACCGTGGTGCAGCCTCGTTTTGTGGTGCGTATCAAGGGGAAGTGGACCCCTCGCCAAAAAGAGGCCCAGGATGAACTCCTGGAAACCTTGCAATCGTCGGAGTTTACCAAGATTCTGGAGCAGCGGGGCCTGCTCCGGCCGCGAGGAGTGGCTGAATTGCACGATTAGCACTCCCTGAATAGGGAATAATAAGGATTGTTGAATTGATGAGTTCTGATATGAGCAAAGAAAAATTAGAATCAGGCAACAAGCGGGAGCTCAATATCATCCAGGCCATCGAGCTGGCCATCTCCCATGAGCTGGAGGCTCGCAAGAGTTACCTGGACCTGGCCAGCGAGAGCGACGATCCTGAATTAAAAAGGCTGCTTAGG
>JAMCQY010000263.1 GCA_023381945.1 Deltaproteobacteria bacterium
CGGAAAAGAGTTTCTTTGGCAAAGAAGCCAGCGAGCAGAGGCGACAGACTTTTGGCAGCTTCAGCAAGGCCGCCGGCAGCTTGCAGGAGGCCGCCACTGGCTTGCCGTCGCTGTTGAAGAAAGCAGACAGCTTTCTCGACAGTTTGAAAAAGACCGGAAAAAGCTTGCCGGACCTGGTTACGGAGGCGGAAATCACGATAAGTGATGCTGATAAAACGGCCAAGGCAGCTCAAAAGTCCTGGCTGCTCCGGAGAAATGTGCCTAAACCTAAAGAACATACCATCAGAATGGATGCCGACCCGGGGAAGAACTAATCATGCCTGCATATGGGCGTTGGCTATTGGCTCTCTGCCTGGCCGGACTGGGCTGCGCGGCTCCGAGCCAGGAGAATCTGCAAAGCCGGGCGATTTCCCTGAATGATCAGGGCTACCAATACTACCGCCAGAGCCGCTTTGGTCCGGCCGAACGGAAGTTCTCCCAGGCCTTGAAATACAACCGCCTCATCGACCGAAGGAACGGCATCGCCAGCAACCTTAATAACCTGGGGGTTATCGCCCAGGAGCAGGACAACCCGAAGCAGGCCGTGGCTTACTTTCAGGAAGCCTTGGAAATCAACCGGGAACTGCACGATCCCTCGGGGCTTGCCGAAACCCTGAATAACCTTGGACTGGTGTTCCTTTCCCAGGGGCGGGTAAATGAGGCCCAGGCGGCCTATCAGGAGGCCCTGGAGAATGCCAGGCAATTGCCGCCTGGACCGCTACTGTCCCTTTCCCTGATGCACCTGGGAGATGTGGCCCGGGTCCGCAAGGATTATGATCTGGCCCTGAACTATTATCATCAGGCCCTGGCAGTCGATGATGGCCAGAAAGATTCCCGGGGCCGCGCCTTGCGCTGGGAACGGGTGGGGCGCACCTTCTTGGAATTAAAGGATTATGCGCGGGCCGACTACCATTTGCAATCCGCCCTTAAGGAGTTCCGGCGTCTTGAGGATACTGACGGCATCGCGGCAACATTAAAAGACCTGACCCTTTTGTCGCTGGCCAGGAGGGATATGGCGGCGGCGGCCCTCAACGGCCGGCTCCTGCTGGAGATCTATCAGGCTCGGGGTCAAGAGCAGGAGGCTGCGAAACTGGTTGAACTATTGAAGGCTGGAGCCGAAAGCAGAAAGTAGTAACCAGTTAAACCGCAGTGGCCATAGATCAGAAAATCAAAATCTCGGAACTCGAAACTCGGAACCCGAAACTATTGAGCCTCTTGCAAAAGTCTCCTTTCCTGTCATTCTGAGGGAGCGCAGCGACCGAAGAATCTCAGATAATTAAGGGAAAATACGAGATCCTTCGCTTCGCTCAGGATGACAAAAATACTTTTTGAAAGAGGCTCTATTAAATGGCTGTTTTCCATCATTGGATCCAACATGTCATCAGAGCCTACGGCTACCTGGGGGTGTTCGCCTCCCAGATGCTGGGCATGTTCGGCTTGCCGG
The DNA here is from genome assembly GCA_023381945.1 of Deltaproteobacteria bacterium. Next base: position 1,484 of record JAMCQY010000263.1, read on the forward strand.
TGCCGGACGAAACCATCCTGGCCTTCACCGGTTTTCTCATTTTCAAAGGCATTATGGCGCCCCTGCCGGCCTTCCTGGCCGCCTACCTGGGCAGCATCTGCGGCATCACCCTGAATTATCTGGTAGGGCGCTATATCGGCTGGACATTGCTGAATAAATACGGCGCTTATCTGCACCTTACCGACGAGCGGATCAACCAGGCCCATCGCTGGTTTGAACGATACGGCAAATTTGCCTTGTTTTTCGGCTACTTCTTCCCCGGCGTGCGCCATCTGACCGCCTTTACCGCCGGCGCTTCCCGCCATGAGTTCCGGATTTTCGCCCCCTATGCTTACAGCGGCGGTTTTTGCTGGGTGGCCACCTTTCTGGGCCTGGGTTACTTCCTGGGGGAGGAGGGGCGGAAAATCAATCCCCAAATCCAATCCTATCTCTGGATGGCGGCGGGGGCGGCAGTTTTCATGGTCTTGGGCTTTTATTTAGGCCGAGGCCTGCGAAATTATGCACGGCGCCGATGAGCCGGACCGCCAAAATTTTTTCCAAAGAGGAGGGGCGGGTTTTAAACCCGCCCCTACGATAGTTTGCGGTCATTTTATAGCGTTTGCCAAAAGTTTTTTCCGATAACCCGATGGATTGTAGGGGCGGACCCATGTGTCCGCCCGCAGGAGGGCGCACACGCGGGTGCGCCCCTACAAGAAATTATTTTTGGCAATCGCTATAGGTCATGCTTGACCATGGTTCCTTACAACTGCTCACTGCTCGCTGACTTTTTGACTACTGGCAACTGACTGCTGACCTCTGCCTTTAGAGCGCCCGCATAAAGGTTACCAAATCCTGCTTTTCTTGGGCAGACAGGTTGGTCCCCAACACCAGATTGAAAAACTCCACGGTATCCTCCAGGGTTAACAGCCGGCCGTCGTGCAGGTACGGCGGCGACTCCTTGACGCCCCGCAGGACAAAGGTCTTGATGGGCCCATCGGCCGCGGCCATGCGGCCGTTGACCATTTGTGGTTTGAAGAAGCGCTCGGTGCGCAGGTTGTGCATCAGGTTGTCGGTATAATAGGGCGGTTGGTGGCAGGGGGCGCAGCGGCCCTTGCCGAAGAAGATATCCTGACCCCGCATCTCGGCCTCGTTGGCCTGTTTGGGGTCGAGCCGGCCGAAGACGTCCAGTTTCGGGGCTGGCGGAAAGTCCAAAATTTCCTGAACTTCCGCCATGAAGTGCACCTGGGAGCCCCGCTCCAGGATATTAACCCCCTTCTTGGTGGCGATGACCGGATCGCCGTCAAAGTAGGCGGCGCGCTGTTCGAATTCGGTGAAGTCTTCCACCGATTTAAGAGCCCGTTGCGAACCGAAGAGCCGCTGGATGTTCACGCCCCGCAAAGAGGGGGTGTCGAGGCGGTGCCGGAATTTTTGGGGCCGGATGTCGCCAACCAGGTGAGTGCCGGCGTTGGTGTGGCCGTTGACGTGGCAGTCGAAGCAGGCCACCCCCCGGCTGGGCAGCTCGGAGCGCCGGTCTTCCGTTTGATTGAACTGCTGCTGCGGAAAAGGTGTCAACAGCAGGCGCATCCCTTCAAGTTGTTTGGGATTCAGTATGCCGTTGAACAATTCGTAATAGTTCATGATGGTCACCAGCTTGCCCTGGGAGACGTCCCCCAGGTCGGGGCGGGTGGTGAGGAAGATGGCCGGCGGAAATTCCGGCAGGAAAAGGTCCGGCAGATCGAAGTCCAGATCAAAGCGGGTCAGGTCGCGGCCTTCCTGCTTCTTCACTTCTTCGATGTGGAATTTGGGAAATAACATGCCGCCCTCTGGGTGATTGGGATGGGGCAGAGGTAGAAAGCCGATGGGAAACAGCCCCTTATCCCTAATCTGTTCCGGGCTCATGGCCGCCAGCTTCTCCCAAGTCATATCCTTGGGGAGCTTGACCCGGACGCCTTCCTGGATGGGTTTGCCCCGGGTCATGGCGATCCCCTTTGCCGGGCGGTTGCCCAGGTCGTAGCGCGCCTCCAACAGTTCCTTCTGGCGCGCCTCCACTTTGGGCTTCTCTGCCTTCCAACGTTTCATGATGGTGGCGAAGTCTTCTTTGATGACCACCGGCGAATAGCTGGTCTCTTTTTCCTGAGACGCAGGCTTCTCCTCCTTGCTCCAAGAAAAACCCAGTCCTACTGTAAGGGCTACGCTCAGAATCAAAGTAAAAAGGAGCAAGAGCCTTTTGGCTTGGTTTCTATCCATATCGGCCTCCCAGTGTGGTGCAATATTCATAAAGTTTCATATAAAAAATAATCACCAGCGGAGGGGAGTCAATCGCACTCAGGAAAATCCGATTCTTATCCAGGTGTTGACTAAGACTAGACCGGTAATTACCTTAGCTGCAAACTGAAAACTGCTGCTTGGAGGCGAGCGATGTTCGGGCGACGTCTGCGACTGTTCAATCTATTGGGTTTCGAGGTGCGCATCGATCTGAGTTGGATTATCATCGCGGTGCTGGTGACTTGGTCCCTGGCTGGCGGTCTCTTTCCCGTTTATTATAAGGGCTTGGATAAAGAGGTTTATTGGGCCATGGGGGTAGTTGGCGCCCTGGGTCTCTTTGCCTCCATCATCTTCCACGAATTTTGCCATTCCCTGGTGGCCCGCAAATTCGGCATGCCCATGAAGGGCATCACCCTGTTTATCTTTGGCGGGGTGGCGGAGATGGGAGACGAGCCCCCCTCCGCCCGGGCCGAATTTCTCATGGCCTTGGCCGGGCCGGTCTCCAGCATCCTGCTCAGCGGCATCTTTTATTGGGTTTACCTGGCGGGCCGCAGCAGTAACTGGACAGAGCCGGTGGTCGGGGTGGTGGGTTACCTCGCACTTATCAACGCCTTGCTGGCCGCCTTCAATCTCCTGCCGGCCTTCCCCCTGGACGGCGGCCGCATCCTGCGGTCGATTCTCTGGGGCGTCAAAGAGGACCTGCCCTGGGCCACCCGGGTCTCGGCCAGCATCGGCTCCGCGTTCGGCATCGCCCTGATTGTTTTGGGCATTCTGCGGGTGTTGGGAGGCGACATCTATGGTATCTGGTGGTTTCTGATCGGCCTGTTCCTTAGGGGCGCGGCGCAGATGTCCTACCAGCAGCTCCTGGTGCGCCGGGCCCTGGAGGGGGAGCGCATCAGCCGCTTTATGACTGTCAATCCCGTCACCGTGCCGCCCACGATCACCATCGCCGAACTGGTGGAAGATTATGTCCTGCACCACCATTTCAAGATGTTTCCGGTAGTGGATGAAGGGCGCATCGTCGGCTGCGTCACTTCCAGGGATATTAAGGCAATTCCCAAGGCGAAGTGGGGTGAAGAGAGCGTGGGCGACATCGCCGAGCGCTGCCCACCGGAGATCTTCATCACGCCGGAAACCGACGCGGTCAAGGCCCTGGCCATTATGAACCAGACCGGTCTGAGCCGCCTCTTAGTGACGGAAGGTAATAAGTTGGTAGGGATCTTGACTCTAAAAGACTTGTTAAACTTCCTCTCGCTCAAGGTGGAATTGGAACGGTAGGTCTAGTGTCACAGATATTCCTTTCCAAAGAGCCTCTTGCAAAATCCTGTAGCCGCAGGCGTTAGCCTGCGCCGGCACAGGCTAGAAAGCCTGTGCTACCGGAAGATGATTCGAGCAACAAGGTGAAATTCCAGGTCCGATACGAATTTTGCAATTGGCTCAAAAATATTCGATTTCTTTCGTAGGGGCGGCCCTGGTGTCCGCCCTTGCATTAATGTTTCGAGTCTTCCTTTGGATGCCATAATAGTGGCCTAGGCCTCCGGACTGTGAAGGGTGGCCCCGGACCTTTGGCCTGATTGGTGGAAGCGTAGGGCGGCCGTCTTGGCCGCCGCCATGTCCAGCCCCTAAGCCAGAACGAGCTGCAAGGGGGTGAGAAACTTCAAGGCGATGCCCAGGGCGGCGTTGTCCGGAGCCGGTCTTTGGACCCGCATCACCATGCCTCGGGCGTTTATGCGGGAGGTTTGGAACAACCTGTCACAAGGAGCCCCGGTGCTAATGCTGAAATTGCTGATTTGTCCCGGCTCCAGCGGCAAAGAGCCGTTACTGGTGAAATAGACCCCCCCGAAGCTGATATTCCTCAAGGTCCCTTCCCCGTCCCAAGTTTTTTCCGATTCCAGCAGGCTCATCTGATAACTCATGGCCACGGCGGCATGGAGCCGGGGATGTCGCCGCATTTCTAAGAAAGATTGGATAGGGGCGGTGGTGTTTGGTTCTTCACCCCTGGGGCACTTTGCCCCAAGCGGCTTAGAAGGAGGATTTTCCGATTCCAGCAGGCTCATTTTGAAACCCCCATTGATATTTTATCGGCTATCCGCACCTTTTTGATAAATATTGGTAAGGGTTAAATGGGCAAAAAATCGATCTCCTTGCCGGGAAACATGACAACCGGCAAAAAATCATCTATAAAATACCCTAAGTGGAATCTTTGACACCAATGAGTAAGGGCCACGGGGAATTGTGCTGATGTCGGCAAAGCTGAAATTTGACAAAATTCTGGTCGCCAACCGCGGGGAGATCGCCGTGCGCATCATGCGCTCCGCCCAAGAGCTGGGGCTCAAGGTGGTGGCCATCTATGAAGAGACCGACAAGAACGCCTATCATATCATGCGGGCCGACGAGGCGGTCTGCATCGGCTCCGGGCCCCGCAAGGATTATCTGAATATTCGTAAGATTATCAATGCCGCCAAACAGACCGGCGCCCAGGCCATTCACCCGGGCTATGGTTTTCTGGCGGAGAATCCCGACTTTCCGGAGGCCTGCATCGAAGCGGGATTGGTGTTCATCGGACCGCCCCCCGAAGTGATCCGCGACCTGGGGAGCAAAGTCATCGCCCGCAAGATCGCCCAGGAAACGGGCCTGCCGGTGATCCCGGCCACCGCCAACCTGCCTCACGGGGAGTTGGGGGAGCGGCAGGCCATCGAATTCGCCTCCCGCTATGGTTATCCCATCATGATCAAGGCGGTCTCCGGCGGCGGCGGCCGGGGCATCCGCCAGGTGGAGGATGAAAAGGAGCTGCTGGCCGGCCTGAAACGTTCCCGCTCCGAGGCCCTGATGTCCTTTGCCGATGACAATATCTACCTGGAAAAGCACGTCCGGCGGCCACGGCACGTCGAGGTGCAGATCCTGGCTGATACATACGGCAACGTAGTCCACCTGGGCACCCGAAACTGCTCCATCCAGCGCCGCCATCAGAAACTGATCGAAATCGCTCCCGCCGGGCTTAAACCCGCCCTCACCGCAAAAATCTGTGCTGCTGCGGTGCGGGCTGTCCGGGCCGCCAAGTATCTCAGCGCCGGCACCGTCGAATTCCTGGTGGACCCCGACGGCGCCTTCTATTTCCTCGAGGTGAACACCCGCTTGCAGGTGGAACATACCGTCTCTGAAATGATCACCGGCATCGACCTCGTCCGGGAACAGCTCCTCATCGCCATGGGCGAGCCCATCAGTTTCACCCAGGACCAGATAGTGGAGCGGGGCTATGCCATCGAACTCCGGATCAACGCCGAAGACCCCAAGAATGACTTTCTCTCCAGCCCCGGGATGATTCGCGTTTACGTATCTCCTGGCGGCCCCGGGGTCCGGCTGGACGGCGCCATCTATCCGGGTTATGAAATTACGCCTTTTTATGACTCCATGATGGTCAAGCTCACGGTATACGGCTTCACCTGGCGGGAGGCGGTGGACCGCATGGACCGGGCCCTCAAAGGCTTCCTCATCGTCGGGGTGACCACCACCATCCCTTACTTTCAACAGATCGTCAAAGAGCCTGACTTCATTGCCATGAAGCTGGATACTGCTTATATCGACGAACATCCCGACCTTCTGGACTACCGGGTAGAGGAACGGGAGGTGGACAAGATCGCCCGCCTCATCGCTGAGATCAATGCCTTTGAAAAAAACCCTTATGCGCAGTGAAATACATGTAACCTACGCACCAATTGATGCTTGGAAGCAAGAATGAGGTGAGTAGGACGCACCCTGTAAGCGGAGTACCGGCAAGTATGACCGAACGCATCACCAGAGAAATGTCGCCCGGCAAGATCCTTGGCACCCTGCGGCAGGCCGTCGGCTACTACCTGTGCAATAATGAACGGGACGTCTCCCAATCCGACTTTAAAAACCGGCTGATGCCCACGACCAGCGTGCGAGTGGCCCCGTATCGTGAGGCGGCCGGCTTCTTCTCGGTGGAGGTGAGCGGCGGCGCTTCGGTGCACGTGGACTTGATGCGCCGGCAGGTCAACCCCTTCGAGCGGCTGCGCATCACCCGCAAGGCCATGCCGCAGACCCTGCTGCAGACGGTCTGCCGCGGTGCCTCCCTCTTCGGCTACCGCCACTATCCGGAAAACGTCATCCGCCTGGTGGTCCGGGAATTCGCCCGGTACGTGGACATCTGGCGGGTCTATGATTTTCTCAACCATGTCCCCAACATGGTTCCGGTCTTCGAAGAGGTGCAAAGGGCCGGGCGGTTGCTTATGCCCAGCATCTGCTTCTCCACCGGCAAAGAGCATACCGACGAGTATTATGTAGATAAGGTCCGGGAAATTCTGGCGGTGACCGGGCCTGACGTCATCATCTCCATCAAGAACTACGCCGGGTTGGGGACTCCCAAGCGCATCGGCCATTTGGTGGAGGCTCTATGTCTGGCCTTTCCCGGCATAATTCTGCACTATCACGGCTGCAACACCGACGGCAATGACATCGGCCGCATGAGCGCCGCAGTCCTGGCCGGAGTGAAGATTTGCGACGTGGCGGATCACGGCTACGGCTCCATTTACGGTCAGGCCCCGGCCCTCACCCTGATCCAGGCCCTGGAAGACTACGGCAAACACGCGGCGGGGATAGATATCCCGGCCTTGATCAAGTCGTCCGACCTGCTACGCCGGGAGCGCAAGATTTATGAGCCCTTTGAAAGTCCTTTCCGGGGCCACGACCCCACCGTTACCTACTACAAGCTCACCGGCGGCGCGGTGGGCAGCGCCTTTGAGCAGGCTGATAAGGGCGGCTTTCTGGACCGCATTCCTCAGATTCTGGAAGAGATGGGCCGGGTGCAGAGGGAGTTGGGCAACTGGTGGTCCGTGACTCCGGGCTCTCAGATCATCTGGACCACCGCAGTGAACAACGTGCTTTACGGCCGCTATGAACGGCCCAGCCTGGACCTGAAGAACCTTCTCCTGGGCCGCTACGGTCCGCTGCCTTTTTACGAACCAGAGGCCTGGCTTTATGAAAAGGTCCTGGAATATCAGCGCTACGACGGCAAGAAGTGGCCGCAGATCCTGGCCGGGGAACGGGGCCTGGTGAAGCCGGCGGAGCCCGACCTTGAGCAGGAGCGCAACCGTTTGGAAGCTGAGTTGGGCCGGCCGGCCTCCGCTGAGGACCTGGCCCTGTATTTGCTGTTTCCTTTCGATGCCGCCTCGTATTTTAAGTTCGAGGCCCAATACGGCAAGACCTGGCTGCTGCCGCCCGAGGTCTGGTTCCGCCGGGGCGGCTTCAAGGACGGGGAACGCATCGGCTTCACCGATGAATTTGGGGTGCCGCATTACGTCGAGGTGATTTCCACCCGCCGGGAGGGCGGCAATGTGCTCACTACCATGGTGGTGGACCACAGCTTTCAGACCATCAGCGTCCAGGTGGAGGGCGCCGGCAAATAATGATTTTTTTAGTGGAACAGTCCTCTGGCCTGTGTGATGGTGGAATTAGGGGCGGTTCTTGAACCGCCCTTTTCCTTGCGGTTCTGGTCAAATCCGATAATTAACATTCGCTCCATTGCAGGGTCTAAACCCATAAAGGCCGCCAAACCATATCCCAAGCGGCCACGGGCAAACTCTCCAAGCAGTTTTGCCAACTTCATCCGGAGGCTCGAAACATGCAGAAATGGACTAAAACCATGATGGCGGGGGTGATCGCCGGTAGCCTTCTCTTGGGCAGCATGTCCGCCCTGGCGCAATCCACTTACGACCCGCGCATCGATGCCCGGGAGCAGAACCAGCAAGGGCGCATCCAGCCGGGGGTGCAATCCGGTCAATTGACTCCGAGAGAAGCAAATCGCCTGGAAGCTCAGCAGGGCCGGATTCAGGCCACCGAAAACCGGATGAAGGCCGACGGCAACCTCACCCGGGCGGAGCGGGCCAAACTGGCCCGCATGCAGAACCGGGCCAGTCGCGATATCTACCGCAAAAAACACAATAATCGCGTGTATTAATAGGAGTGTCCGGCAAGGTTTTTGCTGATAAATTCACTAACAAAAGATAATTCTTGCCAGGCCTCGATAACCATTGGAGTTTTTTAGCTTTTCCCCTCTCCCCCCATGGGGGAGAGGGCAGGGTGAGGGGGAAGGAATCTGCGGACAAAGCCACCCCTCACCCCAACCCTCTCCCCTTGCAGGGGAGAGGGAGTTTTGCCAATGCCGGACTTTGGGTGTGTACAACCTGACTGAATCATCAAGCCGCATTTCCATTTTTTATTTATCGGCGTCTGATCATCGGCCTTTTCCGGGGCTTCTTTTAGGATTTTGAAACCTTCCTTAGCTTGTCTCGCCGGTTATCATGATTATCCTTGGAGATTATGAGCCAGATTGATATCCCCATGGGCAATCACCCCAAGAGGACCCCTTGAAGGTCCTCATCATTGCTGCCAACCGCAACCAGCATCCGGTGCCGGTCGTGCCTTACGGGGCCTGCATGGTGGCCGAGGCCGCGGCCGTCGCGGGCCACCAGGTGCGCTTCCTGGACCTCATGTTCCAGTCCGACCCCAAGGTGGCGCTGTCAGCCAGCCTGGATAAATTCCCGGCCGACGTCATCGGTCTCTCTGTCCGTAATCTCGACAATAACGACATGCAGCACCCCGCGGAATTCATCAGCCAACTGACCGAAATCACCCAGGCGATTCAGCGTTGTTCGCCCGCCCCCCTGATCTTAGGCGGTCCGGCGGTAGGCCTCATGCCGGAGCCGCTGCTGCGCCGCACCAAAGCCGACGCGGCCATTTTGGGAGATGGCGAGCGGATTTTCCCCAGCTTGCTGCGGTCTTTGAACAATGGCGGCGGCTTCCAGCAGGTGCCTCGCCTCGCCTGGCTGGAGGACGGCCGTTACCGGGAAAGTGCAGCAAATTTCAGTCCAATTTCCAGTTCCTGCAGCACTCCGGATTTTCCGCACTGGCTCGACCTCCGGGCCTATGCCGCCAACCTGGCCTCAATGCCTCTCCAATCCAAACGCGGCTGTCCCTTTTCCTGCGTCTACTGCACTTACGGCCATGGCGAAGGGCGGGAATATCGCCTGCTGCCGCCGGAGGAAGTGGCCGCAGCGGTGCAACGCCTGTCAATCATGGGCTGCCGTGATATTGAATTCGTGGACAACGTTTTCAACTCCCCCTATAGCCATGCCCTGGAGATTTGCCAACACTTGGCCCGCCACCGCCTGCCGGTGCGGTTTCAGACCCTGGAGCTGAATCCGGCCTTTATCGATGACCAACTCCTGGAGGCCATGGAGCAGGCCGGGTTCATCGGGGTGGGGGTCACCGTCGAAAGCGCCGCGGACCCGGCCCTGGCCGGGCTGAAAAAGGGCTATACCGCGGACCAGGTGGAACAGGCCGCGGCCGCCATCCGCCGCAGCCCGCTGCCTTGCTTCTGGATGTTCATGCTGGGCGGACCGGGAGAGACTACGGCCACGGTCAGGGAAAGTCTTCGCTTCACCCAAAGGACCTTAAGGCCGGGAGATGTGGCTTACTTTAACGTCGGCATCAGAATCTATCCCGGTACCGAACTGGAGGCCATCGCCCGCGCTCAGGGCATCCTGAATTGTTCGATGGAAGAGATGTTGGACCCGGTCTTTTACTTTTCTCCGGAACTGGATTACGACTGGACCTTGGACCAGGTGCGCCGGGCCGCCGCCGGCCACCTGAATCTCCTGCATGCGGCCTCTCTAAGCCATCCGTGGCTGCCAATGGTCAACCGCCTGTTTAGCCGGCTGCCGGTGAGCCGGCCCCTGTGGAGGCATAGCAGCGCCATCCGCCGGGTAGTCCGGGCCCTGGGCAAAGATATTTGATCTCCGGCAGGGCGGGCCTCCGTGCCCGCCGAAGGGTGCGCACTGCGCAACAAGCTGATTTCCAAGTTCAACTTTGGAACTAGATTTGCATACTCGAAACTCAGAGGCCTTAATGCCGCAACAATCTCCAGCCGTTCGCCTGGCGGCAATCGCCACGGCGACCCCGCCCTATGAGGCAGATCAGCAGGAGGCGGAAGCCTTTTTTCTGCGGCACTATGAAGCAAAGCTGAGCCCGCCCTCCCTTAGGCTGCTGCGGAAATTCCTGGCCCACCCCAGCATCCGGCAGCGCCGCTTCGCCCTGAGCCAACCCGATTGCCTGGTGACGGAAGACCCGGACCAGCGCATCGAGCGTTTCCGCCATTGGGCGCTGGGCCTGTCCGAACGGGCCGGCCGGGAGGCAATGGAGCGCGCCGGCCTGGCCCCGGCGGACATCTCGGCCCTGGTGGTCAACACCTGCACCGGCTACCTCTGTCCCGGTCTTTCCAGCTACCTGCTGGAACGGCTCAACCTGCCCCGGAATATCCGGGCCTATGACCTGGTGGGCAGCGGCTGCGGCGGCGCGGTCCCCAATTTTCAGGCCGCCCAAGAGTATCTCCTGGCCCAGGGCTGCGGCGCGGCGCTCTGCGTCGCGGTGGAGATTTGCAGCGCCACCTTCCACCTGGAAGACGATCCCGGCTTGCTGCTCTCTAACGCTCTGTTCGGCGACGGCGCCGCGGCCGCAGTCCTTTGGACCAGACCCCGGGGTCTGGAACTGGTGGCCTCCAGCAGCTTTCATGCGCCGGAAGGCCGGGAGGCCATCCGCTATGTCCATAAACACGGGGAGCTTTATAACCAGTTATCCCGCGACCTGCCGGCCATCGTCAACCTGGCGGTGGCCCAGGCCGTCAACAGCCTCTTGACCAGCCGGGGCTTAAGCGTGCCCGACGTGGCCCATTGGGCCCTGCATGGCGGCGGCGACAAGGTGCTGGCCGCTGTAGCCCGGGAACTTGATATTCCCGCCGAAAAACTCCTTCCCACCCGGGACATATTGGCCCGCTATGGCAACATGTCCTCTCCTTCGGTCCTTTTCACCCTCAAGGAAATTATGAACAACGGCCTGCGCCCGCGGGATTGGATCGTCATGGCCTCCTTCGGGGCCGGCCTTTCGGCGCACGCCTTGCTGCTGCAGTCAAATTGATTTTCGGCGGAATATATTTATGAAGCCATGTCCTGCCACGGCTTTAGTTCTCGTCAAAAAATCCTTTCAAACTCACTCTCTCTTTAAAGATTATTCAGCAGAAGCCGATTGACTAGTCAAGTAAAAATTCTTCCCGGGACAGCTGCGCCCTGTGGAGGAATTGCCAGCCCGGATATTTCATGGCGCTGCAAGAAGTGACCGCCACCGGCGGGGGAACGGGCCTGCAGCAGTCGTTCACTTACTGCATAATCCCGGCCTGGACAGGAGAACATGATGCCCGCGAAAAAAAGCTACGTCATTATCATAATGGCCGTCCTTGCCATGATCGGGGCCGGCGCCGCCTGGTTTTTCTGGTCGCAGGCCCAGCAAGAATTGCACTTGATTCCTCAAAAAAGGGTGGTCGGCGAAGCCGGCCCGGCTGCAGGCGCTGAAGTGGGCACCGGCTGGAGCGCTAAAGAAGACCCCGGCGCGGCCGTGCGCCAGGCCCTGGCCATGGCCCTCCAAGACAAGGAGCAGGCCGTCCCCGATTTTGCCGCGATCTTTGCCACCTCCGGGGCCGATTTCCCGGTCATCCTGGCCGAAACCAGGAAGCTCCTGGGAGATAAAACCAAGATCTTCGGGGGTACTTCCGACTCCAAAGGGGTTATGACCAACCGTGGCTTTATCCCCGCTGGAAAACAGGTTGATGCCATGACCGGCAAGTCGACAGGCCTGGCGGTGATGGCCATATCCTCGCAAGATATCGTTTTTGGGGTGGGTTCGGCCGATTTCTCCCGCTATGCCCATCCCAAAGACGGGGCCAAGGCCGCGTTGAGGGAAGCTCTTGAAAGTATTGGCAAAACGCCAAAGGATTCCCCCCAGGCAATTTTGGCCTTTATCTCCCGGAGTTTTGAGGAGGACGCCTTGGAGGGCATCTCGGAAGTGGTGGGCCACAACGTACCTTTATTGAGCGGTTCCGCAGGGGGTCCCAAATTTGCGGTTTTGGGGAACCGGGAAGTTCTTGCTCAGGGCATCTCTTTGGCGGTCATCTATACCAAATTGCCGCTGGGCTGGGTTTTTGAAGTCGGATTCGAAGTATCGGATCCACAAAGGGGGGTAATTACCCAAATGGAGGGCGCTGCTGTCTTGCAAATCAATTGGCGGCCGGCCCTGGACGTTTATAATGAATGGTTGGGAGGCAGGCTTTCAAAACTCCAACAGGAAGGCGCGGACGATGCAAAGATCAGGAACCTCATGAGATTGAACCCTTTTTACCGGTGTTACACTTCCCCAGCCGGGCAAAATTATTATCTGTTTTCAGTCCCTTGGCCTAGAAACCAGACGCCGGGAGATAAATCTTTTTTGACGTCCACCGAGCTAAAAATAGGTGACGAGATCCACCTCAGCCACGGCACCTGGGAGACACTCCTTAATCGCGTGGGAAACCTGCCGGTGAAAGCTCGAGTCCGGGGCGGCATGTCTCCCGAGGGGAGGCCTTTGCTGGGAGTTGGTTTTATCTGTGCCGGGGTCATGCGGGCCATTCCTGAAGCGGAACGAGAGAAAATTCCCGTATTAATTAATTATGCCAATCATGACGCTCCCTTTATCTCGCCATTTTCCTGCGGCGAACAAGGCTATTTCCAGGGAATCGGATACAAACATGGCAATCTGGTAACATCTTTTCTGGTCATTGGGGAGAAGGGGGCCAGTAGATGAGGCTGTTCTGGAAAATCTTCACGGCCGTTTTCATCGCCCTCGTCGGGGCGGTGCTTATTATCGCTTATTTTACCACGATCAGGCAAATCAAGAATGCTGAACGTCACATCGTGGAAGAATATACTTTTACGGGAGATTCCGTTTCCCTGGAGATCGAGCACTGCCAGGTCGAATCCAAGTGGCCATTTGACCGGCTGAACAGGCTGTCAAAGCAGGGGGGCTTCTTGTTCTGGTGGGTGGTCCGGGAGGACGGGGTCATCCATCTGGCGGACCGGGCCGCGCTGATGGGCACCCGCGCCTCGGACTATTTTCCCCAGGTCAACTTGGGTGATTTACCCGAAAGGATATTGCTGAACCGGGAAAAAAATTATGGACTCTTCATCACCCCGCTGGAAATAGGCAAGAAAAGGTGGACCTTTTGGCTCGGTTTTTCCCTGACCCAAATCTGGGAAATCAAGAAGCACATCATCCTCTTAAGCCTGCTGGTTTCCATGGCTGCCTTCCTGGGGTTGGGAACCATCCTTTACCTGGTGATCGGCCACTTTGTCAAACCCGTCGGAGACCTGACCCTGGGCGCGGCCTTGATCGGCAATGGCGAGCTGAGCCATAGGGTGGAGATCAACTCGAGAGACGAGATCGGGCAATTGGCCAAGGCCTTCAATCAGATGGCGGCGGACCTCGAAATAACCACGGTTTCCCGTGATTACATGGACAGCATCCTGGAAACCATGCCGGGCGCCTTGATCGTGGTAAACGCCGAGGCCAGGATCATTGCCAACAACAAGTCGGCCTGCCGCATCCTGGGTTACGCCAGGGAGGAGCTTATGGGCGCACCCCTGGCCAAGGTCTTAGGCCAGGACTGCTCTCTCGGCCCCCAACTGGAGAAGCTTTTCGAAGGCGACTTAACCAATTGGGAACTCAGCTATCAGACCAAGGATGGCCGCCAGGTGCCGGTATTCTTGAGTAGTACGGTGCGGCGGGATGCAGCCGGTCAAATCAGCTATATTGTCTGTATCGCCATCGATATCACCGAACATAAGCAATCCGAAGCAGCCCTGGTGGAAAGTGAAGGCCGCTTTCGAGACCTCGCCGAGAACGCGGTGGAATGGATCTGGGAAGTGGATTCGCAGGGCAAATATACTTACTCCTCTCCGGTGGTGGAAAAACTGCTCGGATTCAAGCCCGAAGAAATAATGAAAAAACATTTCTACGATCTGTTCCATCCGGAAGATCGTGAAGACCTCAAACAGGGCGCCTTCAGGTTCTTTGAGCAAAAATTGCCTTTTCGGGATTTTGTCACCCGCAATATTAATAAGAATGGGGAGACCGTCTGGATATCTACCAGCGCCGTGCCGATCCTCGATGAGCAAGGTAATCTCAAAGGTTATCGCGGTGCTGGTATCGATATTACGGCCCGGCATCAGGCCGAGGAGGCCCTGCGGGCCAACGAGCGCTTCCTGACGGCAATTTTCACCAGTATTCAGGATGGCATCAGCATTCTAGACAAGGATTATAATATCATCAGGGTCAACGCGGCCATGGAAGAGGCTTATTCCCAGGCCAGGCCGCTGGCGGGAAAAAAATGCTATGCCGCCTACCACGGCCGCAGTAATCCATGTAAGACCTGTCCGACCCGCCGGACCCTGGAAACGGGGCAAGCTGCCCATGAAGTGGTGATTGAAAGAGGAGCCAATAAGGAAATTTTAAGATATATTGACCTCTTCACCTTTCCGCTGATCGATACTTCATCGGGAAAGCTGCAAGGGGTGGTAGAATCGGTCCGGGACATCACTCCACAGAAGCAGGCTGAGGAAGCCTTGCGCCGCAGCGAGGAAAATTTACGCCAGTCGCAAAAAATGGAGGCTGTTGGCCGTCTGGCCGGCGGGGTGGCCCACGACTTCAATAACATCCTGACCGCCATCATCGGTTACAGTGAATTGTTAGGGGGCAAATTCGAGCCCGGCGATTCCCGCCTTAATGATATGGAGGAAATCCACCAAGCCGCGGAAAGAGCTGCCTCTTTGACCCGCCAGCTCCTGGCTTTCAGCCGCAAGCAAATCTTTGCCCCCAGGGTGCTTAATCTCAATAACCTGATCAATAACCTTGACAAGATGCTGCGGCGCCTCCTCAGTGAGGACATCAAATTGGTCACCATCCCGGCGGAGAATCTGGGAGAGGTCCTGGCTGATCCCGGCCAGATAGAGCAAGTCATTATAAACCTGGCGGTCAATGCCCGGGATGCCATGCCCAGGGGCGGGGTGATCACCATTGAGACCCAAAACGTCTATCTGGACGCGCATTACGCTCAAAAAT
>JAMCQY010000099.1 GCA_023381945.1 Deltaproteobacteria bacterium
CCCTCCAACAAGATGATTGAAGTTGGCTCGATGATCCTCGCAGAGAAATTTCGCCCCAATTGCCGACAATTGTCTGGCAATCCCGGCACCGCCAAAATTCGCCACATCGAAAAATACTGCTTTCATACAAAAAAGATTGACCGCCACTTTTATCCGGTCAAAATCCGCCCTCTGCAGGAAATGCGAGCCGGCGAGGGATAAATTATTCGCGAATCGGGCGTCCCTGAATTCCACTGGTTCTCTAAAAATGCAATCATTCAACTCAATGGGAAAATTGATTTCAACGCCTGGAAGATTTATAGGTCCTTCGACTATGGCGTTATTAATAACTATACCTTGAGGAGAAATCTTAATTCCTGGCAATTCCCCGCTTAACAGCTCTTCCAGGAACCGACCCCTTAGCCGCCGGTCTGCCTCTGCCTCGCCGAAGGCCTTTTTCAGATCAGCGATCTCGCCGGCGGCCACCTGCCGCAGGACATACTGCTCCTGCCGGGTGAGGATGGAGCCATCAGATAGGGTGAGCCATTGCTGGGGTGATTTCATATCCCTAAGAAAACCCTGTTTAAGGATTTGGTGGGCAGTGGCCACCCTACATCTGATCCGTGTTCATCCGCGGTACCCGGCGTTCATCTGTGGTTAATCTTTTGCGCCGATGCACGTTCACTTAAACTGCGAAAATACCGCTGCCAGCCCAATGGGCACCAAAATCCAACCGCTGATTTTGTGAAAATGATAATACAGCAGTGTCGGATACGAAATCCTCGACATCTGCCACAACCTGGCAAGACCCAGGTCCACGCCAGGCAGAAACTCGTCCAGGCTAAGGAAGAAGCGGATCGCCCTCTTCCGCCAGATATTGCCGTTAAACATCCAGGTCCAGCCACCCACAAAGTTGGGATCGAAGTTCCGGTGGTCGAAAAACCGCATACCCAGCAGAACGATGGCCAGACTGAGCCAGAAGGTACGGCCAGGTTTGCGGCCGTAGCCGGCCAGGCCGTCCCAGAAGATCAGAATGGCCAAGTGGTCTGGGCGCCACCATTTCTCCAGAACCTCTCGGCGCCTGCCCTGGATATAGACCTCATCGGCCCGGTCCTGATAGCCGCCGTGTTTAAAATAGTCTGCCAATTGGCTGTAATTGCGGCTGTCAAAACGGCTCTGCCCCACCCAGGCGGCAAGCTTTTGCCAATCGCGGGGACCCTCTCCGGCGCTCAGGTTTTGATAGTTCAGTCCTTCCAGCCAGACTTGCTCCGGATTGCCAGGCCAGTTAACGTTAAGCATCTTCAGGGAATAAAGGTTGCTATCCCGCATATCGGCCCTCTGTCCGACATGCAGGTTCTTGAAGATCACCGGACCCTTGACCTGCAGGCGGGTCGCTTGCAACCTCTCCACGCCGAGGTCGCCGATAATCAGGGAATATTCCACCTGGGCCCCGTCCAGATTGATTTCCGGGTAGACGAGAGGCTTGCCTTCGTCGCCGACAATCATGAGATTCTTGAAACTGCCACCCACCAGGGAGACACCGCCCTGGAAGATCGTTTTTATGAAATTGGCAAAATTATTCACCTTGAGGCCGAAAAATTTGGCCGGCTGTCCTTTATTTTCAAAATGGGCCTCCATCACCGCCAGGGTCCCAGCAAAGGCGGCATTGGTGAAGCTCACCGGGCCCTTAAAAATCGCGCCGTTGAAGGAGGCCCAGGGGCCCACCTTCAGGTTGTCGAAGATGACCGGCTGGCCAGACGCTTCGAAGCGGGCGCCCTCGGCGTCAAATAAGCCACTGATCTCGGCGCCGGACAAATTCAACAGCCCCTGGAATTCGGCCCGGTTAAAGGAGGCGACCTGGCCGACTTTTACACCGGCGAAGCTGACGTTTTTATCAGCCCCGGCAAACCTGGCGCCCTGGACATTCAATTCGGCGCCGATTTTAGCGCCGGTGAAATCCGCGGCACCCGCGAAGACGGCGTTCTGGAGCGACAGGCTCCCCACGGCGATCCCGTTAAAATTGGCTTCCTGGTCTTTGGCCGTGATTTTTGCATTCGCCAGAGTCAATTGTCCGTCGATCTTGGCGCTGCCGAAGTTCACTGATTCGAGAAAGGCCGCCTCGCCAAAGAAGGCGTCCTGATCCACCTGCAGGCGGTAAAAATTGACTGGCTGGGCGAAAACGGCCTCTTTCAAGGAGAGGCTCTGTTTAAAATGGGCCCCGCGACCGTTGACCAGTCCTTGAAAGATGCAGCCGTGCAGGAAGACCGGACGCTCAATCTCGGCGTATTCCAGACTCAGGAGGTCGGGAATGACCGCGTTGAGCAGGTAAATGCCGCTGCGAGATGCTTTGAAGCCGGGAAAGCCGCCGGTGAGCAGACTGGCCACAAAGCTGCCTCTAAGGGTGCGGGCGTTATCCTCCCCGCCAAACCGTTCCCGCAGATCAGCGATCTGGCCAGCGGCGACGTTAGACAAGACCCAGTGCTCCGCCGGGGTCAAATCACTCAGCGCACCAGCCTTTGCCAGCCCGTGGGCCAGGGTGGGGCCCAGCCAGACCGCCAACACCAGACCTAGCGTGATCAGTAGATTAGATAGCTTTCCGGTCAATTTGCCCATCCATTTACCGTTGGGCCGGACTCATTCCTCACCCAGGCCTTCATTTTCGGAGGCTCGCGCCTCTTTGGCCGCCAGAAATTTCTGGGCCGCAGCCATGCCAGCCTCCAGGGCCTTCTGGTTCAGCTCCCGCGTCTGGGGCGGCACCCGCGCCAAAACCGCCTTCTGCAGACCATCCGCCGAAACGGCTCTCGTGATAGCCGCCAAGGCCCCCAAGGCGACAATGTTGGTTATCATCTCTTTGCCCAGTTCCCGGGCTATATGGGTAAAAGGGATGGTCACTGCGCCTTCCACCGGCACCTCCCGCACCAAGTCTGCATCCACCAGGAGGACGCCCCCAGGTTTCAAATCGCCCAAGTATTTATCCAGCGACATCTGATTCAAGGCCAGGAGCACGTCGGGACGGATGGCCTTGGGGTAATCGATTTCGCGGTTGCTGATCACCACCTCCGCCTTGGAGGCGCCGCCCCGGGCCGCCGGGCCGTAGCTCTGGGTCTGGCAAACGAATTTGCCGTCGTAGATCCCAGCCGCTTCGGCCAGGATCACTCCAGCCAGGATCAGCCCCTGGCCGCCGGACCCGGCCAGCCTGATTTCGTAGCGTTGCGCCATACCTGTTAACCAGTTCAAAGTTCCTCAAGGTTCAGAGTTAATTACAAGCAAGCTCTGAAAAATTTTCTGAAGACTGATAAAAAGCAGTAACCGAACTATCATCTAAGGGCCGCCTTCGACAATTCACGAATCCGCCGATATTCCTGGGTATAGATGGGCGGACCGGTGGAGATGATGCG
>JAMCQY010000181.1 GCA_023381945.1 Deltaproteobacteria bacterium
GTTCTCCCCCACCAGGGCCACCACCTGGCCGGGTAAAATCCTGAGGCTGATATCCTCCAGCACAGTTCGATCCCCGGTGGGATAATGGAAATTGACCTTCTCTACGAAGAAGCCCTGTTTTATAGGCCGGGGCATCGCGGCTGGGAAGGGCGGCGCCACCAATCCGGGTTGGAGATCGAGGAATTCGCTGAAATTGGCCAGAAAAAGGTTGTCTTCATAGAGCCTGGTCAGACCGCTCCAGACCTCCTGCAGAGAAGCTTGGGCCCGCTGAAAGGCCCCATAATACATGACCATGTCCCCGATGGTGATCGTCCCCTGGATCGCCTGGTAAGCGACAAAGGCCAGAGTGCCGAAGATCGCCAGGGTGGCGCTGGCCTGGGTGGTCAGGTCCGCCAGGGAGCGCCGGGTGGAGAGCTTGAGCCTTTCTCCCCGAAGCTTTTGACGCAATTTCCGAAACCAATCCATGAACAGCGGGCCCAGGCCGAAGAGACGGATTTCCTTGGCATAGCCGCCGTCGGTCAGCATCCAGTGGAAATAAGCAGCTCGCCGTTCGGCCTGGGTGTGTTGGCGCTGCCAGCCGTACATCCGGTGGGCGTATTTCAGGCGCAATACCACTCCGGGAACCGTGGCCGCAAAGAGCATGGCCGCCACCCACCAGTGAAAAGACACCAGCAAGCCCGCCAGGGCCACCAGAGAAATGCTGCTCTGGCCTAATTGCATCAGGCTGTTCATGATGCTGGCCGGGCGGTAGGTGGCCTCCTGTTGGGCCCGGTGCAGGGTGTCGTAGTACCTGGGGTCCTCATAATACTCCAGGTCCACCGCCACTGACTTGCCGTGGATGACATCGGCTACATGGTCGGTAATTACCTGGGTTTGGGCTTCCTTGACAATCTCCGTCAAGGAGCGGCAAGCAGCGGCAAACAGGGCCACGGCCGCGGCGATGACGACCAGCAGGAGCACCCTTTGAAGGGCCTCAGGTTTTCCCGGAGCCGCCAGGCCGGCGGTGACGGCATCGACGATCAACTTCATCAGGTAGAGAGAAACCAGGGGAAGCAGGCCCTGGATCAAAATGAGCCCGAAGTTGGCAATGGTCCACCCCGGGGCGCTCTGCCAGACCAGGCGCAAAGCCCTTTCCAGGTGCAAACTATGCCTAATCTTTTCTTTGATAGTCTGGGCCGGATTCATGGGTAATTAAGGGGCAACCAAAGACAAGCGCCTGATTAAACCTATCTGACTGACCACAGGCGTGGCAATAAAAACGGTCTGGGAAGATTATACTCTAGAAAGGAGAAAATCTACAGGGCAGGCGGGAAGGCTAGTTAAAGATGTTCAATAGGGGCGCGATTGATTACGCCTGTATCTTATCGGGCCTCGCCGGAGATAAAGAACAGGCACATCAGGGCAACTCCTCCCACCATACCCACCATGACCCCCAGATAAAAAGCCAGCGCGTCCATCTTTTGCCTCCTTAAAATGTGTAATCGGCAGAAAGAAGGAAAATCTAAAATAAAAGCAGCAAAAGGAGAGAATTTTGACATGGGGGCTGCTTCGAAGTTACTAAGGGAGGCAAATCTGAGCTGTTTCCCAACAAGGGGGCATCATTTTGACAGACGGCATGTATGCTTCAGCCGAAACGGCCGGTGATGTAATCTTCGGTCTGCTTGTGGGCAGGGGTGGTAAAGATCTTCTGGGTGGGGCCGAACTCGACGATGCGCCCCTGAAAGAAGAAGGCGGTAAAATCGGATACCCGGGCGGCCTGCTGCATGTTATGGGTGACGATGACGATGGTGTAAGTGCTCTTCAGGTCGTTGATCAGTTCTTCAATCCTGGCGGTGGCAATGGGGTCAATGGCCGAAGTCGGTTCGTCCATCAGCAGGACCTCGGGCTCCACGGCCAGGGCCCTGGCGATGCAGAGCCGCTGCTGTTGTCCCCCTGAGAGGGCCGTGCCAGACTGCTTCAAGACGTCTTTCACTTCGTCCCACAGGGCGGCCCGGCTCAGGGCCTCCTCCACCCGGTCGGCCAGTTCCCCGCGGCCTAACCGGTAGTGCATCTTCAAACCATAGGCCACGTTGTCGAAGATGCTCATGGGGAAAGGCGTGGGCTTCTGGAAGATCATGCCCACCCGGCGGCGCAGTTCCATGACGTCATAAGCCGGGTCCAGGATATTTTGGCCGTCCAGCAGCACCTCGCCCTGGGCCTTTTGGTCGTCGTAAAGTTCATAGATACGGTTATAGATGCGGATGTGGGTGGATTTGCCGCAACCGGAGGGGCCAATGATGGCCGTCACCCGGTTGGTGGCGATTTCCAGGTTGTTGTCGAACAAGGCCTGGTGTTCGCCGTAAAAGAAGTTCATCTCTCGGGTGCTGATCTTGAGGTCCGAGGTCGCGGTCAAGGTTTGCTTGGCTACCGGTTCCTCGACGTCAGCGGCGAAGGAAAAAAGGTTTAAGGAAGCCTCCAGGCTTTTCATGTCTTCCGTTCTCCCAGGAAATAACGAGTTACTAAAGTCAGGGCCAGGACCCCGCCAGTGATGAGCAGAGAGGCCCCCCAGGCCTGTTGTTGCCAGTCGGGATAGGGCGACATGGCATAGTTGAAGATGGTCACCGTGAGGTTGGGGGTCGGCTGGCCCAGGGAACTCATCATATAGGGGCTGTTGAGGGAGGTGAATAACAACGGCGCAGTCTCACCGCTCACCCGGGCCACGGCCAGCAAAATCCCGGTGATCAGCCCGGCCTTGGCGGCCCTGAAGACCACGGTCAGGGTTATCCGCCAGCGGGGGGCCCCCAGGGCCAGGGCCGCTTCCCGCAGGGTATTGGGGACCAGGCGCAGCATGTCTTCGGTGGTGCGGGCGGCGATGGGCAGCATGATAATAGCCAGGGCCACAATACCGGCATAGCCGGAGAATCTCCCCAGCGGTACGACCACCAGGGCATAGGCAAAGACCCCGATGATGATGGAGGGCATGCCAATCAAGACGTTGGCGGAAAATCGAGCATTGTCGGCCAGCCGCGATCCCTGGCCGAATTCCGCCAGGTAGACTCCCCCCAACAGGCCCAGGGGCACGGCGATGGCCGTGGCCAGCAGGGTCATAACCACGGTGCCGATGATGGCGTTTACCAGGCCGCCGCCTGCCATCCCCGGCGGACTAGGAAGTTGCGTAAAGAAGTCCAGATTGAAGGCTCCCAGCCCCCGCCTTACCACCACCCAGACAATCCAGGCCAGGATCAGCATGCCCAGGACCGCGGACAGCGTCGACAAGACGCTAACGATAGCGTTAGTAAGCCGGCGGCCGGTGGCGGGCCTGGGTTTCATAGGCCGACACTCCAGGCGCGGTACAACCTTTTAAGCAACATCTGAGAGAACATCTGCACCAGAT
>JAMCQY010000357.1 GCA_023381945.1 Deltaproteobacteria bacterium
ACGGTCATCATATTCCCAGTACCCCTTTACCCATGTAGAAAAGGAGGATAGGCAACCAAGTCCCCTCGCAGGTGGCGGGCTAATAAACGGGCCTGGACATGGGGCGCCAACCCCAAAGGCATCCGTTGTTGCACCACTGGATGGAAGACTTCCTCCTGCTTGCGCTCCTGGTAAGCCACCAGTACGGTCTTGCGCCCTTTTTCATTTAACAGCACTGCGCCCCCGGTCCGCCGGTCAAAATCCTGATCAGTGATCTGGCGACGATTGATTAGAGTTAACACCAGCCGATCGGCCAGGACCGGTCTGAACTCCTCCATGAGGTCGAGGCCCAGGGAAGGGCGCCCCGGCCGCAGGGCGTGGAGAAATCCCATCTGCGGGTCAAGTCCCACCCCCTGAGCCCCGGCCACGCAATCGCTGAGCAGCAGGGCATAAAGAAAGGAGAGCAGGGCATTGGTAGGATCCAGGGGCGGCCGGCGTGTTCGGCCGGAAATGGCAAAGGTGGCCCGATCGGCCAGGACCATGTGGCTGAAAGTGGCGAAGTAATGACGGCCGGCGTCCCCTTCCAGACCCCGGAGGGTATCCAGATCGGCGGCCGCCGGCAACTGGAGAAGAATCTCGGCCAATAGGCGGGCCGTGTGGTGCAAGGCTTCCTGGTCTTCAGGAGTTTCGGTATCCCGGGCGCTGCGCAAGACGGCCTGGCGCTGGTTTTGCAGTTTCCCTCCCACCAGATTCCTGGCCAGTTCCAGGTTCTTGCCAGGTTGCCCCAAACACTCATGCTGGGCCCGGCGCAGCAGAACATTGCCGGAGACCGGACCTTCAAAACGGCCCAGGTACCGGCCCGAGCGGCCCAGCCAGATGACCCCCCGGCCATCCCGGGCGCACCGGGCCAGCAGGGCCGGTGAGGCCATCACCTCTCCAAACAATACCAGCCCGCCCAGATGGTGCAGCGGCACCTGAAGCCGCAGTTCGCCCTCGAGTTCCACCTTCAGGGTCTCATGGTCCAGGTGCAGGTAAGCTCCCGGGGTCTGGACGTAAAGAGTGTTCAGCAGGATTTTCATGGCTCATTCTCCACCCGGAACAAGGCGGCTTGCAGGCGTTTAATACGCCGAGAGTCCGCCACCACCGCCGGCAAGCAGGAGACATTCAAAGAGCATTGCCGGCAGCGTTTATCGTTAGGGGCTGCCGGCAGGGTTTCACTATTCAGGGCGAGACGCAAAGCCGCAACTACTTTTTTAAGACGGCAGCGCAGGGCTTCGTCGCACTCCACTTCCCGGCGGCGTTGGGATGAGGCGTGAAAAATGGCGCCCCGGGGCACTATTTGCCCGGTCATCTCCTCCAGGCAGACGGCTTGGGCACAGACCTGCAAGTCATCGTGCTCCCGAGGCCGTCGCGGGCCATGTTTATAATCCACCGGGTACGGGGCTGCGCCGTGGAATTCCACCACATCGGCCTTGCCCACCAGTCCCCAGCGCCGGGACCACAGGGGTAGGCTGCGCTCCACCCTGATAGTCCCAGAGATTTCTTCGCCGGGCTCATCCACGGTTTCATGCACGAAGCGCCCTCTCAGGGTGTACAGGTTCTCATCCCAGACTTGCTCCAGGTGGATCAGGGCCGCCTGACGGGGACAGTAGCTATAGTGCTGGACCGCGGAAATCGGAATCAGGTCCTGGTCGTCCCAGTAATCTTCGGGTTCGTCTGGGCCGTCAATCATGGTCAGCCCTCCAGCACTGTAAAGGTGATCCCTTCCGGCACGGTTGGGGGGGCCGGCAGAGATACTTCGTAGTCCTGGAATTTTCTGGGAGATGCCACTCCAGCTTTACGCTGCACTTGGATGAGGTCGAAGAGTTTGTGGGCCGGGGCCTTGCCCAGTTTGTTGTCATGGGAGAAGACATAAAGCCCCCGGCAGGCCATCTGGCCGCGGCTAGCGGAACGGTCCAGATCCCACATTTGGGTGAGGGC
This sequence comes from Deltaproteobacteria bacterium, assembly GCA_023381945.1. Next base: position 1,960 of record JAMCQY010000357.1, read on the forward strand.
TTGCCAGAATAAAATCAGGTCCTCCTGAGTGAAACCCGTCTGTTCGCCAAAGTGGGGGTTGAAGAAGCCGTAGCCCAAGTAAAGCCCGTAGGGGACGATGGCCTTGCGGCCCATTTCAGTGGTCTTGCCGCCTTCCGTGCCTTTTTCCGTTTCCACGAACTCAGCGTCTTCCTTCAGGGTGATGGCTACCCGGGTAATGCTCAGATCCAGGGGAACGATGGCGTCCACTGAGCGGGCAAAGGTGAGTTGCACCGGCCCCCTTACCTGCCCACAATTTACTTTAGTGGTCATCACGGCGCCGAAGGTGCGGATGTCATAGAAATTACGACACATCCAGGCCCGAGTCTGGTCAATTACCTCTCGCTTCTCCTTGGTGCCCTTAGATTTAATCCCCAAGTCGGTATAAGCCCGTTCATGCATTTCGTTTAAGGCGATGCCCTTATTTTGCACATAGATTTTAAAGCTGGACTCGGTCCCTCGAGTGGCATCCACCCAATCCCGGACTTTCCGCTTCAGACAGACATCGGTTACCAGCCCTTGCATCGTCTCCGGGTCTACCCGGGGAAGGTTGCCGGCATCAGGATCGCCGTTGGGGTTGCCGTCTTTGACCTCAAAGATCAGAACAAAATCATGACGCCGTTGGGGATCGGTATAAATGGCAGATTCCATGGGTAATCTCCTTTCTTATGCCTGGTCGTCCGTCTTGTTATCGGGTTCTTCCAACGACAACTCCTTATTTGCCTTGGCCTGGCTCCGGTCCCAGGCGCGCTGATGGTAATAGCCCAAGCTGAACCAGCCCTGGTCCAGCAGTTGCAAAACCACCGGGAAGCCGGCCAGTTTTTCCATGACGGCCTCGAGGCGGCTTTGCAGAGCGAAGTAGGCGCCTGGTTTTTCTTTGCGGAGCTTGCCCAGGTGGGCCTGGGCTCCTTTGAGCAGGCGGGGAAAGACCCAGGCCGGGGCCGTGGATGCGGTGCCATAAAACCTGTCGATGAGCGTGGCTTTGGGGCTCACCGCCAGCATCTGAATCCTTTCCAGGACCGCCAATATTCGGCCGCAGAGATAAGCTGTGCTAAGGTTTTCTTCGTCTAATCCCACCATGGTATCCTCCTTTAAATTATTTTCCTGGGAGAGCAGTACCATTTTGATCAGGGCGGCCCGGGGCCGGGTGATCTGCTGCTCCGCCCGGTTTCTTTTCAGGGCTTGAAAGAGCAGCCAGGAAGGCAAGGGGCCTCCCTGGAGGGCGACCTTCATGAGAATACGAGGCGCGTTGGGCGGCAGATCCCGGCGGACATCCCGAACCAGGCCGGCGCACAAGGGAAACAAGCCATAGGGCGCGCCCACAGCGTCGCCCCAAGAATCCACCAAGCTTTGCAGAGCGAACCAGCCGGCCAGATGATTCTTGACTTCGCCCACCGAGGTTTCCAACCAATCCCGGACCACTACCCGGGCGCCGCTGGCGGACAAGGCGGTAGCATAGAAGGTTTCGGCGTCCAAAGCATCGTAGAGCTTTCCCCGGGGAGCAGACTGCAACAGTTTTTTTACCTCTTCCGGCTGCGGCTGGGAGAAGAGAGAGGCGATGTTGAATTCCGTTTCCCGACGGGTCCAGAAGAGGTAGACCAAAGGACCGAGATTGAGGCGGGAATCTTCTTTTTCCAGTAAGGCATTATAGGCCTTGGCGGAACGTTCGGCACAATCTCGGCACACCGGGGCAATGAGTGATGCTTTTAGGCCATATGATTCAAAGGCATCCTTATTGGCGGAGACTAAAGTCATGCCAGAGGACTGGCCGCCGGCAATTACCTTGAACTTGATGGGAAATCGCTCCGTAGGAACGCAACCGGTGCCACAGGCCAGACATTGGCCAGAGGGAGTATTGATGTCGGGGGATGGTTCTCCGTCTTGGAGCCGAGCCCAATAGGAGCGAATTTCTGGGAGGTCAATGGGTAACACACCGTCCACTTGAAAGGTAAGGTTCATGCCCGCGTCAAAATCCTGTGGTAAGGTCAAGGTTTGAAGGTCCACGGAGGTTAAAAATCGAAGAATCGCCATCACTTGAGAATTTTGCGTAGAGACGGCGCAGTCTTGAATCTCATCTTTAAACGCCTTAAAGCGGTCCGAAACATCTTGAACATATTTAGGCTTTTGCTTGGCCTTTTCAGGGTCTCGTGCTATCCCCAGGACATATTCGCCATTTCCCACCAGAAGGCTGGCCTTAATATTGACCGACTTCATTACCGCAGGAGCCAAGAACGCCTTGCCCCGGTCATTCTTCTTGCCGCTACTGGTGGTTATAAAGCCAAGAAAGTTCCCTTGGATGTCAAGATTGATGAACCAGCGGATGTCGGTTTTGTTGTAGCCGAGGGGGGCTAAGTCATCCAGGCGCTGGGAATATTCGCAGAGCTTTTGCAGGAGCATAAGCTCACCTCCCTAAAAAGGTAAATGGGGAATTTGGAGAACTCCCGCCTCAATCCTGGCCTGAAAAAATTTGGGTTCGCCGCGGATGCCTCTGCCATCCATGTCCTGTTCATATTCCAAATCCAAGAGCATCAGGCCCAAATCGATATCCAGGGGTAAGGGCTGGTCATTGGCTTCTATTTCCCCAAATCGGGCCGCGAATTCCCGGCAACCCAGATATGGGCTGTGATAGCACTGTCCCCGAGCCACCCGGCGGCGGAACTGGTCGCGGTATTTGGCAGGGTCCGCATCGGCATGGGGTTTAAGCATCTGATCCGCTTTGATGACATAAGCAACCTCTCGCAAAGCCAGGGTGTGGCGCTGAGCCCGGTTGTCTTCATCGTCAGCAAAATAGCCTCCTCCTTTCTTTCGCCAGGTCTCCGCTGATCGCTGAGAGGCAATGTGGTTGACCTCATTGCGCAAGATGGAGAAGTAGCGGATCGGCTTCAAAACCTGGATTTCCCGCACCAGCCACGTGAATTCCGGCTTCCAGAAGATAGCCTCCAGAATGCCCCGGGCTGCGGCCGGGGTCATGACCGGGTAGGAGACCCTCTCCACCTTCATTTCGGGGCGGGTGAAGCAGGCCCAGTCTCCCCAGACTCTCACTTCCAGCGACCTGCCATGATTCATGTGTACCTCCTTGCCCAGAACAGATGATTAGTAGCACAGAAAGCCAAATCTAAATCACCAGCAAATCAGGATCGATGGCCTGATCCTGAATGCCTTTCACCTCATGGTAGTTCCCTATCCACTCCCACAATCCCAAGGGTAGCTCCCGCACCAATCCACGCCGCTTATATCCCTCCAACAGGCGGCCGTGAACGTTGACCAGGTAGGGTTGGAGGCGGCGCAGCAGCAAGCGGGCTTCGCCCCCCAACGCAATTCCCGGACTCGTGAGGCGAGCCAGGAGAGTGGCCGCCGGCGACCCCGTCCGGGGATAAGTAACCACCAAAGGCACGGTGTCATCGGCTATAAGCCGGAACCTGGCCGCCACTTCGGGGAAATCCAGGCGGTCCCGCAAGTCGTTGATCTTATGGATATCTGTGGGTACCGCCTTATATAACTGGCGGAAATATTCCTCAAAAATAACTGGGGAGTGGAGGTCTGACTTTGGGCGTTTTAGCATCGCTGCCGCGATATCGCTACCGGCTCGGTATTCTCCAGGAGGAAGCCTTCCATCCGCTGGCTGAAAAATGACCGCCCTGCCCTCGGCCAACCTGCCTTCCCGGTTGCAGCGCCCGGCGGCCTGGACGATGCGGTCCAAAGGACCCATGGACCTGAAGACCACTGGAAAATCCAGGTCAACTCCCGCCTCCACCACCTGAGTAGCAACCACCCGGCAAGGTGAAGGCTTATTGGGATCAAGGCGTTTCTTGATCTCGGCGATTACCTCCCGCCGATGTGCCATGCACAGCAAGGTTGAGAGGTGCAGGGACTCCGGGTCATTAAGGGCTTCCAGTAAAACCAACGCATCTTTTTTGGTATTCACCACTGCCAGACACTGGGGGACATCGGCCATTTCTTGGGCAACCCTCTTCCAGGACCAGGGCTCGGGAGGCAGTTCATAAGTCACCCGCTTCAGCTCTTGAAAATAGCGCTCAGGATTTGGAACGATTTCTTTGACGGGCCCCCGCAATCCTTTCAAATAGGGGGATTGCGGGTCTGCCAGGGCCGGCTGGGTGGCAGTGCACAGGACCACGCTCGCGCCATAATGGTCAACCAGTTGCTGCAACACTTCCAGGACGGGAGCGAGCAACCCGGCAGGCAGGGTCTGAACCTCGTCCAGGATGACAACGCTATTCACCAAGTTGTGTAACTTACGGCAGGCTGAAGGCCGATTGGCAAATAGGCTTTCAAAGAGCTGTACGGTGGTGGTGACGACAATAGGGGCGTCCCAGTTCTCTGCGGCCAACTTGGCCCATTGCTGAAAGCCAAATTCATCTTCTCGGTCCGATGGATACACCGCACTATGGTGTTCTAGGACATTTTCAGGTCTGAAGATGTCCCGGTAGACCTGGGCTGTCTGGTCAATGATGCTGGTGTAGGGGATCGCCACGATGACCCGTTCCTTTTGGTAATTAACTGCGTGTTGCAGGGCAAAAGCCATTCCAGATCGGGTTTTACCGCCCCCGGTGGGCACCGTAAGACGAAAGAATCCCGGCTTCCATTCGGCTGCCTTAAGGCATTCTCGATAGATTTCATGGCGGAGAAGGTTGATCTTGCTCCGCTCTTCATTATTGAACTGGGCCTGGTCGCGCCGCAAGGATTCGGCCAGGGTTGATAGCTCATACGGTTGTTGCCTTAATTCGGTCTGGATTGGGTTGAAGTGGGTTTCAGTGTCTAAGAAATCGGCATCCACCAGGGTGGAAAACAGAATTCTCAGAAAGAATTCTGTTTGCTTGCCGGAGGTTAGAGACGGCGGGGATAAAGGCGCCGGTAAGGACATCTGTTCAGACGCTTTTGTTAAAACCTGTTGAACCACCTGGTCTTGAGACATTTTATGCAGACGCCCTTTTAAATCCACAGGAGACGACAGGCCGCCGTGATGCCCTGCCAAGACGAAACCCAGATAATCCCAATAGCGGTTCATTGCCAATACCGCCCCAGCGCTACTATGGTCCGGCCCTCTAATCCTCCTTTCCGGGTGCTCCTGGCAATGTTCCAGATACTCCTGGAAAGCCGAATTAAACTTCCCTACATCATGAAGCAGCCCAACCAGATAACCCCATGAAGCAGCCTGAAATTTGCTCGCAAACTTAGCTGCTTTTTGGGCCACAGATTTAAGATGCCGAGTAAGTAAATGCTTTTCTCCAAGGGCATTTTCGGAATGGGCATACATAAAGTTATCCCTTAAGATTTTACGGTTCATGGCAAACTAGAGCGACTTTGTCATACTGAATGAACATTTGCAAGAAGAAGCATGGTGGCCATTGGTCCCGAAGCCTTTAGAAGCGCTCCTGTTCCAATCGGCACGTGGTGTACATGCGGGGAACGATCTCATCGCAGGTGAATTTCAAACCTTCCTCCCCTAGCCTGGTTAAGAACCGCTCCAGTTCCTCAGGGGTCAAAGTAAAGTTGAGAAACAACTCCTCACCGGGCACTCTATGCTCCATCGTAATATCCACCGGCCCAGATTCTCCAATTCCCTTGCCCTGGTCGATCCAGAACCTCCTCCAGACCCTCAACAAGAACCTGATGTCCGACAAAGTGATGATACCAAACTCCAATCTGCACTTGCGGGGTTTCATCGTAACAACTCCTCTCTTTTGGAATTTTACAATCATAGCCAAGCCCATTATGGGAGCACTTCCCTGCCCGGAAAGGGGTATGACAGGGGTATTTGAGGTAAGCTGAGGTAGATAAGGTCTTTGACCTAACTGATTGATGAAACTAAAAAAGCCAGTGATTTCCCGTCTCTGCCGTCTTCAGATTAATGGGCTGTTAACCACTTGGTCGGGGGTTCGAGTCCCTCCCCGGGAGCCAGATCTCACAAAGGCCGTCTTTCTCAGGAGAGAGGGCCTTTTCCTTTTGGCAGGCTAGATTGGTAACTGCCAGTAAATCAAAGGGTTTTCGGTAGCCGGGGGTGAGCCTGCCATCCTTCCAAGAGGAGTTCGAGAGTACAAAATTGAGCAAACGGCGCTTTTCGGGCATATCCTGCTTTTCGTAAAGAATTACAGCATGTTGTGCCAGTTCGAGAAGGCGGGTGCCCTCTTCCAGGTAGGCGGTGTTGGCATTTTGGCGCTTGAATACTAATTATTTGAATCTGCACTGAGAAAGGAATAGAATCTGTTTAGATCGAAGGTGTCAACTGCCGCGAAAAGATTCATGCGGAAAATTTTCCCTTGACATCTCTCAGTGACTAATTTAGATAATTAGCTGCCCCAGGGTACGGAACCTGGATAGTACAAGAGACTGGCAACTGAAATTGATTTAGCCATGAAGGCTCAGGCGTCAGAAGACGCCGTGCTCGTGGCTTTTTTTGTTGGGGCTGTTCTGCCAGGAGAAACAAGTGCGCATTTGCGTGGTTGACGGACAGGGAGGCGGCATCGGGGCGGCCTTGATCAGACGCCTGAAAGAGGTCTATCGGGAGGAGCACGAAGTAGTCGCCCTGGGAACTAATGAGGTGGCTACCGCCCAGATGATGAAATCCCGGGCCAACCGGGGAGCCAACGGCGAAAACGCCATCATTCGGACTGTGCCCACCGCAGACGTTATCCTGGGGAGTATTATTCTGGTAGGGAAATAGCTCGTTTAATAGAAACCATCCTGGGGCAAGAAGCTCCAGGGCGCGCATACACCAAATAAAAGAACTTCGAGGCCATGAAGGCTGCAACCCTTCCTGAGGAGGGGTGCCTTTTATGGCCTTTTCTTTTTGGCCTCGGTGAAACGTACGACTGCCTTTATTGTAAGGAAGGAAAGACATGCACATTTCCGAAGGGGTGCTCAGTCCGGCAGTGTTAGCCGGGGGCGTCGCCCTGACCGTGGCGGGCACCGCCATCGGCCTGAAAAAATTGGACTATGAGGCCATCCCCCGGGTGGCCATCCTCTCTGCGGCTTTCTTCGTGGCTACGCTCATTCATGTGCCGGTGGGTCCGGTGGGCCTGCACCTGGTGCTCAATGGTCTTATGGGGATGCTTCTGGGCTGGATAGCCGTGCCCGCTATCCTCATTGCACTTTTTTTGCAGGCTTTGCTGTTCCAGTTCGGGGGCCTGACGGCGTTAGGGGTGAATACGGTCACCATGGCGGCGCCGGCGGTCCTCTGTTTTTATGTTTTTCGGAGCTTATTGCGCCGCCAGGGGACTGCCGCCGCGGTGGGGGCCTTTGCCTGCGGGTCCACAGCCATCTTGCTTAGCGGTTTGCTGGTGGCCATAGCTTTAATCACCACCGGCCAGGGCTTTCTCGAAGCAGCCGAACTGGTCCTCATGGCGCATATCCCGGTGATGATTATCGAAGGCGCCATTACCCTGTTTATTTTCCTGTTTCTCAAGAAGGTCAGACCCGAAATGTTGGAGGGAATTTATGCGTGAAAAATGGTCTTTAGGGAAATTGCATCGGCCGAATCTCTGGGTTCAGAGAGTCTTATTGATTCTGGTTATCTGTGCTATCACTACTCCCGCCCTGGCCCACCGGGTCGTAATCTTCGCTTACACCGAGGGCGACACCGTCCACACGGAAAGCAAGTTTATGCCCAACACTCCGGTCAAACAGGGAAAGATACTGGTTATGGATGCTAAAACCGGCAAGGAACTGTTGACCGGCCAAACCGACGACAAGGGGAAATTCTCCTTCAAAATGCCCGCCGAATCTGCCGCTCAGAAAATAGACCTGAAGATCGTGGTAGAGGCGGCCATGGGCCACCGGGCGGAATGGCTGCTCAAGGCCCGGTGATGATCATCCCAGGCGACATTGTGCTTCTCACGAAAGGCGCCGTGTGACGTTGGAGGAAATCTATGTGTGAAAAATTGTTTTTGTGGAAACAATCGCGGCCGAATCTCTGGGTTCCGGGGGTCTTTTTGCTTCTGATAATCTGTGCTTTCACAACTCATGCCGGGGCGACAACACCTGTGCCAATAGCTCCGGAGGGCAAAACCGCCGCAGTTGACCGGCCAATGCTGGAAGAAGTGGTGAATCAGGCGATGGAGCGCCAACTCGCCCCAGTCAAAGAGATGCTCACCGAGTTGACCATCCATAAGACCTCGCTGCCGGATATCCTTGGCGGCATCGGCTATATCCTGGGCTTCTTCGGCCTTTGGGCCTACTTCAAAAGCAAGGGGCAGAGAAAGGCTTGAGCCATATCCGGGAGCCGTTTTCCGAAGGCGCCTCGCTGGCGCATCGCCTGGACCCCAGGGCCAAGATTGTGGTTGCCGGGGTCTTTGCCATCCAAATGGCCGTGGCCCAGACCTTTGCCGCCACTCTTGCCGGGCTGGTATTGGCCCTGATCTGCCTGGCCCTGGCCCGTTTGCCCATGAAAAATGTGCTCGCCCGGCTGTTGGTGGTGAACAGCTTCATTTTCTTTCTTTGGGTCGTTCTACCGTTCACCTATCCGGGAGAGGCAATTTGGCGGTTTGGACCCTTGGCCGCCACCCGGCAGGGTCTCATCTATACCGGTTTGATTACCCTGAAATCCAACGCCATTATGATTTCGCTCATCGCCCTGATTGCCACGGTGCCGGTCAATACCTTGGGGGAGGCCCTGCAGAAGCTGCGGGTGCCCGACAAGTTGTGCCATTTGCTGCTGTTTACCTACCGCTACCTGTATGTCTTTGAGGAAGAGTACCACCGCCTGGTCCAGGCCATGAAAATCCGGGGGTTTAAGCCGGGCACCAATCTGCACACCTATCGCACCTATGCCTACCTGGCGGCGATGTTGCTGGTGCATAGCCATGACCGGGCCGACTGTGTCTATAAGGCCATGCTGTGCCGGGGCTTCCATGGAACCTTCTACAGCCTGCGGACCTTTTCCTGGCAGCGCCGTGATGGGATTTTCGTGGCGGTATCCCTGTTGGCGTTAATGACCCTTTTCTATTTTGAGTGGCGGATGCCCAGTCTCCTGGTGAGGATATGATGAGTGAACCTTTGATTGAACTGCAAAACATCACCTTTGCCTACCCCGGAGCCCCCGGACCGGTTTTCCAGGACTTTAACTTTCAGATCCTGCCGGGCAAACACCTCGGCCTCATCGGTCCCAACGGCTGCGGCAAGACCACTCTCCTGCACCTGATCATGGGGCTGCTCAGACCCCAGGCAGGCAGAATCGTTATCTTCGGGCAGGAAGTCAGCAAAGAGAAGGATTTTGCCTGGGTCCGGCAAAAGGTGGGCCTGCTGTTTCAAAACGCCGACGATCAACTTTTCTGCCCCACCGTCCTGGAAGACGTGGCCTTCGGTCCCTTGAACCAGGGAAAGCCGCCGGTGGAAGCGATCCAAATCGCCCGAGAGACCATGGAGCGGCTTGGGCTGACGGGCTTCGAGGACCGGGTGACCTATAAGCTCTCCGGGGGCGAGAAGAAGCTGGTCTCCCTGGCCACTGTCCTGGCCATGCAGCCGCGGTTGCTCCTGCTGGATGAGCCCACCGCCGGACTGGATGAGAAGACTAAGCACCGCCTCATGCACATCCTGCAAGACCTGGACATTGCTTACATGATTGTTTCACATGAGCCAGATTTTTTAAACCACACCGTGGCAGAATGCTGCCACGTGCATGGAACCTGCTGTAAACCCGACTAAAACCGCGGGCCGAGCCTGCCGAAATCTAAAGTGAATGGAGGAGATTATGCAACGTTTCTTCACCCTTGGTCTATGCCTGCTACTCTCTGGCCTGGCCAACGTCAGCCAGGCTCATATGATGATTCCTCACCTGACTCTCGTAGGCCTTCTTGTGCTCGGTGTTGCATCTTTTGGCGCTACTTTTCTACGAAAGTCGAATGTGCCAATGATCAGCCGGGCAAAGCTCGCTGTGCTTTTTGCCGCGACAATGCTTCTCCTTCAGACATCTCCGGCGTCCGCGCACGATTACCTTATCGAACAGAAAGGGCAGGACATCCTTCTCTTCTACGGACATGGAGATCAGGCAACAGAGTTCGAGGCTGCAAAGGTCTCGAAATTGAAGGCGATTGATGCCCAGGGCAAGGATCTTCAGGTGCAGAAGGATAAAAGGGTCAAGGCCCTTTTATTGAAGGTTTCGGGCTCGCCTGCGGTGATGATGGCCGAAATTGACAACGGCTACTGGTCAAAGACGATATACGGATGGAAAGAGCTGCCGAAACGAAAGGCGAGCAGGGTAGTCGAGGCCATCCGCTCCTTTTACTTCACCAAATCACTTCTATCCTGGAGCGGGGCGGTCCAGGAGGCGGCCGGAGCTTCCAGGCTCAGCATAGTGCCGATGGAGAACCCCTTCGAACTAAAGCCGGGCGCTCAATTGCCGGTCAGGATAACAGGCAACGGCAAGCCTCTTCCGGGAGTTGAAGTTATCGGCTTAGATCATGCCGAACGCGGCAGGACTGATAGCGACGGCATTATAAGAATTCCCATAAACGCAGGTCTGAACCTTATTACGGTGGAATATAAGGAGCCGATTAAAGATGACCCGGATGCCGATGCCCTCAGCCTCACGGCCACCCTCACCTTCGATGTGAAGAAATGAGAGAAGTATATAGGAATGTCATGAAGAAAGTCGTACATCTGCTTATGCTCCTTGCCTTACTTGTTCCCTGCCGTGCCCTCGCCCACCACGGCGGGGTCTCCGTGCCCTTCGGTCCGGGAACGCCTATCGAAACTAACTCGCCGCTCACTCTCCCCCAGGGAGGCTGGGTCATCGGCACACGGGTGGAGCAGGTTGAATGGAGGAAATTTGGCTGGGCAGAGTCGGAGAACAAAAGTTCGTTTACGTTCTTCAATATGAGCCTTTCATACGGCATCACGCCGTACCTTACGGGAAGCATCTTTTTGCCTTACAATATTAAGCGACTGGATACCCTTGGCTATACGCAGGGTATCGGGGATCTAAAGTTCCTTCTTAATCTCGGTTTCAATCACCAGCCCGGCAAAGGGCTCTCCTTGAACAAACAGGACGACACGGCAGTCACCCTTGAAGGGACAAAGAAAACTTATTTCTGTCTCTTCGGGGGGGTCACGGCGCCGATCGGTAAATGGAAAAAAGAGCTTGGAGGGGAGATCGACCCGGGCATGCAGTCCGGATTCGGAAGCCCTGCATTTACCGTAGGAACAAGCATAGGGCGGAATTTCGCCAAGTCCTTCACACTTATTGGTGAGACATCCTATGAAATCTTTGCCGAAAGGGCCGGCTTCAAGTTCGGAAATGAATTCAGGGCCAACCTGGCAGGGGTCTACGAACTCTACGGCAACCCGAAGGCGTTTGTCTCGAAAATAGACGGCTTTCTGGAGCTCAACTATCTCAACCTTGCCCGCGATGTAGAAAATGGAGAAGGCCAGCCGGCGACCGGCGGTGACATCCTCTATCTTACTCCAGGCCTAAGGTTTTCATTCCCGAAGCTCTGGAATGCCAATCTCGGCCTTGCAGTGAAGGTGCCGGTATGGAAGAACCTGAAGGAGGCGGGCGAGCAACAGGGCTCCGAAGGATTGGAGAAATTCCGGGTTATTGCAACACTTTCGTTTTTCTTTTAAGATATTCTTACATCCTTGTTCGCCAGGGTTAGCACCTAAGCGGACTGCTGCCTGGAGCGCCAGGAGTTCGAACTCAAGCCCGGGGACGAAGTGCGGGTCAAAGGGATGTGTGAGAAGGATGGCAAGCTCCGGGTGATCGCCTTTGAACTCACCAAAGGGGATTATGTGCTCCAACTACGGGATTCCCAGGCCGCCCCAACTGGGAGGCATGGCGCAAAAAGTAGCATCCAAGCACTCTTCCAGCCGGCCGCGAACGCTTTCTTCGAGGTGTTCCCCGAAGACCGAGCGTTCGCGGTTTCTCCTTTCTAACCCATAGGCAGACCATGGAGAAAGGCTTGACAGCAATTGGGACGAATGTTTAAATTTAAGGCAAATCTGCAGAAAGGAGGGATGATCCATGTGCTGCCATTCCAAAGACAAGCATGAGCATGAGCATAAGCATGAAGCGGGCTCTCATACCCACGACGGCCACGAGCACTGCCACGAAGAGACAGTGCATAGCCATGAGCACGCTCACGACGACGGGCATCACCAGCACGGGCACACCTGCTGCCACTAACGGAAAGCCACGATTCTGCTAAAGAATTAAGCCACGAAGGCCTATTCCGGTCTGAAGACTGGAAAAAGAGCGTTCGTGGCTTTCCTATTTAATTCATCGGCTATTTTCTTCGAGGCCTCACCGATAATCTCGATACTCCCCACAAATGCCCGTTTTAATGTCTTGCGCCCATGAACCGGTCTTTAATTAACCCTTGGCTGTCAGAAATCAAGTATACAATTTCATATCTCCTTGCCAGACATCGCCCGCACATTTCCACAAAGAAGCACAATAATCTCAAATCCTCGTTAAAAGACCACTGCCCCTAAAATCCCGGCCCCAATGATGATGAAACTCGGGTCCAGCTTGGTAAAGGTAAGGAGTGCGAAGCTCGCCACCGCGATTCCTTTGGTGACCGGATTGATGACCGAGCCATTGCTCAAGAACAGGAGTACAGCCGCCAGCAACCCTATCACCGCCGGCTTGATCCCGGCAAAACTGGCCTTCACCAGCCACAACTCCTTATACCGCAAATAATACTTGGTCACGATGGTGACTATAATGATGCACGGCAGGTAACTGGCGGCCATGGCAACCAAGGCCCCGGCCAGTCCGCCGATTTTAAAGCCCATAAAGGCGTTCATCACCGTCAGCGGCCCGGGCGTCACCTGGCCGATGGCGATGGCGTCCACAAATTCCTTATTAGTCAGCCAATGATAATGGCTCACAAACTCCTGCTGCAGTAGGGGAACCATGGCATAGCCACCGCCGATGGTCAGCGAGTTGGCGACAAAAAGGATGATTGCAAGTCTCAGAAGGTCCATCTAGTCCCTCCGGTACAGCGCCAGCCCCAAGACGCCGGCCCCCAGGATAATGGCGATGGGATTAAACTTGAAGAGGTCGAGGGCCAGGAACGCGCCCAGGGCCAGAAAGGCGCTGCGATACTCGGTGATGATCCTTACAGTCATCTTATAAATAATGGAGCCGAGCAAGCCCACCACCGCCGCCGCCACCCCTTTCATGACCGATTGCAGCAGGGGGTTATCTTTCATATGCAGATAGAAAGCCGCCAGCAAGATGGCCAGCACTGTGCCGGTGAAAGCCTGGCCGACCGTGGCGGACAGCGCTCCCCCTAAGCGGCGCAGCTTATAGCCGATGCAGATGCCGGTGTTGACGATGGGCGGACCGGGAGTCATCTGGCCGATGGCGAAACTCTCCATAAATTCGTCATGGGTAATCCATTTTCGTTTTTCCACCAACTCGCGCTCGAAAAAGGCAATCATGGAATAAACGCCGCCGAAGGAAAAGGTGCCTATTTTGAGGAACACCAGAAATATCTTGCCCAGGGACAACATAGTGCTCCCTATCGTGGTCGCCTTTTGACCCTCTGCCTGGACGGAAGGGGAAATGGGCTCCATGGGAAATCGCTCCTTGCAAGTGACACGATAATATGATATTTCATGTCAGTATAATGCCTCAAAAAAGGATGTCAAGAAGATTTGCGCCAATTGGCGAAGTTGTTAAAATCCAAGAAAATCAGTTTCTCAAAGGAGGTAGGCCAAAGGAAGCGGGATGAATGGCAAAAAATTCGATATGACGCCAAAACTGCCGAAGTCGCGACGCCGTCAACCTCCATCCCTGCCGGAGCACCCGAGCCACGCCCGCATCATTGCTGCGGATGATAGCCGGTGTCTGGATACAGTGCAGCTTGCCCGATTGGAACAGTCGTTTCGCCAATGGGTGAAAGTTGCCTTAAGGTCAGATGTGCGCATGTCACGCCAACGCATCCTGCTTATCTTCCTGTTAATTCGTTATACGGGAGCCAAGTTGAAGGAGGTTTTGGCGCTCGACCCTTTTCGGGACATCGATCATCATCGGCAACTGGTGGTCTTCGCCAAAGGGGAGGGCGCCTTAGGCAGGCAGCTCCGGGAAGTCCAGATCCCGGAGACGCTTTCTCAAGAGATCCAGGCGGCGCTCGCTGATCCTGTCTTCAAGGAATCTTTAAGCAGTCTGTTCAACGTCGACCCTGGGCATGTGCGCCGCAAGTTCTATGAGCGGGCCGGCGCCTGCGGTTTTCCCAAAGAGTTGGGGGGACCCGACGCCATCAGGAAATCCCGGGCCGTGGAGTTGATGCAGAACAACCTGCCCTTGCCGGTCGTACAAAGAATCCTGGGGCATTCCACCCCTAATTTAACCGCGGCTTTCGTTTCATTTTCCGATGAAGATATTCGGCGAGTGACCAGGTTTTTTCTGGAAAAGGAGTCCCGGCGGCAAACCAGCGCCCGCAACACCTTTTTTGGCAAAATCAGCGCCATCCAACGGGGGGACATCCAGGCCATAGTGGAATTGGTGACCATCGGCGGAGATCGAGTGACCGCCTTGATCACCAATAACAGCCTGGACAGGCTCGGCCTCAAGCCAGGGATGCTGATCACGGCCGAAGTTAAGGCCCCTTGGGTGACTCTGCAGAAAGCGGCTGAGGAACCCAACTGCAGCGCAGAAAACCAGTTTCAGGGAAGCATCGACCGGATCAATAAGGGCAAAATCATTACTGAATATGCGGTTCGTATCGCGGATGGGACGGAACTGTGTTCCCTGGTGACCAGTG
>JAMCQY010000110.1 GCA_023381945.1 Deltaproteobacteria bacterium
AGGGACTATCGTACATGAATCTGTTAGACTTGGGGATCTTGGTCCTGCTCGGTTTGGTTACCGTCAGGGGCTATTTTCGCGGCCTTTTTCAGGAGCTGGCGGTCTTGGTGGGGGTAGTCGGAGGAGTGGTGGCCGCCTCCCATGCCTACCTGGTGCTGGCAGATCTCCTCTCTCGCTGGGTCACCGAGCCCCAATACGCCCGCATCATTGCCTTTGCGGTCATCCTAGTGGCGGTTTACTGGGTTACCCGCCTGCTGGCCCATTACCTTCAGCGCCTCCTCTACCACCTGTATCTGGATTTTTTCGAGCGTCTGTTGGGGGCGGGTTTCGCCCTGGCCAAGGGCGCCCTCCTCATCGGCTTCGGCCTGATGTTCATCGGCCTGGTCATGCCCAAGGATTCACGGCTGCTCAAAGAATCCCGCACGGCCCCGAAACTTGTCGGCCTCGCCCAGCAATCCCTGGAGCTGCTCCCCCCGGATTTCAAACAGCGGATCGACGACACTTTGCAAAAGTGGCGTAAAGGAGGCCGGAAGACAGCTACTGAGGCCTTGCAAGGAACCCGCGAGCAACTGGAAGAAGTGGCCCGCTCCTTGAAAGACCTGCAAAAAAGGGAACCATAAAAGCGTTCTGGGGCAGACCTTCAAGCGCTAATAGGAAAAGGAAATCGTTTCAGATGAATAACCAAAATGGCGATCCGGGGGCCAGGCTGAATGAATTCGCGGCCATCGTCCACCGCCTGCGCGGCCCTGGCGGCTGTCCCTGGGACGCCCGGCAGACCCCGGAAACCTTAAAAACCTACTTCCTGGAAGAAGCCTACGAATTGATCGAGGCCCTGGATAGCGGCGATCCCGAGAAAATCAAAGAAGAACTGGGCGATCTGCTCCTGCACCTGGTCTTCTTAAGCGACCTCTTTGCTGAGCAGGGCAAATTTTCCCTGGTAGAAGTGATCGCCGGCATCGCGGCCAAGATGATCCATCGGCATCCTCACGTCTTTAAGGGCGAAGAGGCCAAGACCCAGGAAGATCTGCGCCGCCTCTGGCAGCAGGCGAAGCTCTCGGAGGGTAAGGCTGCTCCCGGTGCTTTGGGCAAGGTGTCTCCGGCCCTCCCCGCCCTGATTCAGGCTCAGCGCCTGGGTGAGGCCGCCGCCCGTCTGGGTTTCGATTGGCCCCATGTCCAGGGGGCTCTGGATAAGGTGGAAGAAGAATGGCAGGAGTTCCGCCAGACCCTGACCGGTCCTCCTAATCCGGCCCAGGAGGAGGAATTAGGCGACCTGTTATTCGCCGTGGTGAACGTGGGCCGCTTTCTCAGCATTGACTCCGAAGGGGCCTTACGGCGTACTATCTACAAGTTCATCAAACGCTTCAATGTGGTGGAGCGCACCCTGACCAAGCAAGGTAAGACCCCGGAGACCGCCAGCCTGGAAGAGATGGAAGCCATCTGGCAGGCGAGTAAAAAGCAGTAGCCAGTGGCCAGTAGTCAGTAAAACCAGCAATTATAAGCCCCACAGTATATTCCATTCTTCCCTCCACCAATATTTAAAAGGCCGAAAATCAAAAACTGACTACTCCTTGCCAAGCCCCCCAAAGGATGATAAACATAAATGGTTTAAGGGGTTATGCCAAGATGAAATTAAGCCGGCACCAGGGATCTTTTAACCTTTCACTAAACATTGCCGTCATTCTAGGTGGCGCCGTGATTATCTCCCTCCTCTTCTTTTCCTTCTGGCAGAAGCTCAATAATAAAGTCGAAGTGATCCTGAAAGACCAGTTTAACCAGCAGCAGTTGATGCTGGCCCGGAAGATCGGTGACAATGTTGAATCCTATTTTGACTTCTTGGAAAACGCCCTCATGGGCTATGCCGGCTTGTTTCAAACCACCGCACCCAAGGAACGGGAGCTGGACAACGTCCTGATGGAAAGATTCGCCCGGCACCAGCGCTTTGGTATCCTGGCCATTGTCCGCTACAATCCGGCCGGGACCGGCGTGCAAGTCTTCACTACTGCGGCCCCGCCGCCGCTCCCTGGCAAACAGGTTCTGCCCGCCGCCTATCTCCAGTGGGCTCGGGACCCGGTCCACCGCGGCCACCTTTTTCTGAGCAAGACTTTTGAATATTCCGACCCCCCCTGGCAGGGACGCAGGCTAATGCGCTTTCTTACGCCGCTCTATTGGGGACCGCAGCAGGTTTTTTCCGGGGTGTTGGAGTTTCTCATCGACCCGTTTTTCATCTGCCAAAAAGTCACTGCCGATGTGCGCTCGGGCCAGACGGGCTATGCCTGGATCATCGACCAGGACGAAATTTTTCTGGCCCATTATGAAAAAGACTTTGTGGGGCATAATGCCATCCAGATTCGCCTGGCCCGCAATCCCAAAATCGTCTTCCGGGGACTCAGGGAATTGGACACCGCTCTCCTGGCAGGCAAAGAAGGGATGACGGAATACGATTCGGGCTGGCACCGGGAAAAGCTTGGACCAACACCCAAGCTGGCGGCCTACACCCCGATCAATTTCAGCAAAGGCTTGATCACGGGAGTGACCGAACTGGAGGACCCAGCCCACAACCTCTGGGGTGTCGCGGTGGTGGCCCCGGTGCAGGAAGTCTCCGGCCAAATCACGGAAGTGCTGCATCAGGAGTTGTTCCTGGCGGGGCTCTTTTTTATTGTGGTGCTCCTGACCAGCATCGTCTTGATAGTCATTGCTCTGGCCTTTAACAAGACTCTGGTGCGCCAGGTGGCGCTGAAGACCAGGGAACTGCTGGAATCGCAGGAGCGCCTGATGCATTCCGAGCGCTTTGCCGCGGTGGGTGAAGCTGCCGCCTATGTCAGTCATGAAATTAAAAATCCCCTGATGGTTATTGGCGGCCTGGCCGGTCAGGTGGAGCGGCGCCTAAATGAGGATAATCCCGCCCGGGAAAAATTGCGCATCATTCAAGGGGAAGTCAGACGCCTGGAGTCCTTCCTGGGCGAGTTGCGGGATTTCCTGCGGCCGGTCCTTCCCAGCAAACAAGAAGTCGACCTGAATGAGATTATGCTGGAAGTTAAGGCCTTGATGAGTCAGGCCGCCGAGGAAAAGGGCCTCAACCTGGAAGATCATCTGGCCCCCCGTCTGCCGCGATTGTATGCCGACCCCAATCAGCTTAACCAGGTGCTGGTCAACCTCATCAAGAATGCCATTGAGGCCACGGAACGCGGCGACCGCATCATCCTATCCACCGGCTCGGATGATAATCAGGTGTGGTTTTCCATCCAGGACAACGGCAAAGGCATGAGCCCGGAGGTCCAGGAAAAGATCTTCCACCCGTTTTTCACCACCAAAGAAAAGGGCACCGGCCTGGGGCTGGCGGTGATCCACAAGATCATCACCGATCACAACGGCACCATCGCCCTGGAAACCGTCCCGGGCGCAGGCAGCACCTTCACCATTCGGCTGCCGCAAAAATCTGATGCAAGCTAAACCCACCGAAACCAAAGAACAACTCAGGTCAGACCGCAAAAAGCGCCGGGAACGGGCTCTGATCGCCATCACCCTGGTGCTGGTGGTGGCCATCACCTCCATGGAAGTGCACCTGGTGCACCGGGGCGGCCAGCCGGTAACCGGCAGTCTGCTAGCCTTCGGGCTCCTCAATATCAACACCTTTCTCCTGCTGCTCTTCACATTCCTCATCTTCCGCCATTTGTCTAAACTCTTCCTGGAGCGACGCCGTAAAGTTTTCGGCTCCCGGCTGCGCACCCGCCTGGTCCTCACGTTTATCACCCTGACCCTGCTGCCCACCCTATTTCTCTTTTTTATGGCGTGGCAGCTTATTTCCAGCCGGGTGGACCATTCCTGGGACCGGCAGGTGGAGGAGTCGCTGGATAAGGCCATCGACCTGACCCGTACTTTTTCCCTGGATCTGGAGGACAACCTCAAGGCCTTGGGCCGTATATTCGGTCAAGAGTTGCAGGAGCAGGGCAACTGGACCACCTTGGACCGGAACTTTTTCCAGTCCTTTGCCGAGCGCAACCGCTCAACTTATCATCTCAGCGGACTGGAAATTTTTAATGTCCAAAAGACGCTGCTGGCGGCCAGCTATGATCCCCGGCTGGGCCGATTGCCGGGACTGCCGGCGTCGGAGGCTGAAACGGCTAAACCGGAAAATGCCTTCATCCGGCAAAAAGTCGGAACTGATGAACTCTTAAATTTTTGGATGCCGGTGACCGACGACGCCGGCAACGTTAAGGGTTACCTGCTGCTGCGCAAGCGCATCCCCAAGACCCACCTGCTGCGGGTGGCCGAGGCCGCCCGCAGCCTCCGGGAGCTGCGCCAGCGCCAGCTCCAGCTCAGCCCCGTAAAGGTAAGCCATTATCTGGCCCTGATCATCGTCACCCTGATCGCCCTGATGGCTGCCATCTGGCTGGGGTTTTACATGGCCCGGGAAATCACCATTCCCATCCGGCGACTGGCCGAAGGCACCCTGAAGGTGGCCGGAGGCGATTATGATATCCACATCGACCAGGAAGGCCGGGACGAAATCGGTTTCCTGGTGCAGTCCTTCAATAAAATGACCCAGGACTTACAGCACAGCCAGGCGCAATTGGCTGCGGCCTATCGCCAGTTGAGCCACTCCCACGAACTCATCTCCACCCAGAAGAGGGACATGGAGATCCTCTTGAAGAATGTGGCAGCCGGAGTGATCAGCCTGGATGCCGAAGGCCGGGTCACCCTCATCAACGACTCTGCGGCCCAGATGCTGCACCTCCAAAGGGAGGAGGTATTGGGCCGCGACGCCACGGTCCTCTTGCCCGAAGCGGAATACCATCGCCTGGCCGAAGTAGTGGCCGCGGCCCGGCGGGCAACTCGTGGCATGGTGGAGAGGCCCTTGCACCTGGTCCTGCCCAACCAGACTCTTTATTTGCTGGTTAAGACCACGGCGCTTAAAGACGAGGCCGGCCGCGACCTGGGCGTGGTCATGGTCTTCGAAGATCTTACCGAGCTAGAGCGGGCCCAGCGTCTGGCGGCCTGGCGGGAGGTGGCCCGCCGCATCGCCCACGAAGTGAAGAATCCTCTTACTCCCATCAAACTGGCGGCGCAGCGGCTGCAGCGGCGTTATGCCGTCCGCCTGGGCGAGGAAGGCCGGGTCCTCGAGGAATGCACTCAGATCATCGTCAGCCAGGTGGATGAACTGAAGAACCTGGTCAATGCCTTCTCCCGTTTCGCCAAGCTGCCCCAACTGACCCTGGCTCCCCAGGACCTCAACGCCCTGATTCAGGAGACCGTGGTCCTCTATCGCCAAACCCAGCCCCGGGTAGCCTTGGAGTTTCATCCCGACCCCACGCTGCCCCCGCTCCTCGTGGACCGGGAACAGATGAAACGGCTGCTCCTCAATTTACTGGACAACGCCATGGCCTCCATTAATGGGACCGGGACCATCACCGTCTCGGTGCGGCGGCATCCGGCCGACGGCCGGGTGGAACTCACCGTGGCCGACAATGGCATGGGCGTGCCGGACCGGGACAAGGTTAGGATTTTCGAGCCCTACTTCTCCACCAAACGGGGCGGCACCGGCCTGGGCCTGGCCATCGTCAACTCCATCGTAGCCGAGCACCAGGGCCACATCCGGGTGGAAAACAACGTCCCCAAGGGGGCGAAATTCATTATCGATCTCCCCATGCACAGGGCGGACTATGCCGGGAAACTTGCTGATAGTTGACGACGAGCCCCAGATAATTCAGGCGGTATCGGGCATCCTGCAGGATGAAGGCTTTGACGTCGCCACCGCGCCGGATGGCGAAACCGCCCTCAAGCTGTTGGCCGCGGAGCCTCCGGACCTGGTGCTCCTGGATATCAACCTGCCGGGCCTCGATGGTCTGGAAGTGCTCAGCGAACTCAAGAAACGGCAGCCTTGGTTGCCGGTGATCATTATCTCCGCTTACGGTTCGGTGGAAAACGCCGTCAAGGCCACCCGCCTGGGGGCCTACGACTTCATCGAAAAACCGCCCAACGCCGATAAGATCATCCTGTCGGTGCGCAATGGCCTGGAGTTGGCCCGGCTGGCCGAAGAGAACCGTAAGCTCCGGCAGCAGAGCGCCCGGGTTAAGGAGATTATCGGCAAGAGCGACGCCGTCCTGCGCCTGCGGGAAAAATTAGCTTTGGTTGCCCCCACCAACGCCTCAGTGCTCATCACCGGCGAGAACGGCACCGGCAAAGAGCTGGTGGCCCGGGCGCTGCACGCCCTGAGCCGCCGCGCCCCCCACGCCTTTGTGGAGGTCAACTGTGCCGCCATTCCCGAAGACCTCATTGAAAGCGAGCTCTTCGGCCACGAAAAAGGCGCCTTCACCGGGGCCTCCAGCCGCCACCGGGGCAAATTCGATCTGGCCCACGAAGGCACTCTCTTCCTGGATGAAATCGGCGACATGAGCCTCAAGACCCAGGCCAAGATCTTGCGCATCCTCGAGGAGCAGCGTTTCGAGCGGGTGGGCGGCAGCCGCCCCATCCAGGTGGACGTGCGGGTGGTGGCCGCCACCAACAAGAACCTGGAGGAAGAAATCGCCAAGGGGGATTTTCGGGAAGACCTCTATCACCGCATCAACGTCATTCCTCTTTACGTGCCGCCCTTGCGGGAGCGGCGGGAGGATATCCCCCTGTTGGCGGCCCATTTTCTCCAAGAACTATCTGACGCGGGCGACGCCCCGGCCAAGACTTTTTCCCCTGCCGCCCTGGAGGCGCTGAGCGCCCTGCCTTGGCCGGGGAACGTCCGGGAGTTGAAGAATTTCGTCTTTCGACTGGCTATCCTCAGTCCCGGGGCGGTCATCGAGGCTGAGGACCTGCCCCTGGCCGCCTCCAGCCAGGATCTGGCGCCATCAGCAGCCGAACACGCTCCGGCGGGCGCCGAGGCCGACTTCCTCGACCCCTTCCTCCAGGTCCCCTCTTTTCGGGAGGCCCGGGCGATGTTCGAAAAGCAGTTCCTGCGCCGCAAACTGGCCGAAGCCCACGGCAACGTCAGCCTCCTGGCCGAAACAATCGGCCTGGAACGCTCGCACCTCTATAAGAAACTGAAGGCTTACGGGCTAGAGCCGGGGAAGGAAGAGCAGTGACAGAAAGGGAAAAAAATATAAAAAAATGTAGGGCGGGAAAGCGCAGCGCATCCCGCCTTTGTTAATTGGGTCAGAACTATATAACTTATGCCCCCTTAGGGAGGTGTTCAAAGCGGCCCGCCGGCGCCGGCCATTTACCGTCGAGGCCATCGTTATTTTGCCAGATCATCTGCCATGCTTTGATATCATGCCAGCGGGTGGAGAAATCCGCGTCCCCTGAAGGCAAAGTCCGGATGCAATGCGGCATTTATGACCTCGACTGGGCGGCGGATGATCAGGTTCGCAGGTTAGAGATGGAATAATGTAACTGGCGGGATGCGCTGCGCTTTCCCGCCCTACATTATGAGTGAGTTGGGAAGGGAGTCTCAGGGAAAGACGGGGGATCCTTGATCCCCCGGTCCTCCCCTCAAGAATTTCAGGCATATTCCAGCGGCGGTTCGCCCTCTTTGCGGGCGGCGATTTCGCCGATGACGAAGGCCTGTTCATTGAGGCCCTGGAGCCTGATCAGGATGTCGGCCACCTGGTCTTCGTCCACCACCAGGGCCAGGCCGACGCCATTGTTGAAGGTGCGCAGCATCTCCTCTTCCGGGATATTGCCCAGGCCGCGCAGCAGATGAAAGATAGGCGGCACCGGCCAGGATTGGCGGTTAATCACCGCCCGGCAGGCCTTGGGCAGGATGCGGGGCAGATTATCCGTGAGGCCGCCGCCGGTGATGTGGCAAATGCCGCTCAGGTGGAAATCCCGCAAAAGGTTGAGAACGGTTTCCACATAAATGCGGGTGGGCTTGAGAAGTTCGTCCCCCAGGGAGCCGCCCAACTCCGGAAAATCCTCGCTAAGCTGGAAGCCGTGGCGCTCCAGGAAGACCCGGCGCACCAGCGAGTAACCGTTGGCATGGAGGCCGCTGGAGGCCAGACCGATGATCTTGTGGCCCACGGCGATCTCAGAGCCGTCAATGATTTGATCCCGCTCCACCACGCCCACCACAAAGCCGGCCAGGTCGTAGTCGCCAGGTTGATAAATTCCCGGCATCTCGGCGGTTTCGCCGCCGATGAGGGAGCAGCGGGCCTGCCGGCAGCCATTGGTGATGCCCTCGATGATCTGGGTGGCGATGGCGGTATCGAGACTCCCCATGGCCAGGTAGTCCAGGAAAAAGAGCGGCGCGGCGCCGTGGGTAATGATGTCGTTGGCGCACATGGCCACCAGGTCAATGCCGATGGTGTCGTGGCGGTCCATCAGGATGGCGATCTTGATTTTGGTGCCCACCCCGTCGGTGGAGGACACCAGCACCGGGTCGCGGTATTTATCCGCGCCCAGATGAAAGAGCCCCCCGAAGGCGCCGATCTCACCCAGGACGCCGGTGCGGTAAGTGGATTTGACCAGAGGGCGGATCTGGCGGATAAAAGCGTCCGCCTTGTCGATGTCGACCCCGGCCTCCTTATATGTAGTGCTCTCGGTCATCCCCTTTGTCTCCCCCTTCAAAGGAATGCCCTGGTTAGTTTCGAGTTTCGAGTTAAAAAATCCCAAGACATTTGCTTGCAACGGCAGTCCGCCATTAATCCTTTTTCTGATCTTCCGCCATCGGCTGGCAGCAACAATCGGGACGGGCATCTCCCCCCTCTGCTTCGGCCCATTGACCGCAAGAGGCGCATTGCTGTCCCAGGCGGTAATCCCCGCCCTCAATGCAAATGGCCTTGCCCTGCACCAGGGCCTCGGCCACGGTGCGGTGGGCCCGGGCCAGCATCCGCGTCACCGTGGGCCGGGAGACTTGCATCCTGTGGGCCACTTCCTCCTGGGTCATTTCCAGGTAATCGGCCAGACGCATGGCCTCCAATTCATCCACGGTGATAACCGCTTGTTCCAGCGCTCTGAGTGGTATGCCCCGGGGCTTGAAGAAGGTCACTCCTGGTTCGGTTTCCACCCAGCGGCACTTTTTGGGTCTGCCCATTGTACCTGCCTAAAGAGTTAATATTGTATTTTTAAAGCATTCGAGCCCCCTGTCAAGGACAAAACGAAAAATGGCCCCTGGAGCAGCCGGACATTGACGTAGCTGGTAAAGGGGCTTATCCTTAGAAAACTTGAGCTTCGAAAGGATCGCCATTGAGTCAAGCATACCGTGAACAAGTGGAGGAATGCGCCCGTTTTGTGACCAGCCGCCTGCAGGAGACGCCGAAGTGGGGCCTGATTTTAGGGACCGGCCAGAAACTCATGCCGGATAAAATCGAGGGTGGGGGGGCCTTGTCTTATGAAGACTTGCCCCACTTTCCCCGGGCCACCAGCCCCAGCCACCGCGGCACCCTGTATTGGGGCCGTTTGTCCGGGAAACCGGTTCTCCTGTCCCACGGCCGGGTCCATGCCTATGAAGGCTATTCCCTGGCCCAGGCCACCTTTTCGGTCCGTCTGATGGCGGCCCTGGGGGTCAAGACCCTGGTGCTGACCAACGCCGCAGGGGGACTAAATCCGTTGTTTAAGGCCGGGGAACTGATGCTCATCTGCGACCATATCAATTTTCAATGGGACAATCCCCTGGTCGGCGAAAATGTCGAGGCCTGGGGGCCCCGGTTCCCCGATATGAGCCTGGTGTACGATGCGGCCTTACGGGATCTGACCGAGGATGTGGCCCGGCGGCAAGGCCTGATCTTACGCAAAGGCGTCTACGTGGCGGTCAAAGGACCAAGCCTGGAAACCCCGGCGGAAACCCGGGCTTTCCGGATTATCGGCGCCGACGCGGTGGGTATGTCCACCGTGCCCGAGGCCATCGTGGCGGTGCACGCCGGGCTCAGGGTCCTGGGAATTTCAGTCATCAGCAATCTTAACCTGCCAGACGCCATGGCCCCCATTGAACTGGAAGAGATCGTGGCCACCGTGGCCCGGGCCGAGCCTCAGTTGGTTGAATTGCTGATGGGGGTATTGAAAGAGGCCGATTAGGGAAAGGATGAGATTCCATCAAAAGTCATTCTGAGCCAGGAACTGCCGGCCGCGGCCCTGGTTCAGAATGACGACAAAAATGGGCTCAACAGGAAAAACCTAGTTCTTCTTTTTGCGCGGCTTCTTTGGCTGCTTGGCTGGTTTGGCGGGCTTAGCGGGCTTCGGGGCCTCGGAGGCCGCCGCGACAGGAACCGCCGCCTCGGGGCGATGTGCAGGGTGGGCGGCCGGAGCCGCCTCGGTTGCCGGACCGAGGACGTAAACCCGCTCCGCCGGTGTCAGATTATCCAGGGACCGCCCACACTTGGGGCAGACCCGCAGGGACAGGGGATTAGTAAAGTTGCACCCCGGACATTTTAACCACAGACCCATGGGCATTCTCCTGAATATGTCATTACCGTTGATAGGTTTCCATTATCATTAGCAAAATCGGCGGCATTCTTCAAGAGTTTTATGCCGTTAGCCGTTTGGGAAGAATAGGCGGCAATCGGTAAATAACCAACTATTTCATATTCTTACTTCACGTAGAAAATTCATTTTAGTGAAGACTTCAATAACTTATAGCGATTGAGCCTCTTGCAAAATTCGCAAAATTTGGCAGTTGTTCTGGCTCTTTTGAGTTTGGATGCAATGTAATCAAATTCTTGGGGTCCAGCTTACTGCAAAAAGGGCCATTTTCGGCGAACCAGGGCAGACTACTCCCGTAAGCTGTACTTCGCCGGTTGCTCCCGCTTAGCTTGCCAGGAGCAACTGGTCAGCGAACAGGGCCACAAGGCCAAACATGAGATGAAGCCTGACTTTAAGAGCTCCTCGAACCATCACGTTGCCGGCCCCAAAGCCTTCTTTCAGCCGGCTGTTGAAGCGCTCTGCCACGGTGCGCTCCTGGTAGCGTCTCGCCTCATGGGGGGCCAGGGGGACAGCCTTTCCCTTGCGGTTATTCTTGTCGATGATGGGGACATGTCCCAAGCTGCGGCTCATCTCGTAAATCGGCTTGGCATCGTAAGCCGAATCCATCAAGTCATAGAGGTAAGTAATGCGCTCGCTGGTCATTTTCATCAGCGGCACCGCCACCTGGCTCTCATTCAGGGAGGCCGCGGTCAGCACCGCACTGATGGGCAGGCCGCAGTCATTGACGTCGACATGCAGCTTGTAACCGCTCCAGGCCTGCCGATACCCCTGGGAGTTTTTCTTCACCCCCACATCACAGTGCACCGGCAGTTCCGCCAGGGCCTCTGCGGCCGTTTGCCGGCACTGGCGCTGAAGCCGCGTCTCCGGTTTCGGGGTTCGCACCTCCCCTCGCCGGGGACGGCCGGTTTTTTGGGGCGCCGGCTGGCAGGACCGCGACTTGCGCCGCGGTTTTTCCCGGCCCCAGATGGCCGTGGCATCCCGGCTGATATGTCCCACCAACTCCGGCTTCACCCATTGCTCCACCAGGGCTTGGTGGACCCGCTCGCCCAGTCCCATCCGGGCAAATTCTGCAAAAGCCCTGGAAAAAGTGGATTCAGAGGGGACATCGGTCCGTCTCGCGAAACCGCAGATGCGCCGGAAGACCGGCGAAGCCCGCAAAGCCTCAATCGTGGCCCGGGTGTGGGGGTGGTTATAGACCGCCTTGCCCACAAAGGCCCGAGCCAGGGCCTGGCGCTCCCAGGGCTTCCGACCGAACTGTTGTATCGGACGACCGGCAAATCTCTCGATTTGGAGCACTTCCAGAATGCTGACTAGCTGCTGCTCCTTATCGCTTAAGGGACGCTCGCAACATTCTTCCAGGCCAGGGATTAAATTCCGTTGCAAGGTCCCCATTAACCATGATACTGCTTCTTTGAGCTTCATCGGCGCCTCCGCATGCCTGGTATTTTCTCGCAAACTCACCTTAGCACGCGTTTTGCCGATGGAGCTTAATTTTTTAACCTAATGAGAGACTTTTGCAAGAGGCTCGTTTGCCAAAAGTTTTTTCCGATAACCCGATGGATTGTAGGGGCGGACCCATGTGTCCGCCCGCAGGAGGGCGCACACGCGGGTGCGCCCCTACAAGAAATTATTTTTGGCAATCGCTATATATGAGCTGGCGAACGCTAATGTCAGCGCTGGCGGTAGTTTGTCTTATCTTGACGGGATGCGGGCAGAAAGAGGGGCAAGACGCTCCAGGCGCGTCTGCCCCGTCCGTACGCAATTCGGTGCATGTGGCTGCCTCTGGCGGCCGCAAGCCAATTCCAGACAGTAGAGGTAAAATCCATCCACGCTCCGGGGCGGTCATTACAACCGGCCCGCCCGGAAAGACGGAGCCAGGATGTAGCGCACTTTATTGGCCTTCTCGCCGTTGTGCTCCACCAGCCCCTTGGTGAGCAACAGATTCAGATAAGTCCAGGCGGTTTTTTTATTGACCAGGAAGTGCGCCTCGAAGTCCAGCAGCCGGAACCAGCCGGCGCCGCGGTGGCCGAGAAAGTCGTACAAGGTTTCGGGGGTGATCTTGCGCTTACCTTTCGGGTCCAGGGAGAGACGAGCCAGGGCCTGGCGCAGGGCTTCGCCATCAATAGTCCCAGGCGCCGTCGGGCCGGAGGCTTCCCGCCGCCGCGGGGCTCCTAACCAGTTAGACGTCTGGTGTTCGAAATAATGCTCCACTTTTTCTTCGATCAGGTTCAAGAGGCGATAGAACTGGGACAGGGTGATCTGGCCGGCCAGCCGGGTGACCAGATAATCCTTGGCCTTTTTGCGGACAAAAGAAACCCGCTCCCGGGGGCCGGCGGGCAAATGCGAGGCATCGGTCAGGACTTCGAAGAACATGCCGGCAACCAGGGTGGTGTCCAGGCCCGACCCGGCAGGCCAAGCCAAGGCGGGCCTTTCCGCAACCTTAAACATTCCCGCCCCAAGGCTGAAGTCAGCGAAATCATCGGCGAAGTCGGCCAGCTTCTCGGGGGCCAGCAAGCTGATGACCTGCTCGGTCAGGGCTCGCACTATCTCCAGACTGCCTTCCCGGTTCATGCCGGAACCCTCCTGGAATTGCCCCGATTATAGGACAGAACCGGGCAGAGGACAAGAGATTCCGGGTGGCGATAAAGCAACCTGGCGCTCCTTTGTTAAATCTCGAATTTCGCCACAGCCTGCCCACTGGACAGGAAAATTTGAAAAGCCTTGCGCTTGACACCCTGTGGGCCAGAACTTACCTTCATATCTAATAATTCCTGTAAAATAGCGAAGTTGTGCTCGGATGAAGCTCGACATCCGTCTTTTTGGCGGCCGAGGAGATGAGATGGCGGATTTCAATAAAGCGATGCGGTGGCTTATCGCGGGCAGCCTGTTACTGGCGGCGGGCTGCACCAACGGCAAAGAATACCGGCCGGGGCCAACCCCCGGTTATGGCTCTCCTCATTATTATTATGGTCCAGGCGGCAACCCGGAACAGGACCCGGAATTCTGGATAATGTGGCAGAATCAGGAAGGAGGCAGTAGCCCATAAACTGGTAAGAAGAAAAGGGAAATATTTCGGCGATTATCGCTGCCGGACTATGAAGAAGGGAGAGATTTATGAGGCCCGCGCCCTTACGCATCACTCTTTATCTGATTGTCCTTTTTTTGCCTTTCCTCCTGGTGACGACCTTTCACCTTAAGACCAGCGATGTCTTTTTATATAATCTCGGCCGCTGCTTCGCCCAATTGGCCTTTGCCATTATCGTCCTGCAGGTTGTGCTGGCCTCCCGGCTCAAGTGGGTGGAGGCGCCGTTCGGCCTCAATCTGACCTTTCCCTTCCATCGCCGGATGGGGACTTGTGCGGCCATCCTCCTAATTTTGCATCCCCCGTTGATGGCTTTGGGCGGGGGAGGCTGGCATTTGCTTTACGGGCTCGACGTGGATTGGTACATCCTGGTGGGCAAGGCGACGCTGGTGCTGCTGCTCATCAACGTCGGCCTCAGTCTCTGGCGGCGTCCGCTGTGCCTCAGGTTCGAAAAGTGGCGCCTGTGGCATGATATTTTGGGCCCCCTGGTGCTGGTCCTGGCCTTCACGCATAGCTGGTACGCCAGCGAGGATTTGAAGGTGGCGCCCATGCAGATATTGTGGGTCGCCTTTTTGGCCGCCGCGGTCTTGCTGTTTGTTTATCACCGGGTGATCAGACCGCTACAGCTACATGATCATCTCTACCGGGTCCTGGAAGTCCAACCGGAAGCGAATAAGGTTTGGACCCTTAAATTCGTCCCGCCGTCCGGCGAGAAGCGCTTCGATTTTCTGCCGGGGCAGTTCCAGTTCGTCACCCTGTTCAGGGGGGAGGGGCTGCCGGTGGAGGAACACCATTTCACCATTTCTTCCAGTCCCAACGAAACCGGGTACCATGCCTCCACCATCAAGGAGTCTGGTGATTTTACCTCCACCATCAGCCAGACCAGGCCCGGCGATACGGCCGCCATCCAGGCGCCGTTCGGGCGCTTCTCTTACGTCTTTTATCCCGAAGCCCGCGATCTGGTTTTCATCGCCGGCGGCATCGGCATCACGCCATTGATGAGCAACCTGCGCCATATGCGGGATACTGCTGCCGACCGGCGAGTCTTGCTGCTCTACGGCAACCGCACGGAAGGCGACATCGTCTTCAAGGAGGAATTGGCCCAAATGGCGGCAGGGGCCCAACCAGAGCTGCGGGTTGTCCATGTTTTGAGTAAACCGGGAGAAGACTGGAAGGGCGAAACGGGACATCTTAACCGGGAGAAGCTGGCGCGATTGTGCAGCGACCGTCTGGCGACCGGCACCTTCTTCCTCTGCTGTCCGCCGCCCATGATTCAGGACCTGGTGCAAAACTTACTGGATATAGGGGTTGCCGAGGCGCGGATCCATTATGAATACTTTTCTTTGTAGAGGCACACTTAAGAATGGGGCGGACACCTGGGTCCGCCCCTACAGGAACTGCCATGGAATTTAAGAACTTGAATCGGTTGACCGCGGGTGTGATCGCCTTGGCGCTGGTCCTGGCGCTGGGGCTGGCCTGGCTGCGGTCAGTATGAAGATTATTGCAATTCTCGATCTTGACCTGCGGTTCCGAGATTCGCAGTCAGGGGAAATCTTTTTGATCTCATCTTAATCTTGTCTCAGGATATCGATTATGGTAATGTAAAACAAATTTCTTATCGATGGAAATATGTATGAAGTCAGTCACTGTTTCATCAAAATTTCAGGTTGTGATCCCTCGCGAAGTCAGGAAGTCCATGGATATCCAGCCCGGCACCAGAGTTCAGGTCCTGCAGTACGGAAATCGTATCGAATTAATTCCCTTAAGAGAGCTGAAATCTCTGAAGGGATTTATCATGGGAATTGATACGGAGGTGCAGCGCGAAGAGGATCGAATATGAACCTGGTGGATTCCTGTGGCTGGTTGGAGTACTTTGCCGACGGCCCCAGTGCCGATTTTTATGCCCCGGCGCTGGAAGACCCCGGATCTCTCCTGGTTCCCGCCATCTGCCTTTTTGAAGTATTCAAAAGAGTTTTGCAACAACGGGGGGAAGACGCCGCACTCCAGGCAGCAGCAGCTATGCACCAGGGATTAGTGGTGCCTTTGGACGCCGGTTTAGCCCTGCAAGCCGCCAGAATCAGCCGTGATCTCAAGCTGCCTCTGGCTGACAGCATCATTTTAGCCACGGCTCACACCCATTTTGGGGTCATCTGGACCCAGGATGCCCACTTTAAGGGACTCGACGGCGTTAAATTCCCCGGCCAGGCGTGATCGACAGGGCAGCGCTCTTTCGTTTTTTTCAGATGAATCCGAGCAGCTTGAATATGATCTCTGCTTTTATAATTTCACTGAGTTTGCAATCCATCACGCCGTGACTGCCTCCTCCCCCAGACCGCTGACCTTCTTTAATTCCTCCGCCAGCTCCTTGGGGTCGTTAAAACCCGGTAGGCAGGTGAAATGGTGGCAAAGGTAGGCCACCGGGGCGCCGTCCGGGGAGCTGTAGACGCGGGCCGCGGGGGCCAGGGCTTCCAGGGCTGCAGGCGCCGCTGGATTTTTCAGGAGCAGGCGGCGCTCAGGGAGGAAATATCGGTAGACAGCTTGGAGCAAAGCCTGGGTACGGGCGTCATCAGGGTCTCCCACCAGGGTCAAGTCCACCGGCGGCGCGAGGTGCAGGGCCTGCACGGTGAGCAGGTGGGAGAAACCCCAGGGATTCTGCTGGGCTTGAGGCTGAAGGGTCTTAAGTATCCCCAGGGAGCGCTCCCCGTAACGGTTCTCTCCGGTGAGGCGGTGCAGTTTCGAACCGACCCGCGCCGCCATGGAACTGCCGGAAGGCAGGGTCTGGTCAAAGACGCTCCTGGCGCGCACCAGGGGGGACTCCTGGTCCCGAGCCACGTAAAAATAGACTCCCGAGGCCTGATCTAAAAACAGGTCATCCAGCCGCGCCGCCAGACTCCGGGCCGCCTCCAGCCAGGCAGTATCGAAGTCGGCTTCATAGAGTTCCAACAGCCCATAAGCCAAGTGCGTATAATCGTCGCAAAAGCCGGGAACGCTTACCTGACCGCCGCGCCAGCTTCGATAAAGGCGATCTACCCGGGACAATTCCGCCAGGATAAAGCGAGCCGCCTTGGCTGCCGCCTCGTAATAACGCCGGTCCCCCAGGACCTGGAAACCCTGAGCCAGGGCCGCCACCATCAAACCGTTCCAGGAGACCACGATCTTGTCGTCCCGATGAGGGGGCACCCGGGCCGCCCGCACCCGGCG
>JAMCQY010000302.1:0-2618 GCA_023381945.1 Deltaproteobacteria bacterium
AACAGATCCGGGACCTGGAGGCCACCATCAACAGCTGCGGCTGCGACCTGGTCCTCTTTTCCACCCCCATCCACTTAAACCGCCTGCTCTCGCTGGATAAACCCGCCATCCGGGTCCGCTATGAGTACGCCGATTATGGGGAACATACCTTGCAAGAGGTGCTGGAGAAAAGAATGGCGGCTTGCCCGCGGTTTTCATAGGCGCCATAAGCTTGATCGATAAAAATTTTTTGTCATTTGCATTCTGCAAAAAAACTAAGGCTTTTTGCCTTGTCGATTCTTGAAACATTTGCAGGGTGTACGACAGTCGGTGATCACGGTTGATTATGAAACGTTCTTAATTTGTTTTACTCAGTCCCCTTTCCAAAATCACCAAGAAATCCTGGGCATTGGTCAGGATTCCCCGGGCGGAAAACGAGCCGCGATTAGTCAGCTTGCCGGCGGCAAATTCGCTCATATCGACCACATAGAAATAGACCGGCCGGACCAGGCCTGTAGGTTCGACATGATAACCGGGGATCATATTGCCCGCGGCAATGCTGTGCAACTGGGTGGCCACGGCAATCACCGTGGTGGCCTTGGCGGTCAAGGCCCGCATGGCATCCTGGGCCTGCATGGCATCGGTGATGACCTCGGGCAGCGGCCCGTCATCCCGGATGGACCCGGCCAGGACGTACGGCGTCTGCCTCTGCCACAGGGCGTGCATCACCCCGTCTTTGATCAGGCCGTCTGCCATGATCTGGGCGATGGACCCCGCCCGGCGGATCAGATTGAGGGTATCCAGGTGGTGATAATGCCCCAGGTGTACCGGGCGCTTGCCATAGATCTCCTGGCCCAGGGCGGTCTGAAATTGCGCGGCCTCCAGGTCATGCACCGCCAGGGCGTTGCCGGCGAGCAAGCCGTGAACGTAACCCTCATGGATCAGCGACGCCAGGGCGTTCCTGGAATCCCGGTCAAAGACCGCGGCCGGCCCCACCACCCACAAAATAAAGCCGTGTTCCCTTTCATAGGACAGCAGTTCATAAAGCTCATCGTAATCTATGGAAAAGGAGGTCTCCCGGGACAACTGGGTGCGGAAGGCGAATTTTTCCGGAACCGCGGGGGCGGCGGCAAAGGCCCCGGTATGCACATAGATGCCCTCCTCCCCATTTTCGCCGCGGCCTAAGGCCACCTGTTCCCCGGCCTGCAGCTGGCGAAACTCCTTGACTGCCAGCGAGCCGTCCGCGGCCTGCACCACCACGCCATCCATGCGGGAATTTTGCAGCAAAACCCATCTTCCCGGGTCGAGCTGGAAATACTCGGGAAAGATCGTGGTGACATGATAATTTTCCGGGGCGATCCCTTGCTTTTCCACCGGGGCGAAGACCACCAGCGGGGCGCCTCCGCATGGCGGCCGGGTGAAATCCGGAGGATGATAGGCGGGGAGGGTGAAGGGCATTGGCTAAGTCTCCAAGGGGTCAGTGGCCAGGAGCAAGTGCAGGCTAAAGCCTGCGGCTACATTTTCAGAGAATAAAAGGTTTTAGCTGATAGCTGACCGCTGATAGCTGACAGCTAAAAAATATGCGTGCCGGTGCGGCCTTGCAAGGTTGCGGCCAGGCTTTCCGGCTGGGTGATCAGCACCCCGTGGCCGCCCCGGGACAAGAATTCGATGGCTGACTCGATTTTAGGGGCCATGCTGCCGGGGGCAAAATGACCCTCCCGCAAATATTTTTCGGCTTCAGAGCAGGTCAGCGTGGTCAAAGGGCGCTGCTGGTCCTGCCGGTAATTCAAATAAACTTGTTCCTTTGCCAGTACCGCGGAGGCCCGATCTTTGTCAATGACCGCTTCCACCCCCGTCAGGTCGCCGCCCGGCAGGCGGATTACCGGCACTCCGCCGCCTCCGGCGGCAATGACGATGAAACCCCCGCGCAGCAGATAGTTGATGATGTCCTGCTCAATAATGGTCAAGGGCCGAGGGGAAGGCACCACCCGGCGCCAGCCGCGGCCGGCGTCCTCAATCAGTTGCCAGTGGCGTTCCTTTTTGAGGTCTTCGGCCTCCGTGGCGGTATAATACGGCCCGATGGGTTTGGAAGGATTGCTGAAGGCCGGATCAGCTGCGGCCACTTCCACCTGGGTCACCACCGTGGCTACGCTCC
Source organism: Deltaproteobacteria bacterium (assembly GCA_023381945.1). The sequence continues at coordinate 2,135 of JAMCQY010000302.1, forward strand.
GCTGCCGGCCGCGGCGATGCAATTCATTCACCAGGCATTGTTGGATCAGGTATCCCAGACTGCCTTCGGTGTCGGCGTCGGAAATGAATAGGGGCATGGGTGGGACCAGACCGCGGGCACACTCCATCTGGAGCAGCAAATGTCCCACCATGGGACCGTTGCCATGGGTGATTGCCAACGCGAAGCCGGCCGTGACCAGACCGGCAGCTTGGGCCATGGCCTCACCGATGCGGCGGCGCTGCTCCTCGACCGTACCCGGCTCTCCCGGGCGGATCAGGGCATTGCCTCCCAGGGCAAGCAACAGCTTAGGGTAACGGACCGGATCGATGGGCAGCATGGGCAGAAACGAAGCTCCGCTGGGAATTTCACTCAAATTCTTACGTTGATTTGAATATAAGCACGCTTAAATTATTTGGTAGTAGCTGATAATATACGCTTGGTCAGGGTCAAACGGCCCGGGTCCGTTAATCAAAACCAGCAGAGC
>JAMCQY010000302.1:2628-3368 GCA_023381945.1 Deltaproteobacteria bacterium
GTACAAGGTAACCTTGGAAGGCGATGAAACGGTGGTTCGCATCAAGAGAGACCTGATGGACCAGGCCACCGTCGCCAGACTGCTGGACCTGGTGAATCTTTCGGAGGTTCTGGAGAACAGTAAATTAGCCGACGAGAAAGAAAAGATCCTGACCAGAATGCTGGGCTTCCCGACCGGGGTAGCCTTGCTCCGGGATCCTGCCCTCAACAAAGGCACCGCCTTCACGGAGGAAGAGCGGGAAATTCTGGGTATCCGCGGGATGTTGCCACCCGTAGTGCAAAGCATGGAAGTGCAACTCATGCGGGTCTTGGAGAATTTTCGCCGCAAATCGAATGATATCGAAAAGTATCTCTTTATGATCGGCCTACAGGACCGCAACAAGACCCTGTTCTACCGCGTAGTCATTGACTATATCGAAGAAATGATGCCCATTATCTATACGCCCACCGTGGGCCAGGCCTGTCAGGAATATGGCCATATCTTCCGCCGGCCCCGGGGCGTCTTCATTTCGGCGAAAGATCGCGGCCGCATGCCGGAGCTCTTGAGAAACTGGCCTTACCGGGATATCCGCATCATTGTAGTCACCGACGGGGAGCGCATCCTGGGCCTGGGAGACCTGGGCGCCGACGGCATGGGGATTCCGGTGGGCAAGCTGGCTCTTTACACCGCCTGCGCCGGCATCCATCCTTCTCTCAGTCTACCGATCACTTTGGATGTGGGCACCGAAAACGAGGACCTGC
>JAMCQY010000126.1:0-897 GCA_023381945.1 Deltaproteobacteria bacterium
GAGAAATTAAGCGCGGCTGGACTACAGCTTACCGGCACCTCCCCGAACGGCGAATTGGTGGAGATCGTCGAGCTCAAGGACCATCCCTGGTTCCTGGGCTGCCAGTTCCACCCGGAGTTCAAATCAGGACCCATGGACCCCCATCCCTTGTTCCGGGACTATATCCGTGCTGCCCTGGAATACAAGCAGAGCCACGTCAAGCCGGACGAGGAGATTTAAGGAACAGAAATATAGGGCGGGCCGTGCCCGCCAAATTTTGGCCCCAGGCCGCCCTATAATATTCCGCTTTCCACCATTCACTCACCACTCCATGAACCCTAAATTCCCCATTTCCGATCAATTCTCCATAGGTAACGGCAACCTGGTCCTCATCGCCGGACCGTGCGTCATCGAGTCAGAAGAGGCCACCCTGGAGATCGCCCGGGCTCTGAAGGGTTATGCCAAGGAGCTAGACCTGCCACTGATCTTCAAGGCCTCCTTTGATAAGGCCAACCGCACCTCCATCACCTCTTACCGCGGACCGGGCCTGGAAAAGGGACTGGAGATCCTGGCCCGGGTCAAGGCGGAGGTCGGCCTGCCGGTAATCTCCGACGTACACCAGGTGGCTGATGTAGAGCCCGCCGCCCGGGTGCTAGATGTCCTGCAAATTCCCGCCTTCCTCTGCCGCCAGACCGATTTGGTGGTGGCCGCGGCTAAGACCGGCAAGGTGGTGAATATCAAGAAGGGGCAATTTCTGGCCCCCTGGGATATGCGGCCGGTGGTGGAAAAGGTTAGGGCCGCCGGCAATGATAAGATCATCCTCACCGAGCGGGGCGCCTCTTTCGGCTATAACAACCTGGTGGTGGATTTTCGCAGCCTGCCCCTCATGCGGGACCTGGGCTGCCCGGTGGTCCTGGA
>JAMCQY010000126.1:907-2973 GCA_023381945.1 Deltaproteobacteria bacterium
CAGCGTGCAATTGCCCGGCGGCCAGGGTAGCTGCTCCGGCGGCCAACGGGAATTTATTGTCCCCCTTGCCCGGGCGGCGGTGGCGGTGGGTGTGGACGGCCTCTTCATGGAGGTCCATCCCGAGCCCTCTAAGGCCTTATGCGACGGCCCCAACTCCCTGCCTTTGGATGAGGTCCCGGCCCTGTGGCGGGAGTTGAGGGCCCTGCATGAGTTTTGCCGTGAACAACATTGAACCGCCGATAAACGCCGATGAACACAGATTTATGCTTTATCGGCGCTAATCTGCGTTCATCTGCGGTTAATTCTCTTGCGTCTCGGCGTTTTGGCGTGAGAAGTCCCATAAAAGGACCAGGCCTTGAATTTCCCTGACTACCCACCCGAAGTATGGCAACGGGCCCAAAATATCCGCCTGCTGATCCTCGATGTGGATGGGGTGCTCACCGACGGGTGCCTCTATTTCGACGCCAAGGGCGAGGCCCTCAAGGTCTTTCACGTGCGGGACGGCCACGGCATTAAAATGGCCCAGCGGGCCGGGATCGAGGTAGCCTTACTGTCGGGGCGGCGCTCCGATGCGGCCTACCACCGGGCCAAGGAATTGGGGATTAACCGCTTTCACGAGAGTCTGCGGGACAAGGTGGCGGTGCTGGAGGAGATTATGGCCGCCATGCAGCTTCAGGCCTCACAAGTGGCAATGGTGGGTGACGACCTGGTGGACCTGTCCATCATGAACCGGGCGGGCCTGGCCGTAGCGGTGGCCGACGCCGTGCCCGAGGTGTTGGCTGCGGCGCAGTGGGTGACCATGAGCCCCGGGGGACGCGGCGCGGTCCGGGAGGTCTGCGATTTGATTATTAAGGCCCGGGGGAGGTGGGGGGAGATAGTCAAACTGTGGGTTACCGAGGAGAAGCCAAAATAATAGGGCGGGCTGTGCCCGCCGGTTTATGGTGGCCAAGGAAGAGAGATCTATAAAAAAATTACTAGAGCCAAAACCGGCGGGCGGGACGCTCGCCCCACCACTGCAGATCGATGAAAAATATTTATCTCGCCATCTTCGCCACCCTTGCCGCTTTCTGCCTGCTGGCCATGCTTACGGTAACGGCCATCTGGATGTATGTGCCCATCCGGATTGTGTACCAGGAATCCTCGCCGATAAAGACCGCAACCTATTCTGTCGAAGTCATAGAACATAGCCATGCTTATTTTCTCACCGCCGGACAAAAGCGCGTTATCGACCTGATCCGCTCTTATACCCCCATCGTCTGGTTCAGTTGCTTCGGCTACTTGGTACTCTTCACAGCCTTCGGCGGTTTTCAACGGCTGCGGCTGCTCCAGCGGCATAATATGTAGGACAGGCGCCCTCGCCTGTCTTCTGGGGCGCAGGGCGCACCCTACACGGCGGGCGAGACTCCCGCCCCGCCAACCGATCTTAGGCTTCTAATCTTTTAGCTAAAAGCTGACCGCTGATAAGCTGATAGCTACCCCCCAGATAAGCCTTTACTCTTTTTCCCAAGGTTAATATAATTCCTCTAGAAAAATGGCTAAATTGGCATGAAAATTATTATGTCTAAAAGTCGAAAGGGCTGGCGGAGATTTTTGAGCTGGCCTTGGCTGGTGGGCCTGGCGCTCCTGCTGTTTGCGGCCTCTTGGGGGCTTTTGGAGCTAAACCGCCCGGCTCCGCCGCCGCCCAAACCGCCGCCGGCGGCGGCCCCGTCCCGCATGGAGAATTTGTCCCTCACTGAAATCGTCGAGGGTGACAAGCGCTGGGTGCTGGCGGGGAAGCAGGCCGATTTTGATAAAGATCAGTTGCAAGTCAAAATCACCGGAGTAAAAGTGGATTTCTTCGGTCCCGGGGAACACGTTAATGTCAAGGCCGACGAAGGCCTCTTCAATACCAAGACCAGGGTTTTGACCTTGAAGAGCAACGTGGAGATGACGCGGGGCGAGATGCAGATCAATACCAGCCTGGCCATCTATGATCCGGGCACCCGGGTGCTGACGGCCCCGGAAGACGTGCTTTTGAGCGATCCGGCCCTACGGGTCCAGGGCAAGGATTTAAAAGTGGAACTGAA
>JAMCQY010000126.1:3016-3364 GCA_023381945.1 Deltaproteobacteria bacterium
CCAAACCCGGCGGGGAATTCCCCCTGCACATTGTCTCGCAAAAGTTGGAAGCGGATCAGATCGCCGGCCTCATTATCTTCAGTGGCCAGGTGAAGGCCACCTATGGGGAAAACATCCTGTATTCCGACCAATTAAGAGTCTATTTTCAGAAAAAACCCGAGGCCGCCAAGGCTAAAACTCCGGCTCCCGCGGCATCCAAGAATGACGCCAAAGAGGCGGCCGGGCAAAATCCCCTGGGGGAATTGGGCGGAGACAAGATCGACCGCATCGTCGCCCAGGGTTCGGTGCGCTTCGTCCAGGGCGACCGGGTGGCCACCGGCCAGACTGCCACTTATTACAAAGACCGGG